>DGVM01000115.1:0-9487 GCA_002395925.1 Bacteroidales bacterium UBA4284
AACTTCTCATAGTAGGAATTGTCGTCACCGCGATAAATGATAGATTCGTTCTTATTTTTCTTGATTTTTCCCTCTTTAATCAGGCGCTTTTTCTCGGCCCGAATGCGCTCAAGCAGTACAGATGCCGGTTCGTCGTTCGGGTCTTGGGGCACAAGTTTCCCCTGGATAGCCCATTGAAGGATGCTGTTTTTAAGCTGTTTTCCGTTCATAGGGCCTAGTTATCAAGATTGAGTTCGATACCAAGGATTCTCTGGATTTCAGCAAGCGTCCTATCTATTTCGTGATCCAACGCTTTGCGCTTCTTGAAGTAGTCTGCCAGAAGTTCGGCGGGAGGCAGCACCTCTTCGTCATCCTTCGGGAATTTGCACTGGTCAAAGTTGCAGTCCAGGGCTATAAGTTCTTCTGCTGTAAACTTCTTGGCTTTTTCGTCTCCTTCCTCGACAATGATTTCCTTTCGGTCATTCCACCAATCCTCGATGGGCTTACAGTGTTCGAGCTTCATCGGCTTGGTCTTGGAGAAATGCTTGTAGCCTTCCGGCATATCAAGCCGATAGAACCAGGTCTCCTTGGTATTGTATTGAGCAGATGACCCCGGGGCCTTCTCGTTATTGAAGAAAAGTATGTTTGTCGCGATGCTGGTGTATGGCGAGAAAATGCTGCCGGGAAGACGAATAATCGTGTGAAGGTTGAATTCTCTCAGCATTTTGGTCTTGATTGCCAGCTTGGCTCCATCAATGCCAAAGAGGAATCCGTCAGGAACAATAACAGCTGCCCGACCATCCTTCTTCAAGCGGTACATGATAAGTACCATAAAGAGATCAGCCGTCTCACTTGAGCGCATATCCATCGGGAAATTACCCTTGACGCTTGCTTCAGTGCTGCCACCATACGGCGGATTCATGGCGATGACCTTAACCTTATCACTTTCCTTGAAGTCACTCATCTTAGTCCCCAGGGAATCGCAGTGCTTGATATTAGGAGCTTCAATGTCGTGGACTAGTAGGTTCGTGATAGAAAGTAGGTACGGGAGAGGCTTCCACTCCTGACCAATTACCGAAGTTTGGAATTTGCGTTCATCTTCTGTGGAATGGACCTGCGGTTTCAGGTAATTCAGTGCAGAAGTAAGGAATCCTCCCGTTCCAGAGGTAAAATCGCCAAAGGATTCTCCCAGTTGGGGCTTCAAGGTCCGAACCATAAAGTCTGTTAGAGCGCGTGGCGTATAGAATTCACCGGCATTACCAGCAGACTGGAGGTCCTTAAGAATACCCTCATAAATGTCTCCAAAGGTGTGGCGATCTTCGGCATCAGAAAAGTCAATTTCATCAATAACATTAACCACCTGTCGTAGAGAGACGCCATTTTTCATGTATTGGTTTAGGTCTGAGAAGACTTCCTTAACGATGGCTTTTCCACGTGGCGTTTTCTCGTCTATAGGAAGCTCTTTCAAGGCCGGAAACAATCCCTCATTAACGAATTTCAGTAGAGCATCACCGGTGAGAGCCTTGCCGTCTTTGTGGTCAACAGCCCAGTTACGCCAGCGGTATTGCTCCGGGATGATGGAAGTATATCCTTCTTCTTTTGTGACTTCCCAGACTTCTTCCTGAGCATCATATACTTTTAGAAAGAACATCCATACCATTTGTTCGATGCGCTGCGCATCACCGCTGATGCCGGCATCTGTGCGCATTATGTTCTGAATTGACTTAATGAGGTTATTTGTTGCCATTGTTTATGCGGAATATCTGTAAAGTTGAGATTCAAGTCCACGGATAGCAGATTCGTAGCCGGTTTTTCCTCCGAACAACTTCATAATTTTAACCGGAGTACCAATGCTTGTGAACGGCTGGAGAAGGAGTATAGTAGGTCGCTCTAACTCAAGGATGCCATTGTCAGCATACTTGTCAAGGAGATTTTCGAGCACCTGCCTGGCCAGGCCTTCATATTTGGTGAGGTAGTCACTCTTTTTAACATTATTAGCCCGCTCGCGGCGTGTGAGAGGCTTCTTGTCAAAGGCCACGTGGCAAATGATATCAAAAATGTCGGCATTAGCCAGTTTAGGGTTCGATTCCCGAATGGCATCGATAAGAACGTCGTATTCTTGAAGTTCATCGACTATGGCTTTTTTGCGTTCGGTCGCACTCCATTTATTGATGAAATCATTGAGCGTGGCATATTTGCCGCGAATATTTTTTCGCGTAAAGTCTGTCAGACTTTCTGTTACGAGGGTATGACCATCTGCACCCAGATAGGAGACTTTCTCCGTGTCAATCTGGATGTCTTTCCCATTAACATGGTATTTAGTATGACCATATGGGACTCCCGGCTCGTGCAGTTCTCCAGCCGGCTTCGGCTTTGGATGGTAACCATCCACAACTTTAGACGGAACGGCAGGTTCAGGGTCGCCATCGAAATCGGGATCCTTAAACAGCTGTGTAGCATTGCGAAAATCCAGAATCTCAAAGTGCCACTTGCCTCTGTCAGTTTTCAGGCGAGTGCCACGGCCGATAATCTGCTTAAACTCGGTCATGGAGCCAATTTCTTTATCGATTACAATTAAGCCGCAGGTCTTGCAATCAACACCAGTGGACAGCAGTTCAGATGTAGTCACGACTGTTGGATAAGCTTGGTCCGGATCAATAAAATTATCAAGCTGCTTCTTGCCTACATTATCGTCACCTGTAATCCGCATAACGTATCGCGGATCCTTATGGCAAAGGTCTTGATTAAGATTAACCAGTAGTTCGCGCATTGCCTCCGCCTCTTCTATATCAGCGCAGAAGACAATTGTTTTGGTCATTCTGCCTATTTGCTGAAGCATTTTAGTGATACGACGGGCAACAATTTCCCGACGCTTGATAATAGCTATATCCCGTCCGAAATTTTGACGCTGGTAGAACCCCTGTTCAATGAGTTTTCCGTCAATATCTTCCTCGCCTTCCTCTGGTGCCCAGCCTTCTAAGTCTATATTTATGAAGGAGTTGGTGACCCTATAGGGGGCTAAAAAACCATCCTCGATACCCTGGCGAAGAGAATAGGTATAAAGCGGCTCGTTGAAGTATCGTAGATTGTCAGCGCCAGATACGGCCTTTGGCGTTGCCGTCATACCTATTTGCGTGGCAGATTTGAAATACTCTAGCACCTTACGCCATTCGGAATCATCCTTGGCGCTCCCACGATGGCACTCATCAACAATGATGAGGTCGAAAAACTCGGGTGAGAATTGCGTGAAAGGATCAGGAATGCCGTCTTCGTAAGAGACCAGCTGCTGGTATAAAGCCATATAGATTTCATAGGCTGGATCCAGTTTTTTATTCTGAATCTTAGTCATGATTTTTTTGAAAGGCTTGAAGTCCTGAACCATTGTCTGGTCAATCAAGACATTTCTGTCAGCCAGGTACAAGACCTTCTTTTTGCATCCGGATTTAACCAGCCGATAAATAATCTGAAACGCCGTAAAGGTTTTACCCGTACCGGTGGCCATCACAAGCAGACAACGGTTTTCTCCTTTTGCAATCGCTTCAATGGTCCGGTTAATGGCTATGCGCTGATAGTAGCGCGGGACATTCGTATATGGATCCCAGTAGTAAGGCTCGTCTATGACTTCGAGTTCTTTAGGGGTATAGCCCTTGAACTTGTATAGGCGTTCTTTCAGTTGGTCAGGCGAAGGGAAGTTGTCAAGAGAAACCTGTGTCTCGGATCCTGTCAGGAAGTCGTGTTCGAGAAAGCCATCACCATTAGAGCTATATGCGAAGGGAATGTCCAGAATTTGAGCATAATCCATTGCCTGTTGCATACCACCACCAAGAGGCTTGTTATTGTCCTTCGCTTCTACAATTGCAATCGGGTGATTCTTGGAGACGCTAAGCAGGTAATCATATTTTTTCCCTTGTTTGCGGGCGTGCTGCTTTCCCTGGACTATGACACGGCCATCCGTGAAGTATTTTTCCATGGAAATATCATCAAGGGACCAACCTGCTTTCTGAAGAGCCGGCGTAATATAGCGGAGCTTTATCTCTTCCTCGGTCAGTTGTTTCTTATCAATATCCATAAGCGGACAACTTCCTATAAATGTTTATTATTGGAACTTAACCTACAAATTTAAGATTTTTTCTGTATTAATCCGAATTAATAGTGTTAACACCTTTAGTGATGTTTGAAGGGATATCATTTTGCCCAACTTTTACCTTGCCAAAATTGTGTATTCCAGATTTTTTGCTATACTTTTGTCGTCAAACCAATAGTTTGACAACCATGAGAACAAAACGCCGCACACCGCTCATCCTGAAGTTCCTCCTTCTTCCTCTATTCCTAATCTTGGACGCCGTAGAGCAATTGATGCGCACCTAGCGGAACTTAACGCCCGCATCCTTCGCCCGGTCCAGGACCCACCTCCGGAGCTGTTCCCCTTCGAGCAGTTCCACCGCATCGCATAACCCCAGCACAAAGCGGCCGGCACCCAGCACACCGTAAATCGGTCCTTCCCAGTACCAGAAGCCGTCTTTCTGGTATACCTGGTCCATGGTCAGCGGATACTCTTCCACCAGCAGATTCTTTGCCTTCAGTTCCATCCTCAGCTTCACGTGTTCCAATGGCGTATCACCAGCGATGTGGAATACGTCATAGGTCTTCTGCCGGTGCCTGTCTTCATACTCCCACTCCTTCTGCAGGAGCGTCACTTCTCCCAGACGGGCCACTTTCAGTAGCTTACAGTGACCATCGGCCACGTCGTACGCCCATAGGTCAATACAGTTGTTGTTCAGCTGGTAGGGCTCCAGCAAATAGTCCTTCTTCTTTCCCTTGTAGGAGCATTCATATCCCTTGACGTAGATTTGGAGGTGGTCGTGAATTGCCGCCGACAGCACTTCCACGTTCTTGGAGTTCCAGGGGTGGACGATGTATGGTGCCACCGTCTCTTGATAGAAAACCGACGCCAGCTTGCCTTGAAGCGTGGGTTTCATTACATTGGTGTTGTCCAGGGTCTCTATCAGATGACTGAGCAGCACGGCTTCTTCGTGTGTGAAAAGGATCCGCTCCGAGTCCTCTGCCTGACAAGGCTCATAACTATCAAGCCGATATATATCCCCGGGGTGGAGTTTCACATCGTACCCGTGTTCCCGGAGTGTTGCAAAGTATCGGAACATAGAGCGCTTGGAAAGATTCAATCTCTCCATCATTTTATACAGCGTGACGCAGTTGTTACCTGCCAGTAGATAGAGGAGGCTAAGCATCCTCTCTTGCTTGGGTTGGTCCATAGTTACAGTGTTAGGAGGCTCTGCAAAAGCGAAAATACGAATTTTCAACTGAAAATGCTCAAAAACGCCATCCTACACACTTCCAGGGCATTTGGTTTTTCTACTTTTTGCGAGGGGAAAACCACAAAAAGCACCTTCCGGAATTTGGCTTTCCATTTACGGTCTTTTACATTTGCGTCAGAAAATTTGGGACGCTTATGCAAGTGATATCGTTTTTTTCCGCCAAGGGCGGGACCGGCAAGACCACCTTCAACATGCTGCTTGCCTCGTACTTGAAATACGAACTGGGAAAGAGAGTTATGCTCATGGACTTCGACGGTCCGGAGTACAGTCTTTCATTCTGCCGCAGGCGCGAACTGGAGTATCTGAAGAGCCAGGGCACCGAAGTGGACGAACGCGCCTTCTATCCCATCGTCACCGTCCGGGACCATTCTCCGGAGAAGCTGGACGCTCTGGCCCGGAAGATCCCCACGATGAGGGAAGCCTTTGACTACATCATTATGGACTTCAAAGGCTCGCTTAACAAAGCCGACCCCGTGAGCATAATGGCTACGGCCGGTGTACTGGATAAAGTGATTATCCCCGTGGAGTTAGACCCTATGATTATCGCTTCTATGAAGTCACTGGCGACGGTATTCAAGGCCAACGGGCAGGACGCCATCCTGTTCTTTAACAAGGTCCACGGCAAAGAGAAGCCTGAACAGTACGATGCCATTCGCCAGTGGTTTATCGAGAAAGGCTGCACCGTGGCCAAGAACCAGGTGCGAGTCACTATCGGAATGAAGCGGGAGCAGAACGGTTCGGAAAGCTTTCTGCGTTCCACCATCAGTTTCCAGGACAAGACCATCCGGAAGATGAATCCGGGCATCATAGGACTCTTTAACGAACTGATAGATTATGGCTAAGGAGATTGATTTGTATGAAATCTTCCCCAAGGCGAAGGACATCCAGTTTCCCATGCGGATTCCCCGTAAGAAGAAACCCAAACCCAAGCCCCAGCCGAAGGTGGAAGATGCCGAGTCCCTGGTAGAGCGTTACGCGGTCGAGAGCGGCCGGACGTACGAGGACTTGGACGAAGTGAACAGTATCATCAATAAAAACGCATCAAGTGATGAAGAACAGAAGTAGGAGATATGCGGTTTCTGGCGTCCTGACGCTTGCCGTTAATGTCTCGGCATTCGCTCAGGATGCCATTTCATTTTTGAATGAAGCCAATTCCCAGATCCGGGGAGCCGGGTCGGTAGTCTATGACGTGGTGGTGGCCGTGATAGCCATCATCGCGATTATCTCTCTGGTCGTCGTGGGCGTCAAGATGTCCAGCGGCGACAACGAAGCCACCCAGAAGGCCATCGGCTGGGCGGGCGGCATTGTGTTCTGCCTGATTGCCGCCGTAGTCATCAAAAACTATATGGGCCTATGAGGTACAGGGTTTACAGGAATCTGGACCGGCCTTTCACCTTCTTTGGCGTACAGGGGCGCTACATTCCTGTGGCGCTGTGTGCCCTGGGAGCGGTCCTGGTCTTTTCCCTTATCCTTGGCAGTGCGCTGGGCTCGTTCGTGGGCTTCGCGACGGCTCTTCTGCTGGGCGCAGGGGCCTATCTGGGCCTTCTGGAAGTCCAGGGCCGATGGGGCGAAAAAGGCTTGTCTCGCTTCCTCTCCGGGCGGCGTCTGCCTAAGTTTATCTTAATCCGCAGCAAAGTATGGAAACGATAAACATACGGGACTGCTTCCCGATACTGAGCGGCAGCGAGGGCGTGATTCTTTCCAAGCGCGGAGACATCTGCGTGGGCTGGGAAGTGACGCTCCCGCCGTCCTTCCGCTTAAATGAGGATAAGTACGATGCCGTTATTGCATCGATGGCCGGCGCCATCGGCCTGCTCCCAGATTACACGGTGGTGCACAAGCAAGACATTTTCATGCGGAAAAAGTACACAGCCGAGAAGGCCACCGGCTTTCTGGAGGAAGCCTATGAGCGACACTTCGACGGCCGGGAGTACCTGGACCACAAGTGCCTGCTGTGGCTCTGCTTTTCCAATAAGAAACACGTACGTGGCGCGGGCTCCGGGCTGCTGGGGATATCTGCAGATATGCTGTCCACGAGCGCCGTGGGAGCTGCTCTTCAGGCGGCTGCTCAGTTTGAAGCGATGGCCGGTCTGGAGATGCGACACCTTACCGATGATGATATCTTCGGAGTGGAAGGACGTCCCGGCATTCTGCAGGATTACCTGAACTTTACGGACGAAGGCCCGGACCAGCTGGCTGATATCCAGGTGGAACCTGGAGCTATGGTGATGGGAGGAAAGCGGGTGGTATGCCACCTCCTTTCGGACCTGGACCAGTTGCCCGGTGAAGTGTCTTCCTGCAGGAGGGTTCCAGAGCTGAGTACTGAGCATTCTACCGTGGCGCTTTCCTATCTGCACGAGCTGGGAGACCGGCTTCAATGTGAGCACGTGGTGAACTGGTTCTGCGTAAAAGAGCCTATGCAGGATCTGCACGGCAAGCTGGACAGTAAGCGTCGTCAGATGCAGAGTATGAGCCTCCGGAACGCCCAGAACCGCAAGTACGCCGAAGAGATTAACGAATACCTGGAGAAAGCCTCCGTGGAGCAGATGACAACTGTCCGCTGCCACCTGAACGTTTTCTCTACGGATGAGCACGCGACTACTTCGGCTATCTCCAGACTGGGCCTCGTGCCCGTGCGGGATATGTCCAACGCTCCGGCGCAGATGTGGGCCAGCATCCCCGGCAACGAGAGCGGCCTGGCCTATACGGAATACATGACCCTGGAGTTGCGGCCGGCGCTGTGCCTGTGGATTTGCGATGGCTTTGAGCCGGGGATTCCTGGCGGGGTGCTCAAGATGAGCGACCGTATCCGGCTGATACCGCTGAGGTTTGACATACAAGAAATGGCCCTGGAGCAGGGCCTCATCGTGAACTACAACGTGTTCCTGCTGGGCCCTTCCGGCTCCGGCAAGTCCTTCTTCATGAACAAGTACCTGCGGGCCTGCTACATAGCCGGGCAGCACTGTTTCCTGATAGACGTGGGCGATTCCTACAGGGCTCTTTGCCATATCATCCGCGAGGAGTCAGGCGGTAAGGACGGCAGCTACTACACCTTCGAGAAGGGCAAGCCGATATCCTTCAACCCGTTCCGCAGCGTATGGCGCTTCCAAGAGGATGCCCAGGCGCTGGACTTCCTGTACACGCTGATGTGCGTGCTCTGGCGCAACGGCGAGGCGGTCACCACCGCGGAGCTGAAGTTCATCAAGGGTAGCGTGGACGCGTTCCTGGGCCAGTGGGACCAGGACTCCGACCCGGTGTTCAACCATTACTTCGAGTTCGTGCGGGATACCTATTCCGGGCAGCTGGCCCGGGATGGTGTGGAGAAGGAATACTTCGACCTGAAGAGCTACCTCCTTACACTGGAGCAGTTCTACCAGGGCGGCAGTTATGGCTATCTTCTGAATTCAGCCGAGAGCATCGACATCTTGAATGACCGTTTTGTGGTGTTCGAGATTGATGCCATCAAGGACGATAAGATAGTCTATCCCATCACCACGCTGGTGATAATGGACGCTTTCAACGAGAAGATGCGCTCCAACTCCGACTTCAAGGTGATGTGTATCGAGGAAGCCTGGAAAGCCATTATGGGCAGTCAGATGGCCACCTATATGTTGGAACTGTGGAAGACCGCCCGTAAGCACCGGACCGCCGCAATGGTGGTGACCCAGGAGCTGAATGATATCACTTCTTCGCCCATCATCAAGGATACCATAGTGGAGAACTCTGGCGTAAAGATTCTGCTGGACCAGACCAAGTACGTGAACAAGTTCGACGAACTGGCCGGGGTTCTGGGACTGAGTGAGGACGATAAGGGAATGGTGCTGTCGATGAACAGGCTCCGTCTTCCCGGAGCGGCCGGAAGAGAGGTGTTCTTTAATCTGGGGAACAAGAAGAGTTTCGTGATGCGGCTGGAGGTTTCCCGGGAGGAGCAGATTGCTTTTTCCTCCCAGAAGAGGGACAAAGAACGGCTTGCCACTGCTGTCGCCAAGAGCGGCGGCAGTTATATCAAAGCCATTAAAAAGTTGGTGAAATGAAGCGATGGATTACAATGATGCTGTGCGCCATCGGGATGATGGCGGCAGCGCCCCGGGCATCGGCCCAGTGGGCCACTTTTGACGCCTCCAACCTTGCGCAGGCGGTGCTCTCCTTCCTGCAGGACGGGGACAATATGG
>DGVM01000115.1:9562-15161 GCA_002395925.1 Bacteroidales bacterium UBA4284
ATACCGAGCAGTTTCTGGAGAATCTGGGCGTAGCCAAAGAGCAGCTGGAATTCCTCCAGGAAGCCGATAAGCGCTATAAAGAAGTGCGCAGCGATATCTACAAGGCACAGTCCGTCATCCGGATTGCCAAGAACTACGAGATGATTGCCCGTATGTTTACCCGCTATGTGGAGACCCTGAAGAAGATCAACGGGAACCAGATTACCTATGCCCGCGGACGCTCCCTGATGAACCAGGGCTTCCAGTACTTGCTGTATGCCTCCCGCGAAGTGAAGCGGGCCCGGGAGTTCCTGGACCGCAAGTCTCAGGTGAGCGAGGAGGAGCGGTTGAAGGGCCTGCTGGAATGTGACCGGCAAGTCTCCAAGGCCAGCGCCGCTATGTATTATCATATCAAGGGCTCCTACGAGGACATCGACGCCGGTATCCGGATGGCCGAAGCCGTAGAGAGCCTTGACGAAACCTTCCGAATAAAGTACTAAGCCTATGATACAGTTCAACTATCCTGAAATGATGCAGGAAATCAAGATGCAAATCTTCACCGCCGACCACAGCGCCATCTACAGCTTGGCTTGCGCCGTGGCTTGTATTGCCGCGAGTTTCGGTATCATCGACTGGTACAACCGGATGATGAACGAGCCTTATGGCCGTCTGGATATGGCGGCAGTGATAAAGACGGGCGCGGTGCTGATGCTGACGTGCAGTTTCTATACCACGGTACTGACGCCGATCGACTATGTGACACACCTGATTACCAAAGGCATCTGCGCGGCGGTGGATACCGACCGTGACGGCATTATGGGCCGGGTGAACGAGATATACGACGCCGTGGAAGAGGCACGAAAAAAGGACTCTCTGCTGGGGGCCTTTGAAGAGGAGATGGAGGGAGAGAACGCCACGGAGAATGTGGACGGCCTGTCTTATCAAAGCTCTGCCATTGCCCAGTCAATAGCCGAGACGGCCCTTTCCAATGGCGGCGAGAAGCCCGGCTTTTTCAAGCGCCTCTGGGGTGGTGTAAAAGGCTTTGTGAGTGCAAAGATTGGCCAGGTGGTAAACGATACCGGCAGCATCCTATCGGCCCTTATTTCCATCATCGTGAAGCTGGAGCAGTACATCCTGACGATGGTGTCCAGCGTGTTCCTGATTGTGCTGGGACTGATGGGACCGTTTGTGTTCGCGTTCTCGCTGATTCCTACGTTTGACTCCAACATTGAAGGCTGGCTGGCCCGCTACATCCAGATATCGTTCTGGGTGCCGCTGACGGCTCTGGTGGATATGGTGAACATCAAATTGAAGGGCGCCATGCTGGTGGCCCTGCAGGGGAGTTCCATCATTCCCACGATGTCGGCGCCGCTGCATCTGTTGGTGTTAGATGCAGTGACACTGGTCTGCCTGCTCTCCGTGCCTACGATGGCCGGTTGGGTGATTCAGTCCAGCGGGGCCGATTCGCTTTCCCATAATATGGCCGTGATGGGTAAGAAAGCGGCTGCAATGATGATTAAAAAGGGTTGATTATGAATATTCTAGGAATAAAGAAAGATATCGAGAAGAGCTTCCGCCGACAGAGCGTGCTGACGATTGTGGCGGTCGGCGGAGCCTTCCTTTTTGCGCTGGTGGTGTCCCTCTGGGCTCTCTCTTTTGCCGAAAAGCAGCGCCAGAAAATCTACGTGTTAGATCAGGGCAAGAGTTTGCTGCTGGCCCTGCAGACGGACGCCATCCTCTCCAAGGATGTGGAAATCCGCGACCACGTGACACGCTTCCACGAGCTGATGTTCACGCTCTCTCCCCAGAAGCAGACCATCCAGGAGAATCTGGACCGGGCCTTCAATCTGGCCGACCGCAGCGCATTCGACTATTCGCAGGACTTGGCCGAGAAGGGCTATTACAGCCGCATCGTATCGGCCAACATCAGCCAGCAGATGATGGTGGATTCGGTGAAGATAGTTTCGTCCTCTTATCCCTGGCAGGTTAGGACCTATGCCCGGCAGTATGTGGTCCGGGAAAGCAAGGTGTCCCTATACTCCTTTGTGAGTACCTGTCAGGTGATTGAAGGGCGGCGTTCCGATGCCAATCCGCACGGGCTGCTGATTGAGCGTTTCAAGGTGATTTCCAATGATTTGATAGAGACCAGAAAGCGATGAAAAAGGATTCGAAATGGGTGCGCCTGGGAGTGTATGGCGCTGTGGCGATTATGGTGGTTATGGCCATCTGGTATTTATATAAAGCATTCAGTGTGTTATGGCAGTAGATAAGAAAACGATGTGGGCCTTCATAGGCCTTGCCTCGATGCTTACGGTGGGCATCGTGATGATGGTGATGAGTTCATTCAAGGGCCGTGGCTCCGGGCCCGCCCTCGACAGCGTTACCCTCACAGTCCCTGACGGGGAAATCAAGGAAGTCCCCGATTCCAAGAGTGCCGCTATGCGCGGCGCGGTGTCGCTCGACAAATACTTTGCCGAGCTGGATGAGGATGAAAAAGAAGGAGAGGATGTTTCCTTGGTTTCCGGGGACCCTGCTGAGAAAGCGGCCTCCGAGCCCCGCGTGGCTGAATCCGATGAAGCCGTAGTGGCCAGGACCTTTGGCGTTCCTGCTCCTTCTGAGGAGCCTAGCCGTCCGCGGGCATCCTCCGGTGGCGGCCATCGTCCCGGCGGAGGTTCTTCTGCCCGGCCGATGACTCCGGAAGAAAAGCTGGAGTACGACCGCAAACGAGCAGAAATGGTTCGCGACGTGCTCAACGGCGGCACTGCAGAAGAGCCGACAGAGGAAACTGCCGAGCCGGAAACCCGGCGTGTGGATCTGTCTTCATCATCCTCCGACGGGATTATCTCCTATCTGGACGATGAGCCCGCATCGGAATCCGAGGTGGGCATACGGCCTTTTCGCTGTATGTTCGTGCGGGACCAGAAGCTGGTGAACGGCCAACGCGTGACCCTCCGGCTACTGGAAGATCTGACCGTGGACGGCGTGAGCATTCCCGCCAATACGCACCTTTCGGCCATCTGCAAAATTGGCGACCGGCTGGAGCTTTCTGTCCGTTCCCTGGAACTGAGCGGCCGCATCGTCCCTCTTTCTCTGGAAGCATACGACGGCGACGGCCTGCCGGGAATCTACTGCCCGGAAACCTCCGCCGCCAAGAACTCCAGGAAGGCATCCGACGATGCCATCTCCACGGCCGGAAGGACCTTCGGCGGACTTGTGGGCGACATTGCCAACACAGTCATCCGTACGGGCGCCACCATCGCCAAAAGCGCCACCGGCGAAGTCTCCGTTAACGTCGTGAGCGGCTATGAGTTTTACCTTGTAAAAGTAGAAAAGCGATGAAAACGAAACTCCTGATTGCCATATTTTTGCTTGGGTGGCTATGCTCCGGAATCGCCTCTGCACAGCCTTCAGACACCCTTTTCGTGAGCACCTCCCAGGTGGTCCACCTTCGTTTCGCCTCAGACCTGAAATACCTCAGCCTCGGAGACCGCGTCCTCGTGGCCCGCATCGTGGACGGTTCCAAAGACTTCGTCGCCGTCCGTGCCCGCGAAGCCTTCAACCACTGCACCACCATCTCCTGCCTGGAGACCTCCGGCGCTATGCACACCTTCCTCGTTGCCTATCGCGAACATCCCGACCGCCTGGAGGTGGACACCCGCACCAGCGCTCAAATGGGTACCGCCCCCGCCGCGCAATACGGTACCGGCCCCCTCCCCGGCGTTGACGCCGGGAATCATCATCCGAAGGATTCATCCTTTTTTCTTTCATCCCATTCCTCCGCCGACGGCTTGCCGTCGGCCACTTTCACCCTTGAGGGCCTTGCGCGCCGGCCACAGGAACTTTACCACATAGGCGTACGGGACTACGGCATTTCCCTCCTATGCGAGAATATCTTCGTAAAGGACGATGTCCTGATACTGGTCCTCTCCCTGGAGAATACCTCGGCCGTAAGCTATGAGATAGCTGCACCCCGCTTTGCCGTTGAAAGCCGCAAACGCACCAAGCGCGGTCTCCAGTACGAGAAAGCCATCGTCCCCAGACTGGCCTACGGCCTTGGTACCGTCACCCCCGGTAACGAAGGAAGGATGGTCTTCGCCTTTGACAAACTGGCCCTCATCCGCGGCCAGGTAATGAGAGTTTACTTTTACGAAAAAGGCGGCGTAAGGAATATGGTCCTCACGCTGTCCGGAAAAGATTTAATGAAGGCAAAAGCACTATGATTATGTGGAGAAAGTGGTGATATTGTTGATGTTAAGTTAGTTTACCAAGATACCAAATAAGCAGAGTGTATTATTAAATCAATATACCTTTTTGAGATTACTTCTCGAGTTGGAGAGCCTAGTTAATACTCGGGTTCTCCACTTTTGATTCGCCCCAAACGAAGTCTAACGGTAAAAGTGCCCGGATTCAGGGCACCGACGCTGGCTCCGGTACTCCGCCTCCCGGACGATTATCTTCCCTGGGGTTGGGGGGATGGGAGGGTGCAAGTCTGTGACGGACTTGCTCCGGCACAGTCTTGCACACCGCTTTTCCCTTAAAAGTGCGGGAGCCGGAGGCGTGGGCCAATGGAGCGTGGGGGCGGCCGTGAGTCTGTGGCGGTTGACGCCGTGGCGGCAACTGACACAGTCTCACAGCGACGGGTGGCAATAGAGGTTGCTGGTCTGGCTGTTTGGGGCGGAGCGCAGCGGAGAACCAAACTGACAGACGAGCAAGTACCGCTTCCTTTATCGACCTTGGCACTGGCACTGCCGCTGGAACAGGGCACCATCGGCCCGGATCATCGGCATCGGCCTAAACCCTTCCGTCCACTTTGTCCACCGGTGGACGGAGTGGACACGGTGGACAGTGGTGGACAATCAGCGCTATTCGCCGCAATAGCGTCCGGCAAAGAGCACGGCTCCAGTGCTCGACTCCGTAATCAGATACAGGAACGGATGATTGGCGTGGAATACTGCATGGGGGTTGGGGCCGGGAGAAGTAACAAACACTCCGGCAGAAGAGACGGCAGCGGCTTCAGAGCCTTCTTCATCCACCTTGATGGCGGCATCCTGACGAATAAAGCTCAGGCATAAGGCATCTGGAGACATCGCGCTGAAATCGGCCCTGGTATCATCGAACGCCCTGGGCATTCCCATCGCTGTAAGGATGTCGTTGAGTTTGATGCCGAACTTGGTTTCAAATCGAGGGAGCCACAGGTCCACTTCGCTCATTCCCATACCCAGGCGGTAATTGTTCCAATCTGCCTTTTTTAGCTGGCCGATGATATCCGGAATGCCGTAACCAGACTTGGGCAGGAACACCATCATGGAGAAGGCTCCGTTTCCGTAAGGGAGGTTTACCACCTGGTAAATGTCATTCTCGGCATACTGGTAATTCTCGGCCTGCCTCATCATCTTCACCTTCACCTTCTGACCGGCACCGTTGGTAAAATCTTCATCTGAGGTGGCCGACTTGTCGAACATGAACTTCCATTCGCTCTTGAAATACAAGGCGTTGAACAGATAGCAGAGCATGTCGATACTGACTCTCTCCAACACTTTCGGCACCATTCCGCCCGTATGATCAGAGCACCATTGGTTGATTTCTGTCACGGCTGCATCACTATCGGAGAAATCCATCT
>DGVM01000204.1 GCA_002395925.1 Bacteroidales bacterium UBA4284
AATGGACTGAAAATCCATGTGTCGCTGGTTCAACTCCCGCCAGCACCACAAAAAACCCGCTGATTGTCAGCGGGTTTTTTTATGCTTTCATGTAAGCGCGGCCAGTCTTGCCGTCGATGCATATAGAAATCGGCTGCTGCTCGTTGAGGGCGTCCCGTATCGACTTGGTATTCTGCTGGAGCACCATGTTGTACAGGGCGGGAAGGTATGTAGAATAATACTTGATGGAATCCTCTACCAGCAGGATACTCCGTATCCGCTTGGCCATCAGTGTTCTGTTCTCTTCCATACTGTTTCTAAACCAGTCCCTGGTCCATCTTGTCGTCGAGGAGGTAAGGATAATCCTCCAGGGTAGGCGCCACGCTGGTGAGGACCTCGCTGACCGCCTGGTGGAACTCGGATTCGCCAGGATTGCGGGACTGCAGCTGCGCGATAAACGAAGCTACGTACTTTTCGGTGAAACTACTCATAGACTAACTAACCTGTTAAAAATCAGCAAGTCTGGATACCGGGGCGACGCTCAGCGGAGCACTCTCCCCGGCCAGGAAGCGGTAATACCCGGCAATTGCTATCATGGCTGCATTGTCGGTGGTAAACTTGAAGGGAGGCAGGAATACGTTCCACCCGCGCTTGAGTCCTTCCTGTGTCATGCGCTCGCGAAGACCGCTGTTGGCGCTCACACCGCCGCCTATGGTGATGTCTTTGATTCCCGTCTGGCGGGCGGCCTTGACGAGCTTGTCCATAAGTATGTCGATGAGGGTCTTCTGGAAGGATGCGCAGATGTCTTCCTTATTGTNNTGTCGGTGGTGAACTTGAATTCCGGAAGATATGTATTCCATCCTCGTTTCTTTCCTTCAAGGACAATCCTCTCACGAAGTCCGCTGTTGGCGGAGACTCCTCCTCCGATGGCGATTTCCTTGATGCCGGTCTGACGGGAAGCCTTTATGAGTTTGTCAAGAAGGATATCGATGAGCGTTTTCTGGAACGATGCGCAGATGTCTTCCTTATTGTTCTCCATGAAGGACGGGTCTTCCGCCATGCGGTCGCGCACAAAGTACAGCAATGAGGTCTTGATGCCGCTGAATGAATAGTCAAGACCGGGTATGCGGGGTTTCGCGAACTTGAAGCGAAGGGGGTCGCCCTGCTTTGCGAGCCTGTCTATCACAGGCCCTCCGGGATAACCCAGTCCCATCATCTTGGAGCACTTATCGAACGCTTCGCCGACGGCGTCGTCGATGGTCTGGCCCAGGATGGTATATTCCAAAGGGCTGTCAACCCTGACTATCTGAGAGTTACCCCCGCTTACCAGCAGGCACAGGTATGGGAAGCTGGGCTGCCGCACCTCTACGCCGGGTTCCTTTATGAAGTCTGCGAGGATGTGTCCCTGAAGATGGTTGACCATGACGATGGGGATGCCGAGCGAAAGGCCCATGGCCTTGGCGAAAGACGTACCGACCAGCAGCGACCCGAGCAGTCCGGGCCCGCGGGTGAACGCTATGGCCGTGAGGGAGTCAGGGGTCACGCCGGCCCTGGACAGGGCTTCGCTGACTACGGGAACGATATTGAGTTCGTGGGCGCGGGAGGCAAGTTCGGGGACTACGCCGCCGTATGCCTTGTGCACGTCCTGTGATGCTATTACGTTGGACAGCAGCCAGCCGTCCTTGATGACTGCGGCAGAAGTGTCGTCGCAGGATGATTCTATGCCGAGAATAATGTCTGCCATACAAAATACCCTTGGGGCAACCGCAAATTTAGTAAATAATTATTAAATTTGTAGGTTAAACGCGTTTTTGAATATCGGAAAAGCAAGATACATAGCGGCCCGCGTCATAGGGCTCTTCATAATACTTCTGCTCTTCGGGCTGCTTCTCCTGCAGTTCCCGAAAGTGCAGACGTCCCTTGCGCGCTATGCCGTGCAGAAGCTTGCAGGAGCGATAGACGGGCGCCTTGAGATAGGTTCCATCAAGCTTCATCCGTTCAATGCCGTGACGCTGCGCGACGTAACCATCATCGACGACAACCCCTGTCCCGACCGATACGGACGCGGTTGCGGCACCCTCGACACGCTTGCACACGTAGGCAAGCTCTCCGCCACCATTTCGCCTCTCAGCCTGCTGCGGAAAGGCGGCATCCACATAGGCCGGGTCGATATGGAAGACGTCCTTTTCCAGCTTGGAATAGAGCCGGACAGCACTTATTCCATCAACCTGACAAGAGTTTTCAGGATGGGAGGCTCCGACAGCGACTCCCCCATGCCGGCTGATACCCTCTTCTCCGTACACAAGCTCAATGTCCGAGGCGCCCGCTTCCGAATGGTCAATTTCTGGCCTTTCAGCTACGTGCCCCAGTACGGCATCGACTTCGGCAACCTCGACCTCAGTTTCGACCTCAAGGCCCACGACATATCATTCCGGGGCAAACGCGTGTTCGCCGTGGTTGACAAGCTTTCGGCCCGCGAGAACAGATGCGGCTACAGAATCACCAACCTGCATGGCAGCTGCGCCGTGGGAGCGGGGCGCACCAACATCACAAACCTGCTGTACGAAGACGGGACCGGCAGCCGCATATTCATGCCGACGGCCGATTTCAATTACTACGACAACCCAAGCGCCTGGTCCAACTTCCTGCGGGACGTAGAACTCGACCTCAACATTGGCAGGAGCCATCTGGTATTCGGTTCCATCAGCGCCTACAGCGGTTCGGTGTTCCACGACTGTCCCCTTCAGGCCGAAATAGAATCGGCACGCTTCAAGGGTCCGGTCAGCAACTTCAGGGTCTCCGACCTCATCTTCAAGGGCACTGAGTGCGATGTAAGCGGAACCGTAAGCTGCACGGTATCAGGCATTCCCAAGGCAAGCAACATGTTCATCGACGCCGACCTGACCGGCGTCCGCTTCAGCTCCGGCGGGCTGGAGAAGGTACTTGCCGACCTGGGTGCGAGCGCGGACATATCCAAATTCGCTCCGGGTACGGTCTTCACCGCGAACGGGCATGCAAAGGGACTGCTGAGCGATTTGACGGCTTCCATTCACCTGAGCTCCCCCATCGGAGGCATGACGATAGACGGAGGCACCCGCAACATCACCGTAAGCGGCAAGCCCATCACCTTCCAGGCCAATATCGCAGGCCACAGCTTCGACCTCGGCAAGCTTCTGTGCTCCGACGCTCTCGGGCCCGGAACCTTCAAGGCAGCCGCAGAAGGGCGTCTGGGCGATCCACTCCAGATCAACCTGCATAGTCTCGACATCAAGAGCCTGACGGCGCTGGGATACGAATACAACGACGTGGCCCTTTCGGGCAGAATGTCGGGGTCGTCCCTGCAGTTCAAGTTCGATTCCTCCGACCCCAACGCCATGGCAAACATATCGGGAAGCGTCGATTGGAAGAACATGACCGGACGCATCGAGGCCGAAATCAACGATCTCGACCTCGCCACCCTCAACCTCGACAAGCGCGGCGGCAAGTCGGCGGTATCGTGCATCATTTCCGCCGAACAGGGGCTGCAGGCGGAAGAACCTGCGCAGATCCTTATCTCCGACCTCACGCTCACCAGGAACAGCGACACCTACAACATCGGCGACGTAGAGGCGCTTGCCAGACTCAACGACAAGCGTATGACGCTGATCCTCTCCTCGCAGGCCCTGGACGCAAAATACAACGGCACCGCCGACTTCTCCTCCCTGATCAACGACATCAAGCGGGTATCGCTCCAACGGCACCTGCCGGCATACTTCGTACCCGAAAAAGATGCGGCCTCCGACTCCCAGTCCACCGTTGACGGGTCCCTCAACGCAGTATTCCACGACGTCAGCGGACTCCTGGCCTTCATCCTCCCGGGAGCCAGCATCTCGCAGGGCACCACCATCAACGCCGACCTCGACAGCAACGGCCGCCTGATGGGATACATAACCTCTCCCGGTCTGAGTTACAACAACATACAGGCAGAACACTTCGACATTTCGCTGGACAATCTCGGCAACAGGCTCGGCTGCACCGCATCGGCCGACCGCCTGAGCATAGGCGACCTCCCCTTCCACAAGGCAGCGTTCGTAGCAGAGGCCAACCGCGACACACTTACGACTTCCCTGACCTACGACAAGTCGGGCCTGCTCGACGGCGGCAGCGAATTGTACGTAGATGCAGCATTCGGACGCGACAGTGCCGACTCGCTCATGATAGACGTATTCACAAGGCCTTCGCAGATAAGCATAAAGGGCGACACCTGGGAAGTCGGAGAGTCAACGCTCAGGCTGAACTCTGCCGGACTTGCCGCACAGGGGCTGCAGATTGCCTGCGGAGGACAGAGCATCTCTATCGACGGCGGTGTGAGCAAACGCGACACCGACACCCTGTCCGTAAGCATACGGGAGCTGGAACTTGACGTAATCAACCAGTTTACAGGCGGTTCCATTCCCAAGCTGCAGGGTCTTCTGGACGGCGACGTGACCCTCCTTTCCCCCACCTCCGACAAGCTCGGACTCTTCGCGGGGCTCGACCTGGGCAGCCTTACGCTGGACGGCATCCCCGCCGGCGATTTCCGGCTCGACAGCGACTGGGACGACAATACCCGCACCATCTCCTTCGGTCTCGACAATTACGTTGACGGCCGCGGCGCCCTGAGCCTGGAGGGGAATTACAACACAAAGAGCAAGAAGTTTGCGGCATCCGCAGCCCTGGACAGCCTCGGCGTCGCCATAGCCTCTCCGTTCATAAAGAGCATTCTCTCCGACTTCGGCGGTTACCTGCACGGCAACCTGGAGGCTTCCGGCACCCCCGACAAAATCAACATATCAAGCGACGGTCTGAGGCTTGAAGGAGTACGGGGAAAAGTCTATTACACAAAGGTTACCTACATTCTCGACGGCACCGTTGGAATACACGACAACAAGCTGCTTTTCAACAATATAGGAGTCAAGGACGAATACGGCGGAATGGGTGTTCTCAAGGGCAGTCTCGACATGCGCAAGTTGACCGCCCCCCGCCTGGACGCCGAGCTCGACATGAACAGGCTGAAAGCCATCGACATACGCAATTCCAACAGCCCCATCATGATTTACGGAGACCTCGCGGTAAGCGGAACGGGCCGTGTACGCGGGCCTTTCAGCGCGCTCGGAATAGACGCCGACGTATCCAGCGCCGGAGCCGGAACGGTCAACGTACCGCTCTCCTCTTCTTCCGCAGCCTCCACCGGCAACCTGCTCACGTTCAAGACGCCCCGGCAGGAAGGCGAAGACAGTCCCCGGGCCGAGCAGGAGGAGCCCGCACGGCCCTCCGGAGGTGTGACCGTCCACGCAAGGGCAAGGATATCCCCCGACATACTCGCAAACGTAGAGATAGACAAGGAATCCGGACACGTGCTTACCGCAGGCGGTTCCGCGGACGTCGTCCTCGACCTCAACACCGCACGCTCCAAGCTCCAGCTCAAGGGCGACTACAACATAGACAAGGGAAAGTACCTTTTCAACATTCCCGGAATAGTCAGCAAGGAATTCGACATAAAGGAAGGCAGCTCCATCAAGTTCAACGGCGACGTAATGGAGAGCAGCCTCGACATCCATGCCGTTCATAACGTAAAGACCACCTTGAGCGCGCTCGTTGCCGACACCGCTTCCGTAGCCAGCCGCCGCGTGGTGGAATGCGGACTCGGCATCAGCGGCAAGCTGCGCAGTCCCGAAGTGGCCTTTGCCATAGACGTGCCCGACCTCGACCCGTCCACCAAGATGGCAGTCGATGCGGCGCTCAACACAACCGACAAGATCCAGAAACAGTTCGTCGCCCTGCTGCTGCTCGGCACCTTCATTCCCGAAGAGAACTCCGGAATCGTGAACGGCAGCAACATGATTTACTCCAACGTGGGAGAGATAGTAGCCGGCCAGCTCAACAATATTCTGCAGAAACTTGACATACCGCTCGACTTCGGCTTCGGGTACCAGCAGGACAACATAGGCACCGACATCTTCGACGTCGCCATATCCACGCAGCTGTTCAACAACCGACTTATCGTCGGCGGCTCGGTGGGCAACCGCAGGAACGTGACGTCCAAGAGTGCATACGGCGACATAGTGGGCGACCTGGACCTCGAGCTCAAGCTCGACAACAGCGGCGAACTGCGCTTCAAGCTGTTCAGCCATTCGGCCGACGAGTACACCAGCAGCCTCGACTTCTCGCAACGCAACGGTATGGGTTTCTCGTACCAGAAGGAATACAACCATACCCTGGAATTCCTGAAAGGATTCTTCAAATCGCGCGACCGCAAGATGCAGGAAGCGATGGCGGAGATAGGCCGCAAGAAGAACATGAAAGTTATAGAAATAGAATGACAAGCAAGATAGAACTCCTGGGCATGCATTTCCGCTCCCGCCACGGCTGCCTGGAAAGCGAGCGCATCTTGGGAGGAGAATTCATTGTGGACGTGAGCTTCGACGCCGACACAGCCGCTGCCGAGCGTTCCGACGATCTGCACGACACAGTCGATTACAGCGTAGTTTACAGCATAGTGGAGGGTTGTATGGCGGTCCCCTCCAATCTTCTGGAACACGTCGCCGGCCGCATCGCCGACGGCATCTCGGAAGCGTTCCCGCAGGTCAGCGGCCTGCAGGTGAGCGTCAGCAAAAAGAATCCGCCGGTAGGAGGTGAATGTGAATGGGCAAGGGTAACGGTAAGACGATAGCTTTCCTGACATTGGGCTGCAAGCTCAATTATGCGGAAACCAGCACCTACGAACGCGGCTTCGTGGAGGCCGGGCTGCAGGTTGTCCCATGGAACCAGTGTGCCGACGTATATCTCGTAAACACCTGTTCCGTCACCGCCACCTCCGATGCGAAGTCCCGCAACATCGTACGCAAGGTGCTGAGGGTCAATCCTTCGGCCATTGTAGTCGTTACCGGATGCAGCGCCCAGCTACGCCCCGGCGACTACCGTGGAATACCCGGTGTGGCCAGAGTCTTCGGCTGCGGCGAGAAATCCCTGGTCGTACCGGAAACCCTTGGCCTCATCAGTCAATACAGCAGCCCCGACCCCGATGTGCAGAGGAAGGAGAATCCCGACGGCGACGTCTTCGCAGCATGGAGCAGCGGAGAGAGGACGCGCTCGTTCCTCAAGGTGCAGGACGGATGCAACAACTTCTGCGCCTACTGCACTGTACCCTACGCACGCGGGCACAGCAGGAACGTCCCAATCGCCCAATGTGTAGAAAACGCCCGTAAGGCAGCGCAGCAGGGAGTGAAGGAAATCGTCCTGACGGGAGTCAATACCGGCGACTTCGGACGAAGCACCGGAGAGTCGTTCCTCGACCTGCTCAAGGCGCTGAACGAAGTGGAAGGCATTGAGCGGCTGCGCATTTCAAGCATCGAGCCCAATCTGATAACCGAAGAGATCGTGGACTGGATTGCCGGCGGCACCAAGTTCCAGCCGCATTTCCACATTCCGCTGCAGACAGGTACCGACGAGCAGCTTGCCGCCATGGGCAGACGCTACGACACCGCCCTGTTCGCCTCGCGCATCGATTATATACGCAACGCAATGCAGGCGCCCGGCAAACCGCTGGTCTTCTTCGGGATAGACGTAATGGTGGGGCTTCCCGGCGAAACTCCGCAGCAGTTCGAGCGCACCAGGGCTTTCCTGCAGGAGCGCGTGCGTCCGGCTTTCATTCATGTTTTCCCTTACTCCCGCCGTCCGGGCACGCCGGCCTGGGGCATGCCAGGACAGGTACCGGAAGCCGTCAAGAAGGAGCGCGTGGCGATTCTGGAAGAGCTATGCAGGCAGCTGCACGACGAGTTCGTGGAGGCCAACCACGGCATTCCGGAGAGGGTGCTTTGGGAGTCCACTCAGCACGACGGCTTCATGGAAGGATATACAGGCAATTACATACGCATGCGCAGGCCCTTCGAGCCCGGGCTATGCGGCCAGATAACAGACGTAACCTTATGAAAACTCGATTGACATTTCTCGGTTCCGGTACATCTTCCGGGATTCCGATGGTAGGATGCAACTGCCCGGTATGCAAGTCCGCCGACCCACGCGACAAAAGATTGCGGGCGTCGGCTCTCGTGGAATACGGAGGGCTTACGATACTCGTTGACTGCGGTCCCGATTTCCGTGCTCAGGCCCTTCGCGCCGGCATCGTTCATCTCGACGCCATTCTCCTGACCCACAACCATATGGACCACATAGGAGGGCTCGACGACACCAGGGCGCTCAACCTCTGCGAAAGCCATCCGGTCAACATATACTGCGAACGCTACGTTGAGGAATCGCTCCGGCACATGTACGCATACGCCTTTGCCGAACCCAAATATCCCGGAGCTCCAGAATGGCACATGCATACGATAGACGGCACCGCGCCTTTCAAGGTGTATTCCAACGCCGGCGAGGAAGTTCTTCAATGGGAAAGAGGTTTCGGTTACAGACATCTGGGCAACGCCGGAAAGGAAGGCAGCAGCGTAGAAGTCATTCCCATCCAGGGGTGGCACCACAAGGTAAAGAAACTGTCGGTACTGGGATACCGCTTCGGCGACATCGCATACCTTACCGACATGAACCTCATTGAGGATGAGGAGTTCGAGAAGCTGCATGGGCTGCGGGCCGTCACGCTCAACTGCGTCAAGCCGGGGCAGCATCATTCGCACTTCTCGCTCGACGAATGCCTGGAATTCTTCGAAAGGGTCGGTGCGCAGGATTCCTACATCACGCACCTGTCTCACCTGCTGCCGCCGCATGCCGAATTCGAAAAGCAGCTGCCGCCGCATGTTCATCCCGCATACGACACCCTTACGATAGAAGGCTGAGAGCGCCGCAGGCCGCTATTCCACTCCGAAGCGGTAAATGCAAGTATGTGTGTAGGTTTCGCCGGGATTCAGAAGGACCGGGGTGAAATTGTCGTGATTGACTGAGTCGGGGTATTTCTGGGTCTCGAGGGCAAGCGAGCTGCGGAACTCCAGCACCTTGCCGTTGGAGCCCTTCTCCTTGCCGAGGAAGAAGTTGCCGCTGTAGAACTGCAGGCCGGGCTGGTCGGAAAGGACCTCAACCGTGCGCCCGCTCACGGGATCCTTGACCTTGCAGACACTCTCCACTCCGTCCGTAGTCTTGTCTATGCACCAGTTGTGGTCGTAGCCATGGCCGTTGCGCAGCTGCAGGTTATCCTCGTTGATACGAGCCCCGATAAGCTGCGGCGTCCGGAAATCGAAAGGAGTCCCTTCTACCGGGGCAATTTCGCCGGTAGGGATGCTCAGCGAGTCGATGGGGATGTAATGGGAGGCTTTGATCTGCATTTCGTACTCCTCTACGCTCCCGCAGCCCTCGCCGCGAAGGCAGAAGAAAGGATGGTTGGTAAAATTGACGGGGGTCTTTTTGTCCGTAACGGCTTTGTAGGTGATTATGAATTCTCCGTTCTCGCTTAGCGAATAAAACATGGTCATGTCCAGGTTGCCGGGATATCCTTCCTGCCCGTCGGGGTGCAGCAGATGAAGGGTTATGGAGTTGCCGGAGGCTTCAACGACGTCCCATACCATGTGATCCACTCCCACGGGGCCGCCGTGGAGGGTGTTCTTGCCGTTGTCGTTGACAGGGGTATTGAATATCTGCCCGTCTATTTCGAAGCTGGCGCCCCCGATGCGGTTGGCTACGGGCCCCACGCACGCCCCCAGGAAGCGCTCGCCCGGAGGGGTGATGTATTCGTCGAGATTGGTATGTCCTACTACTATGTCGGTCATCTCGCCTTTCCTGTCCGGGGTGAAGAGGCTCACCACGCGGGCTCCATAGTTGGTGACCTGCATGATAGTATTCCCTCCCTTGAGTGTATAGAGCCCCACCTGCCGGCCTTCGATTTCGCGTTCAAAGAGCTTTGCGTCCATAAGGGAAGGTGAGGTGCTGCAGGAAACAAGCAGCGAGAGTGCGCCGAGTGCCGATAATATACGTTTCATGGATTACCTGTTTTGTCTTGTAAAGTTAATCATTTATTTTTTATAGTTCAGAGAGTTTTAGGAAATGTTTGTTTTCAAGCAATACTTAGTTAAAAAGTATCATAAATGGAAAAAATAGTATTTGTTTTTCCTGCACGCAAATCCGACATTTGCACTGTAACCAATAGCAAACAAGGCAAAACAATGGAATTAAACGACATACTGCACCGGCTCCGTACCGAACACGACGCCCTGACGGGCAAAATCAACCGCCCTTACGAGTATTTTTCGGACCATTTCATCGACCGGCAGTCCCGACCTCGACCGTCCCAAGGCAGGTTTATGGAAGTGTCCCTACCACAACAGCCGTATGTGCCTGCAGGTCCTCAGTCTGTGCCGCTGACGGTGCCGTCGTCAACCATCCGGCGATAAACAGCCAATGCGTTCTCCGCAAGGCCATTGGCCGGATTGCAGACAAATGCTTTGAGATCCTCGAGCGAGCAGCCCGGATGCTCGCCGATAAATCTTTTTATCAGAATCTCCGTACGCTCCCCGCTCGTGAGCGAGCGGCAGACGTCGCAGCTGCCGCAGTCGCGGGTCTGGGTCTGTCCGAAGTATGAGAGAAGCTGGCGTGAGCGGCATATTGAATCTGTCGAAAGATATGTCTCAACGGCGTCAATCCTTTCTGAGTCGAGTTCCTGCAGCAGCCTGTAACGCTCGGGCTGAAGGTCTATGTTGCCGGGGGTCAAGCGGTTGTGATGCAGGAACACCAGACTGCTGCGGTCGGCAGGAATGTAGTTTATCACCCTTTCGAGCGACAGCTGGTACAGCAGCTGGCGGAGCCAGACGACGGTTGCGTCGCAGTCGCGGGCCAGACGTTCCTCGTCTATCGGCATGGAGTAGGACATGATGCCGGGATAACCGCGCATGAGCGATTCCAGAAGCGGAACCATCTGAGGCTCACGCAGGTCGGTGGAATACAGCTCGCTGCGGGGCGTGAGCAGGCGCACCCTGGTCGGGAATTCGGTATCTTCTTCGTAACTGATATGCCCCGACTGCTCCAGGTACCTCAATGCATAGTGGGCCGTGGCTCGCTGTATGCCATATTGCTTGCAGAAAGCCTCCAGGTCGAGGCGCAGCGTGCGTCCTTCGCCGGTTTCGTATATGATGCCGAAGTGGATATGCAGTTTCTGGTAAATGTCTTCTATGGTCTGCAGAGAAGGGAAAGACGCATCGTGCAGCTGGTGCAGACGGGCAACGTCGCTCGGATTCCAGAGCTGCACGGCATAAGACTTCTTGCCGTCGCGTCCGCATCGTCCGGCCTCCTGGGAATAGGCTTCCAGGCTGCTTGGCGGTTCCCAGTGCACCACGAAGCGTACGTCGGGCTTGTCGATACCC
>DGVM01000219.1:0-5123 GCA_002395925.1 Bacteroidales bacterium UBA4284
GTTCGATTCCCGCCCGAGGCACAAAAAGAGCAGCGAGACCCGCTGCTCTTATTGCGTCTAAATGCTTGATTCGGGAGGGCTTTACCTTCACGGCAGGTGGTCGTACGTTACTTGAAGCGAACGCGGGAGCGGATGTCAATGGGTGTCTGACGGGAATCCACAAACTGCCACCCATCTATCATATAACCGCCATGCGCCTCAATATTAGCCTCCAGCTTGTCCTTGATAGGATAAAGCAGGTCTTCCGTATCCACAAATTCATAGCGGGGGTCATCTGGCAGTACGAGAAGCAAGGTATCACGGCAGAGATTGACTTTCCCAAGTGCCTCGTCCAGTTCAGATAGCGGCACGGTAATCTCCTTGGGGGCGGCATCGTCAAAAATGTCCGGGTCATCGAAAAGCTCCTCATCCACATCCTCCTCGTAATCGTCGTACTCTTCAAAGCCACCTACGTTTGGGGCACCAATCCTTTCGATTTCCTCGTCGGTGGGCTGACGGAGAAGGCCGCCGGTGGCTGCCCTCAGAAGTTCAAGCAGCATGAACGTACGTTGCAGGCCCTTGAGGGGCTGAAGTTCATAGCCTTTGTCCGTCTCAAACACAAACGCCACGGGACCGCGCATCTCTGCACCCTGGCCGTAAACGAGGGTTCCGGTCATATTGTCCGGGAGGTCCTTTGCATAAGCGTCCTTGTCCACCAGCATGGCAACGTGACAGTGTTCCAGATTCAGGGCCTTTGTAAGGCGCGTGAGCAGCGGTGAGAAGTGCACGACATCAACGCCCCGGGCGCCCATTTTTACGGCAAGGTTGTCAAGATCAAGCCTTTCATCGGCATCCCAGACATAGTAGAAACCCTCCGGATAAACGGAAAGAACGCCGGTGGCATCCGGCCCTTCGTCGGCTTCAAGGGCAACATCCATGAAGGTCTTCAAGTGATGATCCTCTATTTCCTCTTCGTGCTCCGGAAGAAGACCGCACACATAGTCCTTGGCCAGCGATGTCAAATTATCCAGGTCGTGCTCTCCCATCCGTATCGCCTGCAGGCGCAGGAAGGCAATCTCAGCGGGGGACATTTGAAGCGCCGCAGGCAACTCCCCGCTCTCCTGAATAATGGCAAGAAGTCCGGCGCAGCGGCCATCGCCCATTTCCAGCCCCCTTCGGAGAGGCTCCAGTGCCTTGATATAGTCTTGTTTAAACCCAAGTACGCCCAGATAGTAATTGCATCCCTTGCAGTAGCAGGCGAAACGGTCGTGATGTGTGATGGCGTAATCCTGTCCCTCGGAAATTTCCTTGTGGAGGGCCTCCTGCCGCTCAGGTGACAACTTTTCAAAGGTCTCCTGCTCCATCACGGCCCAGAAACGCCGGCAGCGGAAGTCCCCTTTCCGGGCACCTTCCGCAGCAACAGCATTGGCTTCATCGGTCCGATCCCTTTTCCTCAGAAGGTATGCAAGGCCAAGATAGCCTTCCTCGTCTCCCCTGCCGATAACCGTGCGGTATGCTTCCTCGGCTGCCTCAGGATCATCGTCCATGAGCGCCCAGCCAAGGAGTTCATAGTAGAGCGTGTCCACATCCGGATGCTTCTGAATCTGCTTGCGGAGAATATCGGCCACCAAGGCGGTATCCTTTTTGATGCCATGTTCACCGAAGATGGCATTTTCCAGGCCGACAACCTGCCTGAGTTCGCTCCACTCTCCCGGTTTTTCCTGCATCAAAAAGGCATACAAGCCAGGTTCGGCCTTTCCGGAAGCCACCCTGCCGTCGTAATGCATCAGGGCAAGAGCGGTCTTGGCGTCGGGGACTTCATTCATAGCATCGAGCAGAAGAACATCGGCCTTATCCAGGCTGTCCTTCTCCGGGTTCACGCAGGAAAGCCAGCGGCCGTAGCCATAGGCGGCATAGCGGTCGGTTCCGCTGTGCAAGCGAAGGCTCTCCACCATTTCGGGAGAAAGGCTTATTACGCGGAAACGGGTCAGGAAATGCCGCAGGAAGGGTCTGTCGTGGGTAATTGGAAAAATCGTCTCCATCCTTATTTGATGAATATTCTGCTGTCAGTGGACGGCGTTCCGTCAATGTTGAGGGCGCCCTCTTCCAGCGAAGCAATAAGTTTATTCTCTTGTTGTTTCTCGGCAATAAGGGCCTCAAGCTGCTCCTTGTAGGCATCGAGCATGGCCGCAGCCTGCTTGATGAGTTTTCCTGCAGATAGGGCCCCAAGTCCCAGCGAAGGCAGAGCCAGATTGGCAGTCGCCTGATCTACCTTGAGTAGCATAATGTCAGCCACCGCAGCCTTCGCAGCACTGATAATGGCATTGTTGCGCTGCTGGTGCAGGTCAAATTCGATGGGCTGCCCATTGGCAAGCAGTTCGATGGCGCGGTAGTTGTTTCCATCAGAGGCCGTAACGACCTTGGCCTGCGTGCGGTAGTCGTAGCGCGCCCCGCCGTCAGTCATCTTGTCGTAAGTGGCGCCACTGAGCGCAGCGTATTTTTTTCTGTTTATGCCATAATCGCGGGTTGTGCCCAGGAAATTGTCTATTTTGCCCTTGAGCATCCAGCAGGCCGCAAAATACTTGTCGATGGCTTCCACCTTTGTCCTCTGGGGTTTCTCCCATTCGAGGCGCCTCAGCTGGGAAGTCTCAACCGGGAGCGTATAGGGTGCGGCATCGGCCAACGCTCCCGCCTGCGCACTGACGGTAGCGGCACTGCCGGCTGTTATCTGTGAACTCACGCTGCCCTTGCCGAACTCGAAGGCCGGAGCGCCCGTCTTGCGAAGCTTGATATCATAGAAGAGGTAATCGCCGGAGCCACTGTCACCGCATTTGAGCCAAAACATCAACTGGTGGCACTTGCCGATGGGAATGGTAAATGTAGTAGGTTCCATGAAGTCTGAAATCTCGATCTCCTGAATCACCTCCCCGTCACCGCCGATTTGCAGTATTTCCCGCTGCTTGCTGATCGCCTGCTTGTAACAGGCCACGGTGAAGGTTACCTCATCGTAGGCACCGTAAGTATTGAAGGCCGCGCATGAACTTTCATAGCCCGAACCGCCTGCGGCCAGCATCAGCAGCGCACCGAAGGGCGACACGGCCGATATTGTGGCGTTGCCGATGGTGCCGATAACCACCGAAGAGCCGATGCTCGAGGCGGCAACCGCCGCAGAGGCCGCCCCTCCACCCTTGAATTCCATGTCAAAGTGTACGCTGGTCGCAAGGACGAATCCACTGTAGATACGGCGTCCGCCCACCTCGTAGTAGAGCTTCTTGGTGCTACCGTCAAGATACCTGTGCTCACTCACACTGAACTCCCGGTCACGAGAGTTGCTGTGCAGGATGTATGGATCGCCAAGACTGATGAGGTCAACTTCGTCCGGAAGCGGCGGCGTAGGGTGCCGGAAAAGGTCATTCTCTACGGGCTCGCCGCGGTACACCACGATGTCGGCAATACCAAAGACCGGATGATTCATCGACTCCATGCCGCGCTTTTCGAAGCGCAGGCGCTGGCATTTGTATATGGGAACGACATAATCTTTGTTGGGGTGTGTGGCAATGAGCGGCATGTTCATCACCACCTTGTCATCGGCATAGACCCGGAGGGTGTCGTTCTTGAGTACGCCACACTTGGACACCCATCCTGCGGTGAAGCTCACATAGTCGAACTCTCCGCCCAAGTTGAACATGGCATCGGCCCGGGTATTGTCGTTCATCACGTGTGTAACCGACTGAAGGATAACGCCCTCGTTGAATTTTACTCCTCCCATGGAGAAGGTGATATGCTCGGAGCGGCCGTCAAATACGTTGTTCTGCTGGTTGGCACGCCCGGCCACTGCATAAGGAGGAATATTGGAAACGAGCTTGCACACATCGGGAAGAGCTCTGAGCCGGGGGTCCACCACGGCCGTCTCCACGGCGTCACCCGTTGCATCCCCTGGTTCCTGACCGGCGGGATAGACCATGATGTCGGCGGCTATGATGAAGCTCTTATGCTGGCGCTGTTCGCTCTCAAAGGCCAGTTGGCGGCAGCCCTCTATATCAAGGGTTACCTGCTTGACAATGTCTGTGCTGGTGAATTCGTATTCGTAAATGATTTTCCCGTCGGCCCTGACCGTGAGCCAGCCTTCGCCCTGTTCTCCGCCACGGGTATCCTCGGGCCCGGCAATAAAGCGAAGCGTTTTGTACTTTCCGTCCAGGTTGAAAAGCGAAGCAGCCTCGGCATTGCTGAGAATGGATTGCGCCGCCCGCATCTTGAGACCGGATGTGTATGTGCGGCCGTTTATGCTCACCGAATGTTCATCCCCGTCATTTGGAGAAATGCAGGTGTGCCCGTTGTTTTTGAAATAAGGGCGCAGTTCTCCCACAAGACTCACAGGCTTTGCTCCGCCTACCCGACCGGTTCTGCCCAGTTCCTTCGGTGTCTGGGACGCAGTCCAAAGAGCCGCTTCCACGATTCCAACGGCCACCTCCCCCTGGGTGAGTTCAAAACGTAGCATGTCGGCCCCGCTCACATCAAGGGTCATCCTGGTGGGGACCGAATGTGATGTAATGATTTCGTCAACCACCTTCCGGCCATCCAGAGAAATGCCCAGAATGCCTTTGCCGAAGTTGGGATCGTTCACTGGTGACGTCCCCATGATGAAAGTGAGCGTCTTGTACCTGCCTTTGAGGCTATACTCCACATAACCCTGCCGGTCTTGTCCGAAATTCAGATGGGTGAGGATGAAACCCGTCTTATAAGGAACCCCGCCGATGGCGATTACGTGGTCGTCGGAATGGTCTACCGACGGAATCTTCCTCATATCGGCTGCAACGGTATAAGCATTCTTTCTGACCGGCTCAAGAGAGTGAAGATACACTTGTGCCACAGTGGCAGGGGCACTGATACCCCAAAATACAATGGCGGCGAATAACAGTTTTTTATTCATCGGGCTAATTGATTGTTGTCATTTACAAAGATAATTATTTTTTCCGACGGTACATGACATCCCGCTTGCGATAGAAAATTTTCCTTCCTGCTTTTACAGGGTATTCTGCATGGGATTATTATGGACTTACCACACAAATCCCTGACGGTTTTTACGTCGCAATAGAAAAGCACAGGAAAGTGGTGGTCCCGGAGATTTCTGGCATCATTCTCTG
>DGVM01000219.1:5299-5966 GCA_002395925.1 Bacteroidales bacterium UBA4284
GATCGGGACGGAAGTGGCTGTTGAAATTCTTAGGAACTATCTCAAGCGCAAAGATCGCAACATATCCCGTCTTATGGATTACGCAAAGAAAATGAGAGTGCTGTCAACAATGAGGCAATACCTTGAAATGGGGCTGTGTTCTATGGGCTTTTTTATTGACTAGGTAAACATTTGGTAACTTTCCCCTATTCATTTCAAAATCCTCGCCAACCTTATACTGCTCTTCCCCAAAAGCGGCGCACATCAGGGCAAAGCGGTCCTTGAGTTCCAACATGGTGTAGCGCCGGACGGCCTTACTGCCTTGGCGGTGAAGACCCGCGACGTAAAGGTCCACCTTCAGCTTTAGTCCGGAAGCCCTCCGGGAAGCGCACCCCGGTCTCACAAAAGGAGACATCCGCACTTACATCCTTTCTCATTTGCAGTTCTCCGTATCAGAGCAGGCCGTCCTCCTGGGCATTTCTCCCGCCTCCGTCACCAAAGCCCGCCAGCGGCTCAAGGCAAAACTGTTATGAGATTTCACCTCTTCATTTATAGCACGGCTATCACGCGGTCGAAGGATTGTGATGGAAAATCCGAATGTTGCTGGAGGTTGCCGTGACCAGTTCGCGTTGGGCGTTTTTCGACCGCAATTGGTCACTATTATCTGTGCTTGTAACCATCCACGAGA
>DGVM01000217.1:0-6803 GCA_002395925.1 Bacteroidales bacterium UBA4284
AAGCCCTCGGAGGTGACGAGCATATTGTAGACTCCCTTGGAGGAATGGGAGCGGGCGACCTTGAAAGAAGCATTTGAGGCCGAAGCGCAGAACTCCGCAGTGAAGTTATACCTGCCGAAAAGATTGACGAAGAGTTCTTCGCCAAGGTCGGTCTTGACGGCTCGTCTGCCGTGGCGGCGGGGCTTGCCGTACCAGCCGACATTGCGCCGGCCGAGAACGACGGCGCCTTTCAGCTGCTCCGGCACCTTTGCCGCGCTTACGGCAAAGACGCCTGCCTTGATCCCCTTAGACGAGAAATACTTGACGACGGAATCTATGAGTGCCTGAACTCCAGGCTCATCGGCATCCACGAATACAACCGCGGTGTGCACCTTCGAAAGGGGCACGAAACCTGTGGGCGTCTTCGAGGCGTGAAGGCGGATCGACAGGTATCTGGCGGCTGAAACTAGTATGCTCATTATTTGGTGTTGGCGGCTATGAGTTCGCGGATTTCCTGTTTGGCGTCTCTCCAGCGTGGAATATCGATCTTGGTTCCGATAACCTCGACCACTTTGGCTGCGATGATGGAGCCTATCTCGCCGCAAACCTTCAGAGGCATGCCGAGAGAGTGGGCATAAAGGAATCCGGCTGCGTAGGTGTCGCCTGCGCCGGTGGCATCGACGGGGTCGGCCGGCCATGGCTCGATGTGGTACTGCTCATCGCCGGACTTCACGTACGAACCGTTCTTGCCAACCTTCACAATCGCTATCTTGCAGTGACGGGAGATCTCGTCCAGAGCGGACTGCGCGTCCGGGAGCTTGGTGAATGCGCGGGCCTCGGTTTCGTTGGCAAAGACGATGTCGACGTAGCGGTCGACTATGTCGTGGAGGAAGGCTTCGTTACTTTCAACAACGTTGTAGGATGCCATGTCCAGGGAGATGATGCATCCGGCGGCGCGGGCAAGCTCTACTGCCTTCCGGATGACGGCCTGGTTCTGGACGAGATAGCCCTCGATATGGAAGTAGTCGTGGCCTTCGAAGTACTCCGGCTTAAGGTCGTCGGGGCCGAGGTCGAGGGCTGCACCCAGGTAGACGGCGAAAGTGCGCTCGGCATTGCCTCCGCTGACGAAGACCATCGAGCGGCCGCTGGACTTTTCGCTCTTGAGGAGCGTCGTCCTCACTCCGTACTGCTCCTGATCACTCTTGAAGAGCAGTCCGAGTTCGTCTTCGCCGATCTTGCCGATAAATGAAGACGGCATTCCGAAGATGGCAGTGCAGGTAATAGTGTTGGCTGCGCTGCCGCCGGCCACGTACTTGACGCCAAGCGGCTTGAGGGCCTGCCAGATGCGGTCGCCAGTCTCGCTGTCGACATGCTGCATGCTGCCTTTGGGGAGGTGGAACTTCTGAAGGAGAGAATCGTCCGGGAGGACTGCCAGAATGTCCGTCAGGGCATTACCGATACCGAGGATGGATTTCATACGTTTGTCTGTTACATACAAATTTAATTAAAATATATGTATCTTTGCCGACCTATGGCAAAAAAAGCTCTTAAAATTCTGGAATACATCGCGCTGCTCGGAATCGCCGGCCTTCTGATATGGCTTGCGCTGCGCGGCATCGACTGGAAAGTCTTCGTGGAGAACCTCCACACCGTAAAATGGTGGGGAGTCGGTCTGTCGGCACTCGCGTGCGTGATAGCGATCGCGATCAGGGCGGAGAGGTGGAAGGACATGCTCCTGCCGCTGGATCCTTCTACCAAGAGGATCACCGTATGGGATGCATCCAACGTGGGAAGTCTGAGCTATCTTGCCATTCCCGGAAGCGGCGAGTTCGTGCGCTGCGCAGGAGTCACCACCAAACTCGCTACTTACGACAAGGTATTCGGCACTACGATCATGGAGCGCACTTGGGATGTAGTGATGGTGATAGTCGTGACCGTTCTCGCCGTTATCTTCAAGAACGACGAGATAGGCAGCTTCATGCGTGAGTCCGTGCTTAAGCCGGCCGCCGGCCGTATGACCACGCAGCTTTGGGTTATCCTTGGCGCAGCCGTGGTTGCCATAGGCGTTTTCATCTATCTTATTTTCAAGCTCCGCGACCGCAGCAAGTTCTTCGGTAAACTTGCCGGATGGATGGTCGGTATTCTCGACGGTTTCAAAACTTTCGGAGCAATCAGCCACAAGTGGCGTTTCATGGTCTACACTCTCGGCATCTGGTTCTTCTATGTGGCTATGTGCCAGTGTGTTTTCTGGGCGATGCCCGAACTCGGCGGGCTCACCTTTGGCGATGCACTCTTCATCTCGGCTATCGGCAACGTCGCATCTCTGATTCCTGTTCCCGGAGGAATGGGCGCTTACCATTACATCATAGCCCTTGCCATGTCGCAGATCTACGGCTTTGGCTGGGAGACGGGAATTCTCTTTGCAACCCTTACACACGAAAGCCGCTCCCTGATGCTTGTCGTGCTGGGAGCGGTTTCGAGTGTGAATATGTCTCTGACGCGCAAGCGCGCCGCGAGTGCTGCCAATTAGTCCTGGATGCTGGGAAGCTCGAGGCCGAGATTGCGCTTGCGGTCGACAGCCTTGAGGTAGAGGCCGATGAGCATGGCCGCGACGCCCAGGCAGGCGAGCATCACAAGAGCCCAAGTGTAGTTGAGCTGGTCGGGCGCTGTTCCCGGAGCGTTGGTATGGGTCAGCACATTGCCGATGAGAATGGGGAAGAGCCACAGGCCGATATTCTGAATCCAGAAAATCAAAGCATAGGCGGAGCCGATGACCTTGGAGTCGACGAGTTTGGGTACTGACGGCCACAGGGCGGCGGGCACGAGCGAGAAACTTGCGCCCAGCACGAGGATGGTCACATAAGCCACTATCGTGCCGCCGACAGCATTACCCTTGAAGAGGGGCAGGACGAAGGCGAAGGTCAGGTGGCATAAGACAAGCAGCAGCGAACCGATAAGAAGCATCGAGGCAGCCTTTCCCTTATGGTCGACATAGTTGCCGAGGATAGGGGTGATGGCGACTGCGAGCAGCGGGAACACCGCGAAAATGGTCTCGGCCGTGCCGCGCTTGAATCCCATGTAGCAGTAGACAACCAGAGCGATGACCGCGATGGCCATGAGTCCGGCTTTGAGCTGTTTGTTGTTCTTTATGAAGTTGCTGGCAAATGAACAGACGGCGACAAGCAGCATAATCATGTACTGGACTATGGTCACTGTCTCTCCTGCCCAGAACGAACCGGCGGCCGGTGCAGTAAGAGTCAGGTTGCACTGAAGCATGTTCACTGCGTATTTCTGGAAGGGGAAGATGGCGGAGTAGTACAGTACGCACAGGAGAGCCACAAGCCAGAAGCCGAGGCTGGTGAGGATCTTGCCGATGTCCTTGATCTTGAAGGGGTCATCCTTCTCTTCCGCTTCTCCGGTCTGGCTGTCGAGTTTCTTGTCCATGAAGAAGTAGACGACAAACATGATAAGGGCGATACACAGAAGGACCACTCCGAAGGCGACCGAGCGGCTGACGTTGACAGAGCCGCCGAGCTTTGCGAAGTAGGGTGAGAAGATCATACAGGTGGCGACTCCGAGGCGGGCGAGAGCCATCTCCGAACCCATCGCGAGGGCAGTTTCGCGGCCTTTGAACCACTTGACGATACCACGGCTTACCGTGATGCCGGCCATCTCACAGCCGCAGCCGAAGATCATGAAGCCCAGGGCTGCGAGTTTTGCGGAAGCGGGCATTCCCTGGTAGAAGGGGAGAACGTCGTCGATGAAGCCGATGCCGGTGTGCCAGTTGAGGTTATTGGTGAACCAGGTCTCCAAGCCCGAGCCGATGAATGCTTCGCTGATTGCGAAGTACTTGATAAAGCCGCCGATAAGCATCACGGTTCCTGACAGGACTGCGGTAAAGCGCACTCCCATCTTGTCGAGGATGATACCCGCAAATATCAGGAAAAAGACGAAGACATTGAGGAATGTCTCAGCTCCCTCCATCGTGCCGAAGGCCTTGGAGTCCCATCCTCTTGTGGACTCCATCAGGTCCTTGATGGGGGAGAGGATGTCCATGAAAATGTACGAGCAGAACATTCCGAGGGCAAGAAGCAGCAGCGCTATCCAGCGCATGGCTGCCGAATCCCTCAAAGTTGGTTTAAGTAAGTTTTCAGACATATTGCAGTTTTTAAAAACCTTTTAATGGCAATATCACGGTAGGCAAAAGTAAGATAAATCCTGCCAGAATCAAAACCAAAACGTATTTCCAGATGAATTTCACCCACTTGGCGTAGGGGACTTTCGCCATAGCGAGAGCTGCCACAAGCACGCCGGAGGTCGGGGTGAGCATGTTTGTAAAGCCGTCGCCGAACTGGAATGCAAGAACGCAGGCCTGCCTGGACAGTCCGATCAGATCCGAGAACGGGGCCATGATCGGAATCGTTATCGCGGCCTTGGCGGTGGCACTCGGGATGAGCAGGTTGATAAGAGTCTGGCTGCCGTACATCACGCTGAGAGCTCCGACCTTTCCGCCGTCTCCAAGGCCCGATTCGAGCCCGTGCAGGATGCTGTCCATGATGTGGCCGTTCTGAAGGATGACCACCATCCCGGATGCAAGTCCGACAACCAGCGCGGCGGAGAAGATGTCCTTCGCCCCGGCGACGAACTCGCGGGAGATGCGCGAAGCCCCGAAGCCCGCCGCCACACCGCAGGCTATGCCCATCGCGAAGAACAGGGCGGCAATCTCGGTGATATACCATTTCCAGACCGTGACTCCCACGATAAGGGCGATCATGGTCAGAAGCAGGATGACGAGCACGGTTATCTTACGGCCCTTCGGGACTCCGTCGTCCGTGTCGGCATTCGCAGTCGCGTCGTCAGAGGTGGGGGCCGGCTTCTTTATCCTCGCCGAATAGACCAGGATGAAAACGATCAGGGCTGCCGTGAGCAGGGCCCAGCACAGTATGCGGTAGCCCATGCCGGAGAAAAGCGGAAGGCCCGCCATCTCCTGGGCGATTCCTACCGTGAACGGGTTGAGAAAAGCGCTCGAAAAGCCGATGTTGGCCGCCACATAGACTATCAGCAGGCCGGTAATGGCGTCAAAGCCCATCGAAACGACCAGCGGGACCACGATTCCCACGAAGGGAATGGTCTCTTCGCTCATTCCGAAAACGGCTCCGGCAAGCGAAAACAGCAGGGTGATCCCGACAAGGACCCAGCGTTCGCTTCCCCGTATCCTTTCGACGAAGCGCCTGATTCCGAACGAAACGGCGCCTGTCGAATTGAGTATCCAGAACGCTCCTCCTACAATCAGGATAAAGACTATGATACCGGCTTGCAGCTTGAACCCTTCGTAGAAGGCGCTGAATACCTGCCAGGTCTGCGGCACCGATTCGACTCTTTCGAAAGAAACCGTTCCGTCTTCTGCCGTCACATAGGCTCCACCCGGCACGAACCAGGTTGCCACGGCGCAGACGAGAATCAGCGCGAACAGAATGACGAAAGCGTCCGGAGTGCGTTTTTGAGTAGCCATGTGAGCAGTTTATCGGAGAACTAATTTAAATCATATTTTACAAATTCACAATTTCATCGTATTTTTGCGTTCCGATGGACCGCATACTGGACAGCATAAACCTGCCATCCGACCTCAAGTCGCTCAGCATGGATCAGCTCAGGGAGCTTTGCTCTGAGCTCCGCCGTTATATGGTGGAAGTCTGTTCGGACCACCCCGGCCACCTCGCTTCGAGCCTTGGTGCAGTCGAGCTCATAGTCGGTCTCCATTACGTCTACGACGCCCCCAAGGACAAGTTCATCTTCGATGTCGGCCATCAGGCTTACGCACATAAGATCCTGACCGGGCGCAAGGACGCTTTCAGAAAACTCCGCACCAAAGACGGCGTGAGCGGCTTTCCGAAGATGAGCGAAAGCGAGTACGACGCATTCGGGGTAGGACACGCTTCCAACTCCATCAGCGCTGCTCTCGGCTATGCCGAGGCCTTCGCGATTCAGGGTTCGGATGCCCGCAGCGTGGCCCTTATCGGAGACGGAGCCCTGACCGGCGGTCTCGCCTTCGAGGCTCTCAACAACGCCGGCGCGAGCAAGGCCGATATCCTCGTTATCCTCAACGACAACAACCAGTCGATAGACAAGGCTATCGGCGGACTTCACCAGCACCTCTTCAGGATTACCTCAAGCAGCCGGTACAACAAGTTCAAGAACAAAGTCTGGAACAAGCTCGGCGACCGCGGATTCAGGCGCTTCCTGCAGACCTGGCTCCGCTCCCTCAAATCGTGGATAGTCAAGCCGGTGGGCGGCGATGTGTTCGAGTCGCTCGGCCTTCGCTACTTCGGCCCGATCGACGGCAACGACATAGAACAGGTGGTCAGCAGTCTCCGTAAGCTCAAGTCCATCCACGGTCCGCTGGTCCTCCATTGTATCACGGCCAAAGGCAACGGTTACGCTCCGGCCGAGGGCGACCCGGGCGTATGGCATGCCCCCGGCAAGTTCGACCCGGAGACCGGCGAACGGATTATCTCCAAAGGGCAGCCGGACCGCTTCCAGGACATCTTCGGAGAGGTCCTCTGCGAACTTGCCCGTGAGGACGGCCGTGTGATCGGCGTCACCCCGGCGATGGCGAGCGGCTGCGGAATGAAGGCATTCGCCCGCGAGTTCCCCGACCGTTTCTTCGATGTCGGTATCGAGGAAGAGCATGCCGTCACCTTCTCGGCAGGTCTCGCAGCGGCGGGTATGCGCCCCTTCTGCAATATCTATTCGTCCTTCTCCCAGAGAGCTTACGACCAGGTCATCCACGATGTGGCGCTCCAGAACCTCCCGGTAGTGCTGTG
>DGVM01000217.1:6933-7578 GCA_002395925.1 Bacteroidales bacterium UBA4284
GCGGCCTTCCGCCCCGTCCCCGGATGCGTGCTCGCAGCCCCGGCCGACGGAACCGAACTCAAGCTGCTCATGTACTCCGCGCTCCGCTACGAGGGCGGCCCTTATATAATAAGGTATCCGCGCGGCGGTGCGCATGACACCCCCTGGAGGGAAGAGCCCTACCGCGAGCTGCCGCTCGGAAAAGCGGACGAACTCAGGGCAGGGAAGAAGGTCGCCGTGATCGCTGCCGGTCCCGCCGTCCACAGCGCGCTTCAGGCGGCCGGACAGTTCGGGGAGAACGTCGGGGTCTACAATTTCCGCTTCCTTAAGCCCCTCGACACCGAGATGCTCGATTCCATCTCCTCGAGGTACTCCAAGGTGATAACCGTCGAAGATGGCTCCCTGAAGGGCGGTCTTTACGGCGCGGTCTGCGAATACTACGCCGGGAAGATGCCTGTAGTGGGCATAGGGGCCCCGGACGCATTTATAGGGCATGATACCCAGGCAGCCCAAAGGCGCGAACTTGGGATCGATTCCGAAGGAATTGCAAGAAAAATTTCGGAAATCTTATAAAAGTTTTTGCAATTGCGAAAAAGTTCCCTATATTTGCAATCCTTTTTGATAAAAGGGCATTGACAACACTGCCGATGTAGCTCAGTTGGCCAG
>DGVM01000052.1 GCA_002395925.1 Bacteroidales bacterium UBA4284
ACGTCCTCGATGTAGTGGCCGTCGTACTGGCTGGTCCAGACGTCCTTTCCCGTTTCTTTATCCTTGCTCAGGCAGATGGGGATGTAGTCGGTGAGGTTGCCGCGGCCGATGATGGTGGCGCAGGCGTGTACGCCCACCTGGCGTATGCAGCCCTCCAGCTTGAGGGCGTAACGGAGGACCTCCTTGTTGATTTCTGGGCCGTTCTCCAGTTCGTTGCGCAGTTCGGGGACCAGCCGGTAGCAGTTTGCAAGGTTGATTTTGACGTCCACGTCCTCCATACCCTTCTGGAAAGTGCGCATCTGCTTGACACCATCGATTTCCACCTCCTCCTCAACCACCTTGAAGCCGCTTTTGAGTTCGTCCAGCTTGGGGTTGAAGGGGTATTTCTTCTCCTGCTTCTCGCTCAGGCGGTCTGGTATCATCTTGGTGAGGCGGTTGCTCTCGTCGATGCTGACTTCGCTGATTCGGGCGACGTCCTTTATGGCGCTTTTGGCCGCCATGGTGCCGAAGGTGATGACGCGCGAGACGTGGTCGGCGCCGTAAGTGTTCTCAACGTAGTCGTGGGCGTCGAGCAGGTTCTCGAAATCCACGTCGATATCGGGCATGGAGATGCGGTCGGGGTTGAGGAAACGCTCGAACAGCAGGTTGTACTTGATAGGGTCCAAGTTGGTGATACCCAAGCAGTAGGCGACAACGCTGCCGGCCGCCGAACCTCGTCCCGGGCCCACCATGTAGCCGTGGCTGCGGGAGGCGGCGATGTAGTCCTGTACGATGAGAAAGTAGTCGGGGAAGCCCATCTTGCAGATGGTCTTGAGCTCGAAGTCTATGCGTTCCTGCTGCTCCTCCGAGAGAGTGTCGCCGTATCTTGCGTGGGCGCCCCGGTAGCACAGTTCGCAAAGGTAGGCCACCGAATGGCAGAAGGCGTCGCCGCGGTATTCGCGGATTTCGCGCCCGGTAGCCTTGTCTTTGGAAATGCTGTACCGGCCTTCGTCGATGACGTCCTTGTACTGCTCCAGTTTGGTGTCGATGGAGGCCATAAACTTGGGGTCGATCTCGTATTTGGGCAGCACGTGGGGGCGGTCGATGGAATATGCCTCCACCTTTTCCGCCACCTCAAGGGTGTTTGCGAGCGCCTCGGGATGCTCGGGGAAGAGGGCCGCCATTTCCTCTTCGCTCTTGAGGAACTCCTGCTGGGTGTAGCGAAGTCGGGAAGCATCGCTGACATTGGCGTTTGTGGTAAGGCAGATGAGCCTGTCGTGGACGGGGCCGTCTTCGCGGTTGAGGAAATGCACGTCGTTGGTAGCGACGACTTTGATACCCGTTTCCTGCGCAAGGCGGAAGATACCCTCGTTCACCAGGGTCTGCTGGCGGTACACTTCGTATATCTTGTCGTAAGCCTCGGGGGGAAGCCCCTGAACCTCGGTGCGGTGAAGCATCACCTCGAGGTAATAATCGTCGCCGAACACACTCCTGTGCCACTGTGCGGCCTCTTTGGCGGCATCGTAATTACCCGCCATGAGGTTGCGCGATATTTCTCCGGCGAGGCAGGCGGAGCTGCAGATGAGGTCCTGGTGATATTTCTCGATGATTTCGTGGGTTACGCGGGGTTTGTAGTAGAACCCGTCGATGAAGCCCTCCGATACAATCTTTACGAGATTCTTGTAGCCGTTGTAGTTCTTGGCGAGGAGTATGAGGTGATAGTAGCCTTTGTGCTCGTTGTCCTTGAGGGTATTGTCGTAGTGGCGGGTGACATATACCTCGCAGCCTATGATGGGCTTGACGATAGGTTTTTTGTCTGGCCCGAGGTTGGATTTGTCGTACGCCCACTTGAGAAACTCCTTGACTCCATACATGTTGCCGTGGTCGGTGATGGCCAGGGCTGGCATCCCGAGCTCGCGGGCACGGGCAAAAAGTTTTTTGATGTCGGTGAGTCCATCGAGGATGGAATACTGTGTATGGAGGTGCAGGTGGACGAAAGGCATGCACAAATATACTGAAATAATTGTTATCTTTGCGCCACGAAAACATATCGATTATGAAAAAGATTTTTGTTATTATCGCTGCCGCTCTGGCCTTCAGCCTCTCGGCATCCGCACAGCGCGAATTCGTCCCTTACGTCAACCTTGGCGTAACCACACGTATCAATGGCTTCTTCACCAGCTTCGCTCATCCGGGCGGCGACCTTGCAGTTGGTTTCCGTAACTATAATCAGGACGCTTTCGTCTCTTTCGCTTATGGCGCAGAGGCATTTGCAACCATTACTCCCGTCGAGAGCGGAATCCTCTACGGTGCCTATGCAGTCCCCCAGATCGGTGTCGCCATCGGTCCCCGCAACTTCAAGGTGTACCCTCACGCCGGCTTCATGGCAGGTTACAACAATGAACTCAAGAGGTTCAACGTAGGCTCCAAGAGCGGCCTGGCATTCGACTTCGGCGATCACATTACCCTCGATCTTGCCACCTATCAGTTCTTCGGCGACAGCTTCAGGATGCTCGATACCTGGATTTCCGCAATCAACTTCATCTGGCGATTCTAATCTGATTAAAGATACTTTTTTACCGCATCTCTCAATGGGATGCGGTTTTTTTTTGTCGCCCGGCAGGCGGCTCACACGGCATAATGGCCGGCGTTTCTCCCTTGCGGGGATCGCTCGGAGGTCAAAGTGATCCCGCAGAGGGAG
>DGVM01000211.1:0-3004 GCA_002395925.1 Bacteroidales bacterium UBA4284
CAGATCTGCCGAACCGCTTCCGTGCCGATACCCTTTGACCACCACGGCGTCAGGATCATATAGCCCAAGTTGCCGGTATTACGTTCCTCTCCCGCTTTACGCTCCACTGAGACACTGCCGACGAGTTCTCCATCGGCCAAGATGGAACGCCATACGCCTTTCTTGCCGTCATTCTTTGCGACTATTCCAAGCCACCAGTCCGCATCGGCTTCCGTGTATGGATACGGCAGCCGGTCCGACAGGTATGTCCTGTCAACGGCATTGCAGAGCGCCATCAGCGCCGGCTTGTCGGCGGGTGTCCATGTATGAAGGGTAATAGTCATCCGTGTTCTGTCCGATAATTGGAATTCATATTAGTGTACTTATTCTGCAGGCGCGAAATACTCTTTTCTGAAAAACAGTGACCAGGAAACCCCATCAAAATGATTCCGTTCGTGCCAGAACCATCGGCCGTCAGCACAGTAGGTTTTCCAGTCGTATTTCAGAAACTCTGTCTTGATTGCTGCTGTAAGCCGCTTCTGGACTGTCTGATCAACTTCTTCCGGCCATCTCCAATACTCCACAGCCCAATCGACAATTATTCCTTTCTTATCAAACTTTGATGGCGAGATTTTAGTGAATATGCGCAACCCTTTCAATTCCGGGAAGTCCCTGTAATTGAACTTCTTTGGTATTTCCTGAAGCGTCAAATACCTATTCGCTGTTCCTTTGGATTGTTTGTTGCGGTATTTGCGGGAGGCCGTCACAACACCAGATTTGATTATAAGTTCGACCTCGGTCTCATTCAAATCGTCCCATCCAATACCCGACTCACAAAGGATAGGGCCAGTGCCGCAAATGAGAGTTCCGCTGAACCAGGAGGCAAGAATACCACCGCGACAATCCTTGAAATCCGTTAAGACATCCCGGAAATCGGCCTTGTCGGAGCCCGTTTCCAATTTATCAAGATATAATTGATTGCCATTGACACGCCATGTCGCCACATAGCCCCTGAAGTTCCAAGAAAAGAATTCATTGAAGCCGACTTGATCCCTTAATGAGCAATAGTGCAAAGAATCCAGTTGACCCAGCGGGGCAGTGTTGATAGCATACTTGACATTGCCCAAAATGAGCGTATCACGCACCTGACGAGTCGTGCTGCTCCAGCCACAAAGCGGGAGAAACAATAAGGCCCATAGGCATGCACAAATATGCAACTTTAGCTTCATTTGCTTAAATACCGATGTGGCAATGCAAATTTAATCATTTTCAACAACATAAACTGTCTCACTAGCAAAGAAATCGCCGCCAGTGACTCCTCGAGAAGTTTGGCGCCGGAATCACCGCCGGGATGCTGTAAATTCCCGTCGGCGAGGCTCCGGACAATGCAGGGAGAGGAGGCGCTTTCTACTCCAGCAGCCCTCGCTTGCTCATTACTGTCGAGAACGCTGCGGCGTTGTGTACGTCGAACTTGGCATACAGCCGCTTGCGGTACCAGAGCACCGTATTCACTCCCAGATGGACCGCTTCGGCTATCTCCTTGGTACTCTTGCCCTCTACCAGCAGGCGGGCGATGGCTTTCTCCCGTTCTGTCAGCTCCACCTGCCCATCTGTGGCAGGCTTCAGCTCCTCGATGGTCTCATCCAGCACCGCCGATGTCTCCGTGAGTTCCTGGCTGGTAAGCCTGAGCCGCCGGACCAGCAGCGTTCCGCCGATGGAGAGAAGGATGACCAGGAATGCGGCTATCGCCATCATCCGGGCGTTGCGGTATAGTTCCTCGTGCGCGGCATTCATGATGGCAAGGGTATCAGCGCGGGCAAAAGACTCTTCCCGGGCGTGTTCCCCGAAATACGCCTCGGCCTGTGTCAGGTACTCCAGAGCCTTGGCGGTTTTTCCTGATTCGTGATACCAGCGTCCCAGACCGTACATAGCCTTGGCGATGATGAGGGAATCTCCGGACTGCCGGGCGAAATCCAAGGCCCTTTCATATTCCGGCCTGGCAGTTTTCAAGTCGCCGATGTCCGTATAGACCTCTCCGATGTTGCAGTGAAGGTTGGAACAGTCCTCCCACCATCCCCATTTCTCGAAAAGTTTCCCGGCCTTGCCATAATAATATGCGAACTGTTCCAGGGAGTCCTGAGCGGCGTAGAAATTGCCGAGGGTGCCCCACAGACGCGCCTGGTTGGCTTCCAAGTCGTGCTGGTCAGGATCAGCCCAGGACGCTTCCATTTCCTGCAGTACGGACTCAGCACGGCTGTAGTGGACCCGGGCGCTGTCGTAGCGCTCCGAAGCCCAGAAGCACTGACCGATCAGGATGGACATGTCGAAAACCGTATTCCGCCCGCCCAGTTCCCGGCCGACCGCCATCGCCTGCCGGGCGTAATATACGCTTTTGGCGCCGTCCAGCTGCAGGTAGCCCCAGGCCAGTTCCCGGCAGGTCTGGGCATACGCCATCTTTTCTTCATCCGATGCTTTGAGGAGCTTGTCCGGCGTGTAGCGCGCCGTGACCCGCTCCAGGGAGTCCAGGTTGTGCCCGCGGTGATCGCCGTAGCCCCGGCTAAGCAGAGGCAGGAACAAAATGAGCAGGGACAGGAACTTCTTCATAATCGCAAAGATAACGATTCTTCGCAATTTCCCGTAATACCCGCCGGGACTACTTGAATAGGTCCGGACGGATCTGGATATCCCAGTCGTGGTAGTCGAGGTCGAAGCGGGTGACGATGAAGCCGCCGCCCTCCTCGGCATCCTGGCGCAGGACCAGGCCGGTCTGCTGATCGACCCAGACCACATAGCCGCCGTAGCCGAAGAGGTTGGTGCCGCGTATGTCAAACACCCAGCACGTCCGGCCGCAGACGGTCTCGTCTCCCCGGTAGAACTTCTTCAGGTGATGCTGGCTGCCTCCAATCATCCGGATGCGCTGCATGATGGTGCCGTTCAACAGCTTGTCATCGCCGTGATTGTCCCGGCCGAAGCCGGCCGGTTCGATGTCATAGAGCGCCTCCGCAAGGGGTTGCGGCGCATACGT
>DGVM01000211.1:3146-3271 GCA_002395925.1 Bacteroidales bacterium UBA4284
TGCAGGCCGCCGGTATAACCCAGCCTCCGGCTGTATTCAAACATCCTGATAATATCTTCTACACCATTGAAGCCGTCTTCGGATTCGAAGCACATGCTGTCCACATACACATTGTCAATGCAGGA
>DGVM01000174.1 GCA_002395925.1 Bacteroidales bacterium UBA4284
AACTCTGGGTGTAGAGGTCTTCGGTAGTGCGCCAGTTCGGGGATCTCTGCCAGCTCCAGGCGCCAAGACCGTTGTCGTAGAAACGTCCGTGGCTCTGCCAGAGGGCGATGTTCCTCCCCTGGAGTCCGCCGTCGAAGCGGCGCTGCCCGTTCTGTTCTATGAACTGCCTGCGTGCAGGGATGTTCCTGGGGCGGAACCTGTAGTCCGCAGGCTTCCCGCTGTTGCCGAGGGCAGGATTGGCGAGATCTTCGAAATCAACCGATTCGCACCAGATTCCTCCCAGATTATAAGAACGGACTTCATCGGGCCATTGCTCGCGCAGCCTTGCCCTGAACCACGCAAGATCGGCCTTGCGCCAGGGATAGTCTCCGAGTTCCTTCGTGAAGTAAAGGTCCAGGCTGTTCCCGCGCTTCATCGCCTTGTTGAGCTTGATGAAGGACCTTACCCCGAAATGCTCCTTGGTCAGCACGGTGATCGAGTCTGTTACGGGCTTGAAGGCATCCAGAATGGCTTTCTGGGCATTTGCTGTGAGCCCCGCGAAAAGTGCTGCGGCTATCAGGATTAATCGGCGGTACATAAAAATGCTAGTTCTTTCGGACTTTCAGATGAGTGATGTCTACGATGAAGACGAATACGCAACTTACGGCAAGGGCCAGCAGGTCGGCCTTGAAGTCGTTCAGGTCCATCGACCTGTAGGGGAGTCTGCCCTGGATGTACTCGGTGCCGTACGCGAGCAACGCCCCGAATGCCATGGTCGCAATCGCAAACAGGACTGCGTGGCCGAGTTTATTTGTCAGATGGTCGTACGCGAGATAAGCCAGAATGGGGAAAGGCAGGAACATCAGGAAATGCGCCACCTTGTCGGTAGGGATGCCGAAGATGAACTTCTGCACATCCGGCAGTTTGTCCACGTGCATGAAACACAGCATGGCGACTGCGGCTATGTAAAGGAGGAACAGTATCCGGGCCAGTATGGTCTTCGGTGTCGTCATAGAGCCTGCATGTCGTGAAGTTTGCGGTAATAACCGTTCAGTGCGATGAGCTCGTCGTGCTTGCCGCGTTCCACTATGCGTCCGTCATCGATTACGATGATTTCGTCTGCATCCTTGATAGTGCTCAGCCGGTGGGCGATGGCTATGGTGGTGCGGTTGTTCATGAGCCGCTCGAGGGCCTCCTGCACCGCGCGCTCGCTCTCGGTGTCAAGGGCAGCCGTAGCTTCGTCCAGAATGAGTATGGGCGGGTTTTTCAGGATAGCCCTGGCGATGCTGATCCTCTGGCGCTGTCCGCCGCTGAGCTTGCATCCGCGGTCGCCCACGTTTGTCTGGTATCCGTCCTCTTTTTCCATGATGAATTCGTGGGCGTTTGCGATCTTGGCCGCCTCGACCACCTGCTCTTCGGTCGCTCCTTCCACGCCGAAGGCTATGTTGTTGAAGATGGTATCGTTGAAAAGGATTGGCTCCTGATTGACATTGCCCATCAACGCCCTCAGGCTGTCGAGCCTGAATTCGCGTATGTCGGTGCCGTCCAGGGTGATGCGGCCTTCGTTGACGTCGTAAAAGCGGGGAATCAGATCCACCAGCGTGGATTTGCCACCTCCGGAAGCTCCTACTATCGCTATGGTCTTGCCCTTGGGGATTTCCAGGTTGATGTCGGAGAGAATCTGACGGGAACCGTCGTAGCTGAAGCCAACTCCTTCGAAGCGTATGCTCTCCTCCAGCGATCCGATATTCCTGGCGCCCTCGGAATCCTTGACAGTGTTGCGGGCGTCGAGGATGCGGTCTATCCTTTCCATCGAAGCAAGCCCCTTGGGAATGTTGTAGGCGGCCTTGGAAAGGTCTTTTATCGGCTGTATGATGCTGTAGAGTATGGTCATGAAGTAGATGAAGGTGGGAGCGTCTATGAAAGAATTGTCTCCCACGATCAGGGCTCCGCCCACGCAGAGTACTATGCAGATCATCAAGGTCCCGAGGAATTCGCTGACAGGGTGAGCCAGCGCCTGGCGTGTGGCCACTCTTGCATTCTTCCGTCTCATGGCGTCGGTGACCTTCCCGAAACGCATGCTCATGACCTTTTCCGCAAGAAATGCCTTGATGACTCTCAGACCCCCGAGTGTCTCTTCCACCTGGCTCATGGTATCGCTCCAAAGAGCCTGGGCTTCAGTGGATTTCTTCTTGAGATTACGCCCTATCACGCCCATCAGCCAAATCATCAAAGGCGCGAAAACCAGCACGAATACCGTCAGTTTCCACGAAATGGCAATCAGGGTGCCAAGATAGAATATGATCAGGATAGGGTTCTTTATGATCATATCCAGCGAACCCGTAATCGAATTCTCTACCTCCTGCACATCTCCGCTCATACGGGCTATGATATCGCCTTTGCGTTCCTGGGAGAAGAACCCCAGCGGCAGGGAAAGAATCTTGTTGTAGATCTCCATGCGCATATCCTTCACGATGCCCGTGCGGAGAGGCACCATGACTGCGGTGGACCCGAAATAGCATGCGGTCTTGAGGGCGGTCATCACGATCATCACGGCCGAAAGGCTGACGAGGGTGACGACGGGGCCGTGCTCGACATTATACTGGCTGACGAACCAGTTGAAGTTGTTGGCGAGGGTTTTCATCAGATCTCCGGTGCCCCAGGGGATGAACTCGTAAACGGTACTGTCCATCTGGAATATGATCCTGAGTACAGGGATGATAAGGGCAAAGGAGAAAATATTGAATACGGCGCTGAGAACGTTCATCAGCACCGATCCTCCGAGATATTTGCTGTAGGGGCTGACATAGCGCCTCAGCATATTCCAGAATGCTTTCATATTATCTTACAAAGATAATCAAAATTACAATAAGAAAACAGGGGACGCCGTCTGTCTCGGGAGCGGCAGCAGCCTGATTCCGGTGCCTTCCACTGCGGGAGCGCTGGCAGCGAGGGCCTTGTGGGGGGTGTTGTTGTTTTCGCTCAGATGGCAGAGGAAAACATTGGACAGCCCCGGATGCATGAAATCCCTGATCGCATCGGCGCATTCCTCGTTCGAGAGATGTCCGTGTCCGCCGCAGATGCGGTTCTGCAGTTCCACGGGATATGAGCCGCTGCGCAGCATATCAAGGTCGTAGTTGGATTCTATCACTACGGTGGATGCCTTACGGGCATAAGCTATCGCTTCGTCTGTCATTCGCCCTATATCGGTCATTATCACGAAGATGTAACCCTGCAGGTCGATGCAGTATCCCACGGTCTGGGTGGCGTCGTGAGGCACGATGAAATAGCGCGCCCTGACTTTTCCGGGCACTATCTCGGACCATTCCTCATCCTGCAGCAGCTTGACCACGGGGCCGAGGTATTCTCCTGTCATCCAGTGGGTTGCAAGGGAAGACCTGAGCTTGCGAGTCATCCACACAGGCTTCAGCAGCCGCTTGCAGTACGGGCCCAGGTTATGGATATGGTCCATGTGGTCGTGGGTGATCAGCACGGCGTCGATGTCGTCGTAGGTGAATCCGTTTTTGGTCAGTTCCTGCTTCAGGCGTCTCATACTTACTCCGGCATCTATCACGACTCCCGCCCCGCCTTCACCGTCATCCATGTGCAGGAAGTAGCAGTTGCCGCAACTGCCGCTGGACAGGGACTGGAATACTATCTTATTGCTGATCATTCTCTTTGCAATATTTGGAGATGACGCTATAGGCGTCGGCCACGCCGAACTCGCCGGCGCGGGACAGGTCTATGCATCCTTTTTCCTTGTCTTTGATGAATATGAGGGCGAGCCCCCGGTTGAAATAGGCATCGCCCATGTAAGGGTAGATGCTGATGGCTTTCCCATAGTTGTCGATAGATTCCACCATCTGTCCCGACAGGCAGTAGAGATTGCCCAGGTTGAAGAACAGATAGGGGATGTCCGGCAGGATGCTGATGGCCTCCTGCATGTCGGCTATCGCCTCGGAATAGTCGTAGTTGCGGTCGATGCGGTCGCTCACGCGCGCCCTGATGGTACCCTGGTCATCCATGGTGAGAGTCTGCACGTTGCGCTCCATGCTGGCGATGAAATCTATCATCTCCGCCCTGAGCACGCCCCTGTTCATCAGATAGAAAGCCTTGTAGAAGCGTATGTATCTGTCCCGGAATACGTCTGTTTCAGCTTGTTTGACAGCGTTGTCGAAGCAGGTGAGAGCTGCGTTGTACTGTTTGTTCCGCACTTCGTTTATGCCCTGGATGAAGCTGATTTCGGACTGTGTCAGCCTGGTGCCGGCCGCACCGCTGCTCGTATCTCCGGCAAGTATGCTTCCCAGACTGCGTTTGAGGGTGACCGCCTCGATATCTTCGTTGGTGACGGAAACGGGGATGGGGACCATTGCCGTGAACCGTTCTATCAGCGGGCTTTCGAAATCCGTGCGGAGCGCCGCCTTGTATCCGCTGTCGTCGCCCGAAATCTTGAATTTGTAAAGGGGCCTCAGGCGGATGTCGATGTCTCTGTGCTGAAGGAGTTCGTTGTCGAAGTCTTTCTTTGCGAAATCTGCGTCAAGGGCCAGCAGGGAGCTGTATTTCCGGGTGGTATCGGCGAAGTCGGCCAGCCCGTGAGCGTTCTTGCTTTCATATTCGGCGACCTTCTTGCGGGCAATTTCGTAGTCGGCCTTCGATGCCTTGTAGCGGCCCATCATATTCTCGACGTAGGATCGGTTCATATAAGCCTTCGCGAAGTCCGGATACAGCGCAATGGCCATATTGTAGTCTTCGAGGGCATCCTGCCAGCGCCCCATCTCGATAAAGAAACCGGCGCGGTTGAAATAGGCGAGTACATTGCCGGGATTGATGCCGATGACGTGGTCCATGTCGTCCAGCGCGCCCTCGAAATCCCGGACCTGGGCCTTGAGCAGGCTTCTGTTGTAAAGCGTCAGGGCGTTGCCCGGCTCTTCCCTGAGAACGCGGTCGAGATCGGCCATCGCGGCTTTGGGATTGTTGCTGTCAGCATACAGAAGGGCCCTGTTGAAATAGGCGAAAGTGTTGGTCGTGTCGAGCTGTATCGCCTGATTCAGGTCTTCTATCGCAAGGCCGAAGTCCTGCCTGGCCGCATTCAGGCGACCGCGTCGTATGTAGGCCTCCGGGTCATAGCGGTCCAGTTTGATGGCCTTGTTGTAATCTGCCAGGGCCTTCACCGTATCTTTCTGAAACAAATAACAAGCGCCCCGGTT
>DGVM01000080.1 GCA_002395925.1 Bacteroidales bacterium UBA4284
GAAGGCGGCTACCGCGACGAAGATCCCAAATTCTCATTCGACGGCAGCAAAATATGCTTCAAACGCAACGAACACCTCTGTGAGTATTACCTCTCCGAAAACGCCCTTAAGGTGGTCACCAAAGGCGATGACGATTCTTTCGGTATGCCTAACTACACCGTCGACGGATCGTCCGTCGTGTTCGGAGGCGGATCCGGCAGCGGATCCTACATAGGACTTTGCAACCTCCTTACAGGCAGCACCCGAGTGCTTTACGACAAACCCGGCACGGTGGAATACTACCCCATCACGATCGACGGTTCGAGCTTCTACTATACCCAGAACTACTCTGCATCCAACCACGCCGATCAGCTCTTCAAGGGATGGTTCGACGGCAGGGCTTCGGTTTCACTCGCCTTCAACAGGTCCGATGCGGACTATTCCGATGCCGCCCCGGTGTCGGCCGGTTGGCTTTTCCTTGTCTCGACCCGCTCAGGCGGGAAGGGCCAGTACGACCTCTACCTGGCTCACGAAACCAGCGGCGCCATCTATTCTCTGAACACTTACAACACCAGAATAAATACTTCCCTCAATGAACTCGGTCCGTCTTACACGACTGCTCGCTAGTCTCATAGTTTTCAGTTTTGTTGCATGTGCCCCCACCCCGTCGGTCCGCTGGATCGAGGGCGCACCGGGCGAAGACGGCAAGGCCGTGCATTGTATCGAGATAATCGGCCGGATGCCCGCCGAATGGACCGTGTGGTTCAGCATGTTCCCGCAAGGGGTGAAGGCCACCAACGGGTCGGACGCAAGCCTCGAGGAGTATCAGGCCAACCTCCACCGGATAGTTTCAGACGGGCCTGTTTCCGGCGACACGGTCAGGGTATGGTACCGCGCAGGCGCTCTGAAGCGCCACAGCTGGGCTCCCGAAGGCTTCGTACTGCAGACTCCGGGCGGCCAGAAGCCGCTGAAGGTTTCGTACGAGTTTCTGCCGCTGGAGCCCGACGGCGACAAATGGTTCGAGTGGAATGCCGCCCACGCCGCTTCCCCAGATGTGAGCGCATCGATGATTATCCCAGTGCCGAAGTGCACCGAGGCTAACGCCCACGTCCGCGGCTGGTATCGGCTCACCGTTTCCGAAGACGGAGTCAATGTCGAGGCCGACGACCCCGACGGCTGCTACTATGCCGAACTGACGCTCGGGCAGCTGCGCGCCAACTACGGCGGGACGCTGCCTCCGATGGTGGTCGAAGACTGGCCGGACTACGAGTACCGCGGGTTCATGCTCGATGTTTCCCGCAATTTCACCTCGAAGGACAATGTGCTGCGGCTCATCGACGTGCTCTCACGCTACAAACTCAATGTGCTTCACCTCCACCTTGCCGACGATGAAGGCTGGCGGCTCGAGATCGACGGCATCCCCGAGCTCACTTCCTGCGGCGCTTTCCACTCGCTCGACTTTTCGAAGCATCTGCAGCCTTCGTACGACGGATGCGCAGATCCTTCCGCTCCTGCTCTGTCCAACGGCTACTACTCGAAGGCCGATTTCATCGAGATTCTCCGCTATGCGGCCGATCACCACATGAGAGTGATCCCCGAGTTCGACACTCCCGGCCACAGCCGCGCCGCCATCAAGTCCATGCAGGCCTACGAGCGCCGTACGGGCGATGCCTCCATGAGGCTTCAGGATCCTGCCGACGATTCGAAGTACTACACGGCCCAGGGCTATACCGACAATGTAATGAGCGTGGAACTCGAGTCGGTCTATACCTTTATCTCACATTTGTTCGACAGTGTATCCGCCTTATATGAAGAGGCTGGAGTCGAGATGCCCTGCATCCACATCGGCGGCGACGAGGTTCCGCGCGGAGCCTGGCACGGGCGCGACCTCCACGAATACTTCCTTGGAAGGGTAGCGCAGATTGCCCTGGATAAAGGTATCAAGATCTCCGGCTGGCAGGAAATCGCTTCCTGCAAGGATCCTGAGGTCTCGAAACTTCTTCGCAGCGTCGCATTCACGACCAATGTCTGGCTTACAGCCTGGGGCGGAGAGAATCTCCCCTACGAAGTGGCCGACAAAGGTTTCCCCGCCGTTCATTCCGATGTCCAGTACACCTACGCAGACCAGGCGTATTCTTCCAACAAACAGGAAATCGCCCACAGTTGGGCAGGATATATCGACGATACACGTTCGTTCAGGATGCCTCTTCGGGAGCACCCCGGCATCATCGGCGTCCAGGGACAGATTTGGACCGAAACCGTGCGCTCGTTCGACGATCTCTGCTACGATATCTTCCCTAAGATGCTCGGAGTCTTCGAGAGGGCATGGAACCGCTCTGCCCGCTGCACCGAAAACGAATTCTATTCTGTGATTGTCGCCCGCGAGATGCCTTGGTGGGCGGAGCGTGGCATCGCATTCCATATTCCCCAGCCGGGACTTCGCGTCGTGGACGGTCAGCCCGTGACGAATTCCGCCATCCCCGGCGCTTCAGTAACGGCCTCCAAAGACGGCGAACGCTGGTCCGCCCGCGCCTCCTACCTCGGCCGCACCAGCGTCTCCACTACCGCAAGGTAGCCAGCCGGCACGCCCCCATCTAGGTGACACACCGGCGTTTGATGTATCACCTTAAAAGTTTGTATTAAACTACTCGACAAATTGGATATGTCTCAGTATTGCTATCGCCCTGCCTGGATTCCATCAAGGACCGTATTCCATTCACCCCAATTATGCTCATCATCGTCCTGAATATGAAAGGAACTATTAGCTATGCTATCAATACTGATTTGAGTAGAAATGGTTCTAGCCATTGAGGATTCATTTGCTGGAATATAAATATAGAGGACTGCATTCTCGATTCCAGGAGTTCTTTCAGACGTCCAATCCCAATCCCATATAATAGGACTTCCATTTGCAGTAACATCGTATATCTCACCTGGAATGTCATCTATGATAAAACGGCTTCTGATTTGGTAGGTTCTCATTGGCCATGTGGTTTTTGTCCTATAATACATAAACTCGAATGGTACATCATACCTATCACCATCTGCCGAAATTTTCAGATTATGATAATCGTCATTCTCTTCAAACTTCGGTTCAAACCATTCAGTCGGGAAACAAGATGTCGCCAAGCACAGAGTTAATAATATATATAAGATTTTTCTCATTCAAAATCCGATTTATCGGCGATAAATATACTACTTTTTCGGCGATGTTACTATAATCCCCCTGCGGATGATACATTTGCCGTTCCGATAGGGCTTGTCCTCGGAGATGTTGAGGTTTTTGAGATAGGTGTAACTGACCCCGATGGCGTCCTTGTTCCACACTTTCTCCATTCGTTTCTCTAATCGTCGGAGACCCAGGTGTTTACAGGACCCCTAAAATAAACAAAGCAACCCTCGGATTCCTCCGAGAGTTGCAGCAGGGGTGCGATGTGGGGCTCGAACCCACGACAACCAGAACCACAATCTGGTGCTCTACCAACTGAACTAATCGCACCATGTTCAGATAGGACTGCAAATGTAGAGATATTTTTCGAATTTCCAAATATCCCCACAAAGCAATAAGTGTGATGGACTGCTATTTTCTGTCAAGGGGCCTTACTGGCTTGATGGGCTTCGGAGCCTGCTTCCTGCCAAGTTGCACGACGGTGACTCCCTCTGACGCCGACTCCTTCTGGCACTTGTCTTCTGCATTCACTATTTCAACTTCCTTGCACTCCTGCGAATCATCGGCATGATCACACTCCGCCTTAGCGGGAGCGTGACTGCACTCTTCTCCGCGCGCCATCTCATCACACTCTCCGTGATTGCCCCCGGCGCAGCAATCCTTCTGCACCATCTCTGTCGAATCCTTAACGCAGCCTTCCTTTCCGGACTCCTGCGTCTTCGATGCCCTGCGCGGTCCACAGGCCGCCACACACAGCATCACCATTGCAATAAACAGTATTCTTTTCATAACAGGACAAATATACAAATTTATATTCACGCCATCCCCTCCCGCTGAGCAAAGCGAACCCTCGCGTGTAGCAGGCCAGTCGCACTGCCTCAACGGTTCCGCGCGAGTGGCGCGAGGGCCTTGCGCCCGGGC
>DGVM01000222.1 GCA_002395925.1 Bacteroidales bacterium UBA4284
CAGATATAATCCGGCAATAGCATGGCACCAATCACTGCAGTTTTCTCGGCCTCAACCAAGGCAATGGTCTTTTCATCTTCGCCGTTCAGAAGATGCTCCCCGAAAAGGCATTGGCTCAGCATCCATTCTGCCGGTAACTTTTTCTGGTACTTCAGCAGGGCATGAATCCAGTTGATGCGGCTTGGGTCAGACTCATCCCTGATGCGGTGGCCGGTCTCCCGGTTGTACTGGATAACCTTTCCTGTCCGGCATCGGCCTTCTTTGTCAAGCTGGTAGAAGATGGTGCTGCGGTTTCGGGTAACGCCCAGGCGGTATTCTGAAGTCACACGGTGGATGTCCCTGGGGTTGACGCCTCGTGAGAACAGGAACTCCAGCAGGTTGCTGTATATGCCCGGCTTGACGCTCTGTGAGACCAGGTCTTCGGGAATGGTCCATAGGGTCTTTGCTACGTTGGCTTTGCCGAAGGCGTATGGGCTGGCGTTTGCATGGGGACTGCCGGATTTGGCTCGGAGGTGGTAGTCTTTGCCATCCGGATGGTCGCGGAACCATTCCCTGGGACGGTAGTGGTAACCGCAACTTACCTCATGATTGCATCGGCCACAGATAGGAGAGAGTGCGTTGCCGGCGTCATCCACATAGCGGGTGAAACAGTGTTCGCGCTCACAGGAGGGGCAGGTGAAACGGGTGGCTTTACCACCATAAACTTGCAGGTGATATCTAGTCATCGTCTTCGTCTCCTTCGTAATTATCCTGTCCCAGGTCATCGGCCTGTCCCAAATCGTCCCGGGACGGGACAAGCTTTTCATCCTCCAGTTTCCTTACAATGCGTCCGATGGCAGACTTGGATATCCCCAGCATGCCCTCCATGGCACGGATGGAGTATCCCCGGGTCCTGAGAGCCGCTATCTGTTCTCGAAGCGCTTTGTCGTCCCGTTCCGTGGGCTCCTTCAGGTGCTCAGCCTCCGTGGAGTATCCTTTGAGTTCCAAGTGTGTGAATCCTTCGGTCTTGACAATCTCGTAGATGAGGACATTGTCGGCATCGTAACGGAAGGCACCGGCCCGGACCTTGAGTTGTTTCACATAGCGAAGTTTCCGGTCTTTGCAGGACCTGCCGATGGCAAAAACACTGTCGAAATAGTTAAACAGGCGTTTGCTCCCCGCAAGGTCGTTCTGCTCCAGATGGCTGGCCAGGCTGCGCTTGGGCGTATGGGCAATGACCAGGATGCTCCATTCGTGCTTCTTCTTCAGTTGGGTGAGGCGAATCATAAAGGCGCCGGCATCCACTCCTTTGTCGGTTGAGTTGCAGAGATAGCCCAGGTTGTCAATGATGGCGCATCGGCAATGAAGAAACAGCATCGTCGCTTCAATGTCCCGCAGGATATTCTCCTCATAGTTGTTCATGTCCATCCGCATAGGGTCAATCTCGGCCCGGAACAGCTTGGGCGGGAAGATATGCCGATGCTGTGTCTCCGTGTCGGTGTATCGGAGTTGGAACTGTTTCTCGGACAGCTCGCAATCCACATAAAGGACTGGCTGCATCCTGGCAATATGCTCTGCTATCTGGACTGCAAAGATGGACTTGCCCAGGTTGGAATCGGAAAATAGACAGCTAACCTCGCCTTCATACCAAAACTCCATGAAAAGTTCTTTGGGGTCTGGACGGGTGATGGAGTCGTTGACGGCGCGGTTAGCTGTCTTGATGGTGAGCATTCCGACACTCTCGGCCGCTGAGGTGTCTTTAAGCTCCTTCTCAATGGCCGCCTTGGGGTCAAACTTCCTGCTTGGCATCGACCATTCCTCCTGTCTCCGGATGTTCTCCCCGTTCGGCTCTTCTTATCTTGTACTCCGGGTAATACACATGCTTATGCTCGTCATGCTCCTGGATCATGTATCCCTGCTCATGCCAATGCCATAGGGTGCTGCGGCTTTTGATCTGAAGCCGCTCCATGGCTTCGGAGAGGGAGACCTTCCGCAGCGCCTGGCGGGCCTCAACCTCATCGTTCACCTCTTTGATTACTTTTCTTACAACAGCCTCAACGTCATCTCTTGCCATCAGGCAGGTACGAAGTTGCTCCGGAATCATAATGGTGAACGGCTGAACCGGAGGATTGGTGACAACCGGAGAGAGGGCGGGCTCTTTTTTCGGCCTGCCCCTTTTTCTTTGAGAGGTTGCGGTCATCGTGACTGCTTTTCCTTTTTTCATCGCTTTGTCGCGCTGCTCCGAACTCCCGGCCCATCGGGAGAGGAGGCAGCGTTAGCCATCCGTCCGGTCAGGTGGGCCTCCCGCTTTCTGGACGGCATTGCGAATGTACAATCTTGTTGCAGCCCGATTTATGGAAAAAGGTGGAATTCCGGAAAATTCCACCCTTTTGCGTTCAGTTGTGTACAAATTACGAAACCATGGCAAATTGTTTTAACAGCTTTTGGGCGGATTCGAGTTCCCTCAGGTCGTTCGCTTTTCTGAACGCAAGTGGCTCGTTGGTGTATTCATAATAGAGCCCTCTGGCTCCAAGATGACCAGGGAATTCTTCTTTTGCTATTATGTAGGGAGGCCTTTCCATAATATTTGCATTCATCGCCGCTTTGATATAGACCAGTGCCTTCACACGGTAGTTCTTGTCAATCCACCGGTGCAGTTGTGCCAGAATCTCTTCGGCCTTTTCCGGAACTCTGATGTAATAACGGATGCTTTTCCTATTATCGTCATGCCCGGCTTGACCGGGC
>DGVM01000147.1:0-562 GCA_002395925.1 Bacteroidales bacterium UBA4284
AAATCGGCGTGGCCAGCACCAAGGCCTTCACGGGCCAGACTACGGTCCTGGCCATGCTTGCTCTGGCCATAGGACGCGAGAAGGGAACTGTCAGCGAAGATACATACTCCGATGCCATCTCGGAACTCGAACAGATTCCGGACAAAATCAGCCGCATCCTCGAGAAGAACGAAGAGATCAAGGCGCTCGCACAACAATACACGGCGAACAGGAACTTCCTTTACCTCGGACGCGGGATGAACTATCCTGTCGCCCTGGAAGGAGCTCTCAAACTCAAGGAAATCAGCTATATACACGCAGAAGGATACCCTGCCGCCGAGATGAAGCACGGGCCGATTGCCCTGGTGGACGAGGACATGCCGGTGGTATTTCTCGCCACGCACCACAATCTCTACGAAAAAATACTCAGCAATATGCAGGAGGTCGCGGCACGGAAGGGCCGTGTGCTTGCAATCGTAAGCGAAGGCGATACGGTGGTAAAGCAGATTGCAGAGCACGTCATAGAAGTGCCGCGCACTCCCAACTTCCTCTGTCCCCTGGTGTCGGTGATTCCGCTCCAGCT
>DGVM01000147.1:712-3644 GCA_002395925.1 Bacteroidales bacterium UBA4284
CATGAAATACAGGAAACTCAGTTCAGAAGAGATCTGCGCCATGCAGGAACAGGGATGCAGCGCCGAAGACTGGCGGCAGATCGAAGTCGTCGAAGCTTTCAGCACTGCCAACATCTTCCGCACCGCCTTCAGCGGGCAAATCCGCCTCGGAAGTTTCAACAGCGAATTCACCCTCCCCGGAGGCCTCAGGAGGCATTCCGGCATAAGCGACGCGACTTTGCACAATGTCAGCATAGGCGACGGCTGCTGCATCCGTTCGGTGCGTGAATACATCGCGAACTACGACATAGCTGACGGCGTCTACATCGACAACGTCGGAACGATTGTCACCGATTCCGAAAGCTGCTTCGGCAATGGAGTGAAAGTCTCCGTCCTCAACGAAACCGGCGGCCGCGAAGTGATGATGCACGACAAGTTGTCCGCCCATGAAGCATACATGGTGGCCCTCTACAGGCACCGGCCCGTATTCGTCGAGAAGATGAACGCCATCATCCGCGATTATGTCGACGGAATCAAGTCGTCCCGCGGAACCATAGGGACGGGAGCATCAATCTCCGGCACAGCCGAGATCCGCAATGTGCGCATCGGGGAATACGCCAGCATCAACGGGGCCTCTCTCCTTGCCAACGGATCCGTCAACAGCACCGCCGACGCCCCCGTAGCCATAGGCCGGAGCGTCATATGCGAAGATTTCATCATCTCCGCCGGCAGTTCGGTGACCGATGCTGCGACACTCACCCGCTGCTTCGTGGGACAGGCCTGCCGCTTCGCCCACGGGTATTCCGCAAGCGACTCGCTCTTCTTCTGCAACTGCCAGGGCGAGAACGGAGAAGCCTGCGCCATCTTTGCAGGCCCGTTCACGGTCACACATCACAAGAGCACCCTGCTCATAGCCGGCATGTTCTCCTTCATGAATGCGGGGTCCGGATCGAACCAGAGCAACCACATGTACAAGCTCGGCCCCATACATCAGGGTACGCTTGAGCGGGGGGCGAAGACTTCGTCGGATTCCTACATACTGTGGCCTGCAAGGGTAGGTGCGTTTTCCCTCGTGATGGGCAGGCATGTCACTCACTCGGACACCACCAACCTACCCTTTTCCTACCTCATAGAAAAAGGAGAGACATCCTATCTCGCGCCCGGAGTGAACCTTCGCAGCGTCGGCACCATACGCGACGCCAGGAAATGGCCGAAGCGCGACGGCCGCACCTGCTCGGACAAACTCGACTTCGTCAACTACAACCTGCTCTCCCCTTTCACCATCCAGAAGATGATAAAGGGCCTGCAGACGCTCGAGAACCTGCGTTACGCCAGTGGGGAGCTTTCGGACGTCTACTCCTTCCACAGCGTCAAGATCACCAACTCCGCCCTCAAGCGCGGGATGGAGCTCTACCGCCTGGCCATCGACAAATTCATGGGCAACTCCCTCATCTCGCGCCTGCAGGAAGCCGACGGCAGTTTCGGTGACCTGAACGAAGCGCGGCTCCAGGCCAAACTCCGCCCGGACACGCCCACAGGTTCGGGCGAATGGGTGGACATCAGCGGACTCATAGCCCCCAAGAGCGAAATCGCGGCGCTCATGAACGGCATCGAACGCGGAGAGACTGTCACCATCGACCAGATTCGCGAGGCATTCCGCACCATGGCCGACAATTACTACAGCTATGAGTGGACCTGGGCATTCCAGCACATACAGCAGCTGTACGGCATCAACCCTTCGAAGATGACCAGGGAAGATGCCATACGGCTGATAGAGATTTGGAAAAAGGCCGTAATCACTCTCGACAATATGATCTACGACGATGCCCGCAAGGAATTCAACCTTGCATCCAAGACCGGATTCGGCGCCGACGGCGACAAGGAGCAGAAGGAAATCGACTTCGGGCAGGTACGCGGCGACTTCGAGAGCAACGACTTCGTCCGCTCGGTACTCGACCACATCAAGGCCAAGACCGAACTGGGAGAAAGGGCCGTCAGCGCTCTCGGATAGAAGAATCGAGGATCTGCGCGATATCCTTCACCGGGATATCCGAATATTTGCTGAATGTGCTCTGGCACAAAGGGCAGGCGGTAACGATCATATCGGGATCGCCTGCTTTCAGATTGTTCAAAGAGTTCACCGTAATATCCTTGCGCTTTTCATAACTCAGCGACAGGCTTCCCAGCGAACCTCCGCAGCAGATGCTTTCTTCCCTGTTTTTGGCAGCTTCCACGAGGGTTCCCATGGCGGAGACGGCAGAGCGCGGGGCGTCGTATATGCCGCATCCGCGCCCGAGTTCGCAAGGGTCGTGATATGCGAGCTTCAAAGCCTCGTCCTTGCCGACATGCAGCCTCTGGGAATGGATGAGTTCATCGAAGAAAACGCTGTGGTGCACTACGTAGATGCCGGAAAGATTGTACTTCTCCTTGAATATCTTGTAGCAGATTGGGCAGCTCAGAAGCAGGATGTCGCAACCGGAATTCCTGATTATCTCCCTGTTCACACGGGCCATTTCGCGGGCCTGCTCACGGCGTCCTGCGAGCATCATCGGGCGCCCGCAGCACAGACCGCCCTCCGGGTCCATCATAGTCCAGGAGATGCCGGCCTTGTCGAGCACCGAGCCTACGGCCTTGCGGATGCCAGGAGTCAGATGAGTCATGCATCCTGCAAAATACAGGACCTTGGCGTTGCCTATGCGGTTCAGATTCTCTTCGACCGACAACTTTGAATAGTGCTGGTTGATGCCGTAGGAGCGCATGGAACGCTGTGCGAGACGCATCTGCGGACCGTCCACCCCGACCTGGCACACCTGGGTGCATTTCCCGCACATCAGGCACTTGTCGCTGATTTCCTCTATGCGTTTCTCGTTTCCGCGCCTCAACTGTCTGTTCAGGTAGACCGTACAGTCCTTGAGATTCTCCTTGCGAACGCTCATGGGGCAGGCGTCTATGC
>DGVM01000127.1 GCA_002395925.1 Bacteroidales bacterium UBA4284
ATGTTACAACCTAAGAGAACAAAGTACAGAAGGGAACAGAAGAACCGCATGAAGGGTATGGCCCAGCGCGGCAATCAGCTCGCATTCGGTTCCTTCGGTCTCAAGAACCTCGAGAACTGCTGGCTCACCGCTCAGCAGATTGAGGCTGCCCGTCAGGCCATCACCCGTCACATGAACCGTGAAGGCCAGCTGTGGATCAGGGTATTCCCCGTGAAGCCTGTCACCAAGAAACCTCTTGATACCCGTATGGGTAAAGGTAAGGGCGATCCCTACGGATTCGTCGCTCCTATCACTCCCGGCCGTATCATCTTCGAGGCAGAGGGTGTTTCCCTCGCAATCGCGAAAGAGGCTATGCGTCTCGGTGCAAACAAGCTTCCTGTGGCAACCAAATTCATCGTCCGCAGGGATTATGTGGAATAATTTAATGGAGAAGACAAGAGTATGAAAGCAGCAGAAGCACGCGAAATGTCTGTAGCAGACCTGCGCGACCGCATCCAGATCGAGAAGGGAAATCTCGACACCATGAAGATCAACCACGCCATTTCTCCATTGGAGGATACTTCCAAATTCAAGAAACTCCGCAAGGATATCGCTCTTATGATCACGATCCTCGCTGAAAAAGAAAAAATGAACTAAATCAAGCAGACTTATGGAAAGAAATCTTCGTAAGGAAAGACAAGGCGTCGTGGTCAGCAACAAGATGGACAAGACCGTCGTAGTTGCCGTTGAACGCAAAGAGAAGCATCCTTTATACGGAAAGTTCGTTAAAAAGACCACAAAGTTCGTTGCTCACGACGAGAAGAACGAGTGCGGTGAAGGCGATACCGTCCTCATCATGGAAACCCGTCCTCTCAGCAAGACCAAGAACTGGAGAGTTGAAAAAATCGTTGAAAAAGCCAAGTAGTTATGATACAGCAGGAAACACGTTTACAGGTGGCCGACAACAGCGGTGCTAAGGAAGTCCTTTGCATCCGTGTGCTTGGCGGAACCAACCACCGTTATGCTACGGTCGGCGACAGAATCGTCGTCACCATCAAGAGCGCCATCCCCGGATCGGATGCCAAGAAGGGTACCGTGTCCAGGGCTGTCGTCGTGCGTACCAAGAAGGAAATCCGCCGTCCCGACGGTTCTTATATCCGCTTCGACGACAATGCCTGCGTTCTTCTGAACAACGCCGGCGAGCTCCGCGGCACCCGTATCTTCGGTCCCGTGGCCAGGGAGCTGCGTGAGAATTATATGAAAATCGTTTCACTGGCACCGGAGGTCCTTTAATATTTAAGTACTATGAACAGAATCAAAAAAGGCGACACCGTGTATGTAAATGCCGGTAACGACAAGGGAAAGACCGGTAAGGTTCTCTCCGTCGATCCCGCAAAGGATCGCGCTATCGTGGAAGGCGTCAATATGGTCAGCAAGCACACCAAGCCCAACGCCAAGCAGCCTCAGGGTGGCATCATCAAGAAGGAAGCCCCCATTCACATATCCAATCTCAACCTCATTGATCCCAAGAGCGGCAAGCCCACTCGCGTAGGTTTCAAGGTGGAGGGAGACAAGAAAGTCCGTATCGCTAAAAAATCCGGTGAGGAGATCAAGTAATTATGGCAAAGAAAGCAAAAGAAGTTGAGGTTCAGGCCCTGCCTGCAGGATATGTTCCTACCCTCAAGAAAGTTTATAAGGAGGAGATCATCGAGAAGCTGACCAAGCAGTTCGGTTACACCACCGTGATGCAGGTCCCCAAGCTCGTCAAGATCACCATCAACGAAGGCGTCGGACAGGGCACCCAGGACCGCAAGGTCGTGGAGGAAGCCGCCGAGGAGCTCGGCCTCATCACCGGCCAGAAGGCTCTCATCACCTCTTCCCGCAAGGACGTTTCCAACTTCAAGCTCCGTAAGGGTATGCCCATCGGAACTAAAGTGACCCTGCGCAACGTCAAGATGTACGAATTCCTCGAGAAGCTCATCCGTGTGGCTCTCCCTCGTATCCGCGACTTCAACGGCATCGCCGAGAAGATGGACGGACAGGGCAACTACACCCTCGGCCTCAAGGAGCAGATCATCTTCCCTGAAATCGACATCGACAAGAACCCCCGTATCCACGGTCTCGAGATTACATTCGTGACGACGGCCCGCACCGATGAGGAGTGCCACGCTCTTCTCGCCGCGTTCGGTCTGCCTTTCAAGAAACATAACAAATAAGATACTATGGCAAAAGAATCAATGAAAGCCCGCGAAGTAAAGCGCGCAAAACTGGTTGCTAAGTACGCAGAAAAGAGAAAGGCACTCAAGGAGGCCGGTGACTGGGCTGCTCTCGACAAGCTCCCCAAGAACGCATCTCCGGTCCGTCTCCACAACCGTTGCACCCTCACCGGTCGTCCCAAGGGCTATATGAGGGCATTCGGCCTGAGCCGTATCCAGTTCCGTGAGATGGCCTCCAACGGTCTGATCCCGGGCGTCAAGAAGGCAAGTTGGTAAAAATTAAACATTCAACAATATGACAGATCCTATTGCAGATTACCTCACCAGGATTCGCAACGCCTATCTGGCCGGCAACAAGGTCGTGGAGATTCCTTCGTCCAAGATGAAGGTCGCCATCACCCAGATCCTTTGCGAGAAGGGCTACAT
>DGVM01000153.1 GCA_002395925.1 Bacteroidales bacterium UBA4284
GGCCCGTCGGTGGAATATACGGGGTTCATGACAACCTGCTCCGAAAGCCCGAGGGCGTTCTGGGCCGCACCTGGGCAGGGGGCTGTGCGGAATCCGTCCCTCTTTTTGTATGCATCCAGAACTTCATCGGAACTGGCCGGAAGTTTTCCCATTCCCCAATGGCGGTCTATTTCGGGATAGCAATACAGGCCTCTTTCCATCCTCATCAGCACCTCTGCCTGAACAAGGCGCTGCAGGGCTTTTGATACTGCTTTGTCCGAGCCGCATTCGAAAAAATCGGAAGGAAAGTAAACTTTACCTTCTCCTCCGTCTTTTACGATTCGCATTATTCTCTTTTCAGTACTGTCCATAATATAAGTTTTGTCGCAAAAATAGGCTATTTTTGCGACAAAACAAAGGACTCAGAATAAAAACCGCTCTGTTAGCGTATTCCGTATTTCTTGAGAATCTTCAGTATAGGTTTCTTTACTGATTGCATCCAGAGGAAATATCCGTGGTCGGAAGGATGGATTCCGTCGACGGTGGCGGCATAGTCCGGACTGGTGGCATTGGGATGGATGAAATAAACATCCTTGTACTTCTTGCATGCTTCAGCCATCATTTTTTCGGCCGTTTCTATTTTTTCCTTTTCGGATTTCTGATAGCCGGTGTTGTAGTTGCGGCCCTCACGGTAGATGGTCTGCATAAAGATAAGCGGAACGCCGGGATGTGCTGTCTGGAACTTCTCGATAAAGGGGAACAGCCTCGTTTTGATTTCGTCGGGAGTAGGATTCGAGAAGGCGTCAAAGATGTATGCCTCGCAGTTTGCGGCAACCATCACGTCGGCGAAATAACCCTGCAGCCGGCAGTTCCCTCCGCAGCCGAGGCTGAGCATCTCCAGACCTGTCTCTCGCGCTAACTGGGCAATCCATGTCATGCCTCCGCGTGATGTGTTGGATCCTTGTGTGTAACTCGATCCGAAAACCCCTATGCGGTGGCGGAAGGGATTCTCAACAGCCGAAATAGAGCAGCCTTCCTTTATTCCGATTTTCACCGAACGGACTTCGCAATAGGTAGGAAGATAAAGCAGGAACTCTCTGGGGCCGCCTTTCATGTTGCCGACGATTGTAAATGGATCAGCCTTTTCTGCCTTTTCACAGACGCCTGCACCGGCATATATCCACTTGCCGCCCTCGTGAACATAGAGGTCATATCCCCATGCTGAAATATGACTGGTGCGTTCCTGGGGTGTTTTCTGGCCGTAAACAGTCATCAGGGAGATGGAAGGGGAGTCGGTGCTGAATGCGACTGCTATGCCCGAAGAACTGCGGACCTGGAAGTTCTCGCCACGGGTGAAACCATGAAAGCGGGCTGTGTCCACTCTGTGGTAGGGATTTGGCACGTCATGGAAGAGTTTCCCTGTAAGAGTGAACTCTGATGCTTCATGATAAATATAGCCTTTTCCGGGTACACCTTTCTTTCTGTCGACATGCTTCTTCAACACCTCGGGATGGTCGGTGCTGACATATGTAATATGGTGCTGGTCAGCCCACTCGTACAGATCGGGATTGTTGACGATCCACAGCGTGGTCTCAACTCCAAGTTTGTAGCACTTTTCAGCGAGTCCGGGATTGTTGAGGAAGCCGTCCAGATTATATGAAAGTCCCTTGTAACCCTTGCTTCTGGCCCATTCGGGTGTGGGAACATGCATCCCTCCTGCAATGAACAGCACCTTTGCGGAAGGATCGATGCGCAGAACTTCGTCGCAGATTGGTTCTTCGAAAGATGTGTAGTCAACCTGTGCCGTCATTCCGCATTCCTGAACAACCTTCATACTCTCTGCGGTGATGAGCATGTCCAGGTCTCTATTCTCCTGACGCTTGATTTCCATGATCAACTTGAGATCAGGAGTCTTGCGCGCCTGGGCGAACCACTCCTCGAGGGTGGGCATCTGATGTCCTCCAGGCAGAACGATTGCCCGTGCTTCATCGAATGTCATATTGTGAATGTTCTTGGACTTGTCATCCGGCATAAGGGGGCCGTGATACACAAGAATCTTCTTGTCGGATGTGAGTTGGATGTCGAACTCAACGGATTCGATCCCAAGATCCTGTGCGAATTTCAGGGAAGCAATCGTGTTTTCGAAAGGACCGTCCATACGGCATCCGCGATGCCCGGTGATTTTGGGCTGTGCCATACAGACAATGCTGACAAATGTCAGGAGAAGAAGGGTGGAAATCTTTTTCATATTTTCATATTTGAAACATACAAAGATAGAAAATAATGGTTAAATTTACTGAATAAAACTTGATTGAGATGAGAAGTTCATTCCTCCCTTTGCTTTTAACCATTATATGTTTTTCCTGTACCAGCCGGATTTCCTCCACGGACGACTCCGTCGCTGCCGGCCTGAGGGAGGTGTTCAATGAGCCCCCGCAGACTGCCAGGCCTTTGGTCTGGTGGCATTGGATGAACGGAAATATCAGTAAAGACGGAATCCGCAAGGATATAGAATGGATGCACCGTGTCGGCATTGGCGGCTTCCATGTCTTCGATGCGAACTTCGATACTCCGCAGATTGTTGAAAAACGCCTTGCCTACATGTCGGAGGACTGGAAAGATGCATTCCGTTCGGCCGTGAGCCTTGCCGATTCCCTTGGCTTCGACGTCGGAATCGCAAGCTCCCCGGGCTTCAGCCATACGGGAGGCCCCTGGGTGCGGCCGGAAGATGCGATGAAAAAACTCGTATGGAGGGAGATGCTGCTGGAGGGAGGAAAGCATTTCCACGGGAAACTGCCCGGGCCGTTCAGCACGAGCGGCCGTTTTCAGGATATCCCGCTCACCAGGCAGGGGGTCGTCGCGGATAAGACTGCGGAGAGCTATTACGCCGATATAGCGGTGATCGCCGTGGAACTCGGCGACAGCGTCAGGCTTATGGATGAGCTCGGGGCGACCGTCAGCTGCAGCGGAGGAGATACTTTCACATTAAAGCAACTGAATAATGACAGTTACGCCGACTATGGGCGCCTGGATGCCGGTGCGGACGGTTTCGCCTGGATTCAGTATTCCTTCCCCGGGCCCCGGACTTTCCGAGCCCTGACAGTGACGAATCCCAATCCTCGGCAGAGAGGGCATTCGGTTGCCGAATATTGCGAAGACTCCCTGCAGGTCAGCGACGACGGAGTGAACTTCCGTACCGTCTTCGGTATCCCGGTCGGCAGCTGCGAGGCGCAGACCATTTCATTCGAGCCTCTTACGGCAAGATATTTCAGGCTCAAGCACCGCAATCCCAAGGCCTACTACCATTACTCCATGCCAAAGCGGGATCCGGATCCGGAGTTCTCGCTTGTGCCGCAGTTCCGGCTCTACACGGAGAACAGGATCAATCACGCCGAAGAGAAAGCCGCCTTCGCCGCTTCCCACGACCTGCACGATTATTCCACGCCGGAAGGCTATGGCGGCACGGGGATAGTCGTGGTCCTTACGGACGCTTTCAGGGACGGAGTGCTGGACTGGGATGTGCCGGAGGGCAGGTGGGCGGTGTATCGTTTCGGTGCATCGCTGACGGGGAAAAAGAATCATCCCGCCTCTCCGGAAGCCACGGGGCTGGAGGTGGACAAGCTGGATCCGGATGCAATGTGCGC
>DGVM01000013.1 GCA_002395925.1 Bacteroidales bacterium UBA4284
TGGATTGATTCCTTCGTCATCCTGGAAGCCAAGAACATGCTGAAGTATTCCGACATGCCGGTCAAGGAAATCGTCTACAAGCTGCATTTCCCGAACGCTTCGGTTTTTTACAAGTTTTTCAAGTCCCATACGGGCATGACCCCGAGCGAATATCGGGGATAATTGCTATCTTTGCGGCCAATGTCCGCATCGCATAAAGATTTATTGTTGGCGAAGTTGCGCGGGGGTGAGCCCCTGCTGCGGCGCGAGCAGTTGAAACTGGCCTGGCTCCTCGGCCTTCCGGCCATGCTCGCCCAACTGGGCACCATAGTGATGGAATACATCGATGCGGGCATGGTAGGGCGCCTGGGTTCCGAACAGGCAGCATCCATAGGCCTGGTGGCCACCAGCACATGGATTTTCGGCGGATTCTGCTTCGCAAATTCCTCCGGTTTCTCGGTACAGGTTTCACAGCTGATAGGCTCGCGGAACTATGCCAAGGCCCGCGCAGTCATGCGCAAGGGCTTTCTCAGCGTACTGGGCTTCAGCCTCGTGCTGTCGTTCCTCGGGTTGCTGATCAGCCCCTTCCTGCCTCACTGGCTGGGTGGAGACGCCGCAATTTGCGCGGACGCCAGCGCGTACTTCGCAATTTTCTGCGCGTTCCTTCCCGTAATGCAGATAGCGGTGACTTCCTGCTCGATGCTGCAGGCCAGCGGCAACATGAAGATTCCGAGCATCGTGGAGGTTTCCGCCTGCATACTGGACGTCGGCCTCAACTATCTCTTCATCTATGTGCTGGATATGGGCGTGAAAGGCGCAGCCCTGGGCACCGGCCTGGCCACGATGATTACTCACGCATTCGCGCTCTGGTATCTGTTCATCGTCTGCCCGGAACTCAACATTCTTCAGGACAGCGGTTCCTGGATACCGGACAGGGAATCGCTCAAGGCTGCCTTTGGTATCAGCGGCCCCATGTGGCTGCAGAACATCATTTCCAGGGGCGCCTACGTCATGAGCACGGTCATCGTCGCCCCGCTCGGCACCATAGCGATTGCCGCCAACTCCTTCGCCATCACGGCTGAAAGCTTCTGCTACATGCCCGGATACGGGCTCAGCGATGCGGCCACATCCCTCGTCGGTCAGAGCATAGGCGCGAAGCGCAAGGAGCTTGCGCGCCAGTTCGCATACATAACCACCGGTCTTGCCGCCACGCTGATGACGGGTGCCGGCATCCTGATGTATATATTCGCCCCCCAGATGATGGGAGTGCTGACGAACGATCCCGAAGTCATCGCCCTGGGCGTCAAGGTCCTCCGAATAGAAGCCTTCGCAGAAACGCTTTACGCAGTGTCCATAATAGGATACGGCTCCTGCGTCGGCGCCGGAGACACCATGGTGCCCATGATCCTGAACTTTGCGAGCATGTGGGTGGTGCGCATCGGGCTCGCCTTTATTCTCACCCCGAAGCTCGGCCTTGCAGGCTACTGGATTGCAATGTGCATTGAGCTCAACGTGCGCGGAATCATCTTCTTCCTGCGTATCAGGGGGAAACGGTGGATGAAAAAAGAATTTGCAGAATAATGTACGATTTCGACTTTGTATCAGAGGGTCTCGCCCGTGGCACCAACGATGTCAAATGGGACACCTGCGATCCCGGAGTGATTCCCATGTGGGTGGCGGAGATGGACTTCCCCGCCGCACCCTGCATCCTGAAAGCCTTGCACGAAAGGGTGGACAGGGGCGTCTTCGGATACACCGAAGTGCCTGCTTCCTATTACGAATCAGTCATCAACTGGTTCTCCGGCCGGCACGGATGGCAGATTACCCGAGATCAGATCATCCCCGTCCAGGGAATCGTGCCTGCGACATCCATCGCGGTAAAGGCTCTCACCGAAGCGGGAGACAAGGTCGTGCTGAACGTGCCTGCATACAACTGTTTCTTCCACAACATCACCAATCAGGGCTGCGAAACCAGCGAGAGCAGACTCCTCTGGAATCCCGGACTCAAGCGCTACGAAATGGACTGGGACGACATCGAGCGCCGCTGCGCGGACCCTGCCGCCAAGGCCTTCCTGCTCTGCAATCCCCACAATCCGAGCGGACGCCTTTGGAGCCGTGAAGAGCTGGTGCGCCTGGGCGAGATCTGCCTGAGGCACGGAGTAATGGTGATAAGCGACGAAATCCACTGCGAGATTGTGGCGCCGGGCAGGGCATACGTTCCCTTCGCTTCGATCTGCGGGGAATTCGCGCAGAACAGCATCTCCTTCGTCTCCCCTACCAAGGGTTTCAACATCGCGGGAGTGCAGATTGCAAACATAATCAGCGCCAACGAAGATTTCCGCAGACGCATGGACAGGGTGATCAACGTCTGGGAGCACTGCGACGTAAACCAGTTCGGCATCGTCGCCCTGCAGGCGGCATATTCCGATGAAGGCGCCGCCTGGCTTGAGCAGATGAACGCCCTGGTTCACAGTAACTTCATGATGCTGAAAGATCTTTTCGCAGAGCGTTTCCCGGCCGTCCGCGTCCCTGAACTCGAGGCCACCTATCTGTTGTGGCTGGATTTTGCAGAGGCATTCACGCCGGCAAAACCTTGCGAGGGCGTTGCGGAAGAAATGGCAATGCCCGTACCGAGACCCTTTACGGGCGAGGACGGGCCCTTTGCCATTTCCGAAGGCGAA
>DGVM01000124.1 GCA_002395925.1 Bacteroidales bacterium UBA4284
GTCCCGGGAGGATTTCTCTCTGAACCATCATTATTGAGACAATAATGCTTTCAGCTTTTTCATTCCCGCCGTGGCCACGTCGTTTATGAAAGTAACGCCCGGGACCTGAAGACCGAGATGTGAATCCGGGTCTATGAGGAAGATTCTGCAGCCGTCCGGGGCATAATGGTAGAGACTAGCCGCCGGATACACCTGCAGGGAGGTTCCCACAATGACAAGAATGTCGGCGACGCTCACCAGCCGGGCTGCCGTCTCGAGGTTTGGCACCGCCTCCCCGAACCACACGATGTGCGGGCGCAGCTGCCTTGAATGAGGCCCTCCCTGCCAGCCGAGAGCCACAGGCCGGTAGCCGATATCCTGTACATACTTCAGGGAATAACCGTCGGCGTCGGTATAGCAGTCCTCGGGACGCACCTTGGTGAGCTCTCCATGAAGATGCAGCACCCGGGTGCTGCCGGCCCTCTCGTGGAGGTTGTCCACATTTTGGGTAATGACGCAGACATTGTAGTCTTTCTCAAGCTCCGCGACTATGCGATGGGCTTCGTTAGGTTCGACCTCCGGGAGCTGCGCCCTGCGTTCGTTATAGAACTTAAGAACTTTTGCAGGATTCCGTCTCCAGCCCTCCGGAGTGCATATTTCCTCTACCGGGACATTGTCCCAAAGCCCGTTACCTCCTCTGAATGTGGAGATTCCGCTTTCTGCGCTGATTCCGGAGCCGCTCAGCACCACAAGATTATTTTTCTTCATAATGTTCAAAGTTAAAAACAATTTTTTGTTTGATTGAAATATTTGCCTTATTATTGCAGCGAATAATCCAATACAGATGAACGCAGACAGCAAAAAGAGACACGTCATAAGCCAGGAAAACCTTCCTGCCGACATCGCCGCTTTGTTCAACGAAAAGTATTCCAAGGGTTTCCAGGATCTTCTCCCCGACCTGGTAAAGTACTCCCCCGGAATCAACCCCAGGACCGGCAAGCAGATTGAGCCTTTTTACGCCGTCACCCTGGAAACCGATTCCGACATCTACCTCGTTAAAATCAAGGTGGACATAGACAATCCCGAGGACGTTGAGCGCTGGCTCGAAGGAGAAGAGGAGGCCGAGGCCGAAGAGGTCGCCGGAGCAAGCGGGGCACCCGATGCATCCGACACCCTCCCCGACGACAATATCTCCCAGTACGGAGATGACGACTCCGCCGACTCCTAAGCCACTTGGAGCGCGCCTGCCCGAACGCACCCGCCTGCTGGTTCTAAGCCTTGCAGTCGGAATCTGCTCCGGACTTGCCGCGGTCCTTCTGACCTGGTGTATAGACAGCATCAGGGTACTTCTGGACCGCTCGGTCAGTCTGCCATACAATCTGCAATACCTTCTGCTGCCCGGCGCCGGAATGCTGCTTTCGCTGCTTCTGCTGCGCTTCGTCATACGCGACAACATCAGCCACGGAGTCACCAAGGTCCTCCTTGCTGTGAGCCGCGGCGAATCCAAGATAAAGCCTCACAACACCTGGTCGTCCATGGCCACGTCCGCCGTAACCATAGGCTTCGGCGGTTCGGTCGGAGCCGAGGCCCCCATAGTATATACGGGCGCTGCGATAGGCAGCAACCTGGGACGCCTGGGAGGCCTGTCGTACCGCAACGTCACGGTCCTTCTGGGATGCGGTGCGGCAGGAGCCATAGCGGGCATTTTCAAGGCCCCCCTTGCAGGCGTGCTGTTCACGATGGAGATACTGCTCTTCAACATCTCCCTGTCGTCCATGCTCCCGCTGCTCATCTCCACCGTATCCGCAACCGTCATATCCTACATATTCAGAGGACAGAGCGCCATGTTCGAGTGCGAGCTGACACCGTTCGCCATGTCAAACATCCCTTTCTACATAATCCTGGGAGTGCTGGCAGGTTTCGGTTCGCTGTACTTCATGCGCAGCACGCTCTGGATGGAGGACAAACTGGCCGGGATAGGCAACGTGTACGTCCGCTGGGCCCTCTGCGCCGTCGGGCTGGGCCTTATGATCTTCTTGTTCCCCCAGCTGTACGGCGAGGGCTACGGCATCCTGGAAGAACTGCTGAGCGGCAGGATATCACAGGCCGACCGCAGCACGGCATTCAGCTCCCTCACGGCAAAGGACTGGGGGATACCGCTTTTCTTCCTGCTGGTTTTCCTCGTTAAGGTACCGGCGATGACAGCCACCAACGCTGGCGGAGGCAACGGCGGAACGTTCGGTCCCACGCTGTTCTGCGGCGCCATCGCCGGATTCGTAGCTGCAAGGATCTTCAACCTGCTGGGCGCCGGCGTACCCGAGCAGAATTTCGTACTGGTAGGCATGGCGGCCATGATGGCCGGGGTGATGCAGGCCCCGATGACGGCAATCTTCCTCATCGCCGAGATTTCCGGCGGCTACCAGCTGCTCATCCCCCTTATCCTCACAGCAACCGTATCCTACGGCACCGTGCGCCTGTTCGAGAAATACTCCATCTACACCAAACGAATAGCCCAGAGCGGCGACCTACTCACCCACGACGCCGACCAGGCCGTCCTCACCCTCATGAGCATCGATTCGCTCATTCGGGACAAATACCCCAGGGTGACGCTCGACACTCCCCTGCGCAAAGTCGTAGCAGAAGTTACCGGCAGCACGGCGGCAGTTATCGCCGTCCTCGACGACGACGGCCGTTTCCAGGGGCTCATCGACGTGGGCAACATCCGCAAATACCTCCTGCGCACCGACCTGTACGACAAGCGCAAAGCCGCCAACATAATGGAGCATGCGCCCGTCCTTCTGCAGAAAGGCGAGAAAATGGACAGCGTTATGCAGAAATTCGACCGTACCGGAGCCTGGCGCCTGCCGGTAGTGGATTCCGACCGCAGATACCTCGGCTTCATCTCACGCTCGCGCCTGCTCATGGCATACCGCGACGAGCTCAAGAAAATATCAAACGAAGACTGATTACAACAGTTTGAGGCTGATGCGTCCCCTCTCGAGATCGACGGAGAGCACTTGCACCCGCACTCTCTGATGCAGCTTGACTATTTTTGACGGATCGACTCCGCGGCGTCCCATCTGGGAGACGTGCACAAGACCGTTGTCGTGAAGACCTATGTCCACGAAAGCCCCGAACGCCGTTATATTCGTCACGATGCCGGGAAGTTCCATGCCGGCAACGAGGTCCGAGATATCGTGGATAGAATCGTCGAAGGCAAACTCCGAAGCCTGCTCGCGGGGGTCGAGACCCGGTTTTGCCAACTCTTTAAGTATGTCCGTAACGGTGGGAAGGCCGACGCTGTCGCTCACGAAGTCCGAAGGATTGATGCGCGCGCAAAGCTCGGCATTGCCGACCAGTGCAGACGCACTGACTCCGAGCGAACGGGCCATGTCGTCCACTATGTGATAGGACTCCGGATGCACTGCGGAGCCGTCGAGCGGATTCTCTCCGCCGCGTATCCTCAGGAATCCGGCACACTGCTCGTAGGCTTTCGGCCCGAGCCTGGGCACCCGGAGGAGTTCGCGCCTGTTGCGGAAAGCGCCGTTGCGGCTACGCCAGTCCACGATGTTTCCCGCCAGAACAGGCCCTATACCGGCTACGTACGACAGCAGATAAGGCGATGCCGTATTGAGGTTGACCCCTACGGCGTTAACGCATGACTGAACAGTATTGTCGAGGGTCTCGCGCAGCAGCGACTGATCCACGTCGTGCTGATACTGGCCGATGCCGAGATTCTTGGGATCTATCTTCACAAGCTCCGACAGCGGGTCCATGAGCCTGCGCCCTATGCTCACCGCTCCGCGCACAGTAACATCTTCGTCGGGAAACTCCTGACGGGCTATCTCTGACGCGCTGTAAATCGAAGCCCCGTCTTCGCTGACCGTCCAGACCTTGCAGTCGGCAGGCAGCTGTATCTTGCGCATGAATTCCTCCGTCTCGCGGGATGCGGTTCCGTTGCCTATCGCAACCGCCTGGATACGGTACTCCCGAAGCATGCGCTCAACCTCTATCAGCGACTTTACCTTCTCATTCTGAGGGGGATGCGGATAGATTATGGTATGATACAAGAGGTTCCCCTGCTCGTCGAGGCAGGCAATCTTGCAACCGTTGCGGAAGCCTGGATCGACAGCCATGGTGCGCTTCTGGCCGACGGGTGCCTGCAGCAGCAGCTGGCGAAGGTTCTGAGCGAATACGTTGATGGATTCCGCGTCGGCCTTTTCCTTGGCCTCGCGTATGACCTCGGCAGATACGGACGGCTCCAGCAAACGGTCGAAAGAATCTTCCACGGCCATTTGAATCTGCTCCGCGAGGGCTCCGGAAGGATAGCCCTGAGCCTGGCAGAAGTCGTAATAAATCTTCTTGCTGCACTTCTGCGTATCGGTATCGAGTCCGACGGAAAGGAAACCTTCGTTCTGCGCCCGCAGGATGGCCAGAAGATTATGGGACGGAAGGCGGTCCAGGGGCATTTTGAAGTCGAAGTAATTGCGGTACTTGGAGGCGTCGGGATTGTCCTTGGCAGCCTTGGTGGCCTTTGCCTCGAGCCTCCTGCCGCGGAATATCTCCCTAAGGTTCTTGCGTATCACGGCTGTCTCGCTGAGGCGTTCGGCAATGATGTCGCGGGCTCCGGCAAGGGCCTTCGAAGCATCTTCGGCGCCGGGTTTACCTCCAAGGGCAGGGCTCCCCGACACGAAAGCCGTTGCGCTCTGCATGGGATTGCGGGTGCGCAGGTTCCACATCATGTCGGCAAGCGGTTCAAGTCCAAGCTCTTTTGCGGCCGTCGCACGCGTGCGCCTCTTGGGACGCCACGGCAGATACAAGTCCTCCACTTCGGTGGGGCTGACGCTTTCTTCTATACGGGCCCGCAATTCAGGAGTGAGGGCTCCAGCCTCTTCGATGGTCTTGAGCACACCTGCCTTGCGTTTCTCCAGTTCGTCGAACACGTCGATCAGGTGTTTCACCTGTGCGAGGGTGGCGTCGTCCATGCCTCCTGTCTTCTCTTTGCGGTAACGGCTGATAAACGGGATGGTGCCGCCGTCGGCAAAGAGTTCGACACAGTTCTCTATCTGCCAGGCCTTGACCTCCAGGTCGGCAGCTATCTTTTTGATATATAATTCTTTCATTTGCCGAATTTACGGAAGCGGAGCTTGATTACTCCCCAGAAAGCTTCGCCGAAGATGCCGCCGGACATCTTGGATGTGCCCTCCTTGCGGTTGACGAAGAT
>DGVM01000096.1 GCA_002395925.1 Bacteroidales bacterium UBA4284
GGACGTATATTGTCGAAAATGTAGACATGGATACCGTTGGCGGACATCACGTCGGCCGTGATCCTGGCGAATTCCTTGCTGTTGTTGCGGCTGTCGTAGGAGATGCAGAAGCGCAGGTCATCCCCCTCGCAATGGGCCAGGATGTAGTTCGCAAGTCCCTGGGTGGCCATTCCTACCGTATACTTGTTCATGCGGTTGGTGCCCACGCCCATTATGCCGCGAAGGCCTCCCGTACCGAATTCGAGATTCTTGTAGAAAGCATCCTCGAAGGCTGCCGGGTCTGAATTGCGAAGTTCAATGATTTTGCCTTTGGTTTCGGGATCGAAGTCCCCTGTGAGCCAGGCGTCGGCCCTGGAAATATAATCTGCCATATTTATGCGGTTTATCGTCAAATATAGTGAAATTTATTGATTTTTAAGGTGTTTCAGCCAGAAAAGATGGTCCGCTTCGCGGGAATGCTCTCCCTGCTTGCCGCGGTATCCGTGCATTCCGTCAGGATATATCATCAGATCGAACTGACGGCCGGCCTGCTGAAGGGCGTCCACCAGCTGGAGGGTGTTCTGGAAGTGAACGTTGTCGTCACCCGTGCCGTGGGTCAGTTTAAGATGCACGCCGTCCGTCAAATCAGCGGCGTAGGAAAGCACCCTGGACCTTTCGAACCCGTCGGCATTCAGTTCCGGGGTGAGCATGAAGCGCTCGGTATAATGTGAATCGTAGAGCTGCCAGTCGTAGACTCCTCCACCGGCTATTCCGCAGCAGAACAGGTCCGGATGACGCATCAGCAGCATAGCCGTCATAGTCCCGCCGAACGAGAATCCTTCCACTCCTATATGCCCGGCATCTACGTACGGCAGGCTCGCCGCCCACTCCGCCCAGGTCGCGAAATCCCTGACGGGCACAGTGGTCAGGTCGCGGAAGGAGAGGTCTCTGCCGGCCCTTCCGCCATGTCCCGCGACACGGCAGTCGGCTACGATGCTGATGATTCCGTTCTCCCAGAACCAGGTATCGGGCCGGCGCCAGCGGTCATACACATAGGCGGTATTCGGTCCTCCGTAAATTTCGAAGTGAACGGGATATTTTTTCGAGGGATCGAAGCCCTTTGGATAGGTGATCCTGCCATACATGTCCTGCCCGTCTTCAGCCTTGATGCTGATGATATGAGGGAGAGCGAAACGGGTTGAATCCTCTTCGCCCTTAATGCTGCCGGGAGCCCTGCCGGACCACTCGAAGACCATGGTCCTCGCATTCGAAAGGCGGGCGTACACATTTTTCATATCCCTTGTGAACCAGCAGCTTTCCACATTGAAACCCTCAGGCGTGAGGCGCGTTATGCGGCCTTTCCTGCCGAGTTTGTACATGTAGGACATCACCCTGGAATCCCTTTCGGCGACAAAGTACAGATCCCCGTTCTTCCTGTCCAGCTTGCGGAGTCTCACCCTCCAGTTCTTTCCGTCGGTAAGCCTCTTAAGCACTTTCCCGTCGTACGAAAGATAGTAAATCTGCTCCCATCCGCCCTCGAAATCCCGGACCATATAAAGGCCCTTGTCGGAAAACAGCATCCCTTCTATCCATTCGAGCCAGGTCTCGCTGTCTTCGGAATAGATGCAGGACTTGCTTCCATCGCCGGAGTCCACTCTGAACAAGTCCAGATGCTGCTGCACCCGGGGTTCGCGCTGGACGTAGAGATATCTGCCGTCGTCGCTCCAGAAAGGAGTGCCGAAATACTGGTCCTCGTTTTCGTCGAAATCCGCCCACACCGTTTCGGAGGGCCTGTCAAGGTCGATGATGCCGATGCGGACCTTAGGATTCGGCTCTCCGACTTTGGGATAACGGGTCTCGTGAAGGACTCCGTCCTGACCGACTGCGGAATAAATCGGAAACATCGGGACATCGGTCTGGTCGAAACGGTAGAAAGCCAGCTTCCGGCCGTCCGGGCTCCACCAGAAGGCCCGGTAGCGGGAAGGACGCCCGAATATTTCCTCGTAGTACACCCAGGAAGCATAGCCGTTCAGGATGACGTCGGAGCCGTCGTTTGTGAGACGGACGGTGTCCTTTGAAGCCGCCTCGCACACATACAGGTCGTTATCCCGCGTAAAGGCGAAGCGGGTGGAATCGGAACTGTAGGTCAGGTTGACTATCGAAGCAAGTATAAACAGCAGCAGTTTCATACGAAAAATCTGTCATTGAAATTCACCAGATATATTTTCTCGACGGCACGTGTCATTGCCGTATAGAGCCACTTCAGGTCGTCCAGGGTCTGCTCGTCCTGCCAGAACGGGCAGTCGATGAAAACGCAGCCCCACTGCCCTCCCTGCGACTTGTGGCATGTAATCGCCTCGGCATATTTCAGCTGGAGGGCATTGTAGTAAGGGTCTTCCCGGACCGCGTCGTAACGCGCCTTCTTGGTCGACAGCGCGGAATAGTCTGCAGAAACTCCCTGATACAGCTGATTCTGCTGCTCGTAGGTGAGCGACGCCGACTCGCTTTCCAAAGTATCCAGACAGACTTTCGCCTTTATCTCCCTCTCGCCGTAGTCGGGAAAGGAGAGCACGGCGTCGGCGAAATGCAGGCCGTAGCGGTCCTCGTAGTTGCGTATGCGCACGAGCGTGGCCATATCGCCGTTGGCGATGTAATCCATCCCTTCGACATCCTGCACGAACTGATAGCAGTTCTTGACTATCATCAGCCTGTCGCCCCGCACAAGACGCTCTTCCTTGTACTGGACCTGGGCACGCACGCCCAGATTGTAGCGTATGGCCCTTTTGTTGGAACGGCAGAGAATGATAGTACCTTCCTCCCCATAATCTCCGTATGCGGAAGACAGGCAGTCTATCAGTTCACCTCCGCCTATGCGGACAATGTCGCCGCAGCCGCGGACATCGAGTTTCAGGGCTCCCGGATCCTCCCCGGACTCGGCGGCCCTAATCATTTCCCTGATCCTGGTGGCGTTGCGCAGAATTCCGGACTCGCCCGCCTGCCGGACCACCGTGGTGAGCTCCGCATAATCCACCCCTCCGAAACCGTCCATATAGTCCGGACTGAGCGCGGGGCTGGCGTCCAGGCCCACGGGAGGGAGCTGTGCGGCATCTCCTATCATGATCAGGCGGCAGTCACTCCCTGCGCGCACGAAGGCGATCAGGTCTTCCAGGAGATTTCCGGTGCCGAAGGCGCTCGTACCCTGATGAGCGGTCTCGTCGATGCCGATCAGGGACACTTCGTCGACGACAAAAAGAGTGTTCCTGGCCTTGTTCGGCGACAGGGAAAACTGTCCGAATCCGTCGGCCCCTACGGATTTCTGACGGTAGATATGCTTGTGTATCGTAAACGCCGGCCTGCGGGCCATTCCGGAGAGCACCTTCGCCGCCCTGCCGGTAGGAGCAAGCAGCACCGTGTGGAGCTTGAGTTCCTCGAGGGCGTCTATGACCACGGAAATTGCCGTAGTCTTGCCTGTTCCGGCATATCCGTTCACTACCAGGATATCGCCGTCGTCACCGGTAAGGAAGGAAGCGATCTTGTGCATGAGGGCGTCCTGGCAGGGCGTGGGCTCATACGCAAAACGGCGGGAGAATTCTTTGTAGAGAAAATCGCTTCGGTCCATCTATCGATTCTTTCTGCTGAAGATGAACGAAGCGACTGCAAGCACGGGATAAATCTCTACGCGCCCCATGAACATGTCTATCGTATAGAAGAACTTGGCAAGGGAAGGCTCGGCATTGTAGTTGCCGAATGTGCCCAGGGAACCCGCAGCGGGGCCTACATTGTCGAGGCAGCAGAGAGTACCCAGTATAGCGTTCGCGTTCCCGGATCCGGATGCCAGGCACAGAAGGGATGATATTACGAACACCAGGAAGAAGACTGCCACGTAGAGCACGTGAGGCTCGACATCCCTGTCGCTGACGGGCTTGCCGTTCAGCCGCACCTCGTTCACCGTAGAAGGATTGACGGACCGTTTGATATGAACGGACGTGCTCTTGAATACCAGCAGGATGCGATCCGATTTAACACCTCCCGTCGTGGATCCTGCCATACCGCACTGGATGCCAAGCACAAGGATGAGCACCGTGGGGAACAGCGGCCAGATGCTGTTGTCGCAGATGGCGAAACCCGTGGTGGACGCATAGCTCAACAGCTGGAAACTGCCGTCTATCAGAGCCCAGTACCAAGATTCGATGACACCGCTTCCCTTCAGGGCGGCCGCAACCAGTATGGATCCTACTGCCAGAGTGATGGTGTAGAACTTGAAAACGTCATTGTTCAGCGGCTTGAGCGAACGGGTCACCACACTGATATACAGCATTCCGAAATGGAGCGACGCCACGTACATGAAGAACATCGTCACCAGCGTAATGGGCAGGGAATGGAAGGATGCGATGGAAAGGTCCCTGCTGCTGAATCCGCCGGTCGCGCACACGCTGAAGGCGTGGTTGATGGCGTCGAAAGGCGTCATTCCGGCGATCCAGTAGGCGAAAAACGCCACGACATTCATCCCGAGGTAGACGGACGTGAAGATATAGACCGTCTGGTTGGCACGCACGTTATAGGAATCCTTCGACAGGGACGACAGTTCCATATTCGTCAGGCGCAGCCGCATCGGGCTGGAAGACGGAATGATAAGCAGCAGGAAGACGACGACTCCCAAGCCGCCGATGAAATGCGTGGAACTGCGCCAGAACAGGAGCGATTTCGGGAGAGACTCCACCTGCTCCA
>DGVM01000183.1 GCA_002395925.1 Bacteroidales bacterium UBA4284
TTCACGGTATGCGCGGATCAAGTCACCAGTGGCGAAAGCTTCTTCCGGCAGGTTGGATGCCTCCATCCACGCCAGGGGCTGGCCAGCAAAGGAGATTGCGGCCAGGTATCCGAAGTCGTAGTTCGCCGGAGCGAAAGGATCCCCTTCCTCATACTTGTCAGCATTGCGCCAGGGATTCAGGAACTCCGTCTGGAGCTTCTCAGCCGGCACATAACGGCTCAGCATCCATAGATTGCGCAGGGTATGGTAGGGGTAGTAATTTCCCCAGTCCGTATAGCGGTTTTCAAGGAAAATGTTGCCGTACTCCCCGAAATAGTGGTATCCGGCACGGCGTCCGGCAGTTGCATCCAGATTGAAAACAACGGCATCGTCCGTAGCTTCACGAACCCTGTCGAAAAGGCGCCTGAGATTATTCTCTGCCTGTTTCGTGGGTATCTGGAGCCCATCTATCTTGAATATGCGTATGCCGTATTTTTTCCAGAGGCCGATGATCGCCTCGGCGTCCTTCTCCCAATCGGCGAAGTCGTTCTGCACGCTTGGATTATACCAGAGGCCAACCTCCATCCTGAGTGCTCTCGCACGGTCCACCACAGGGTCCAGCCCGCGGGGATACTTGACCGGATCCGGAGTCCAGTAATCGGGGTTGTCCCAGATGTTCCGGAACGAGCCCTTTGCTACCTTGGAATTAGGGCTCTTGCCGCTCTGCCATCCGTCATCGATCTGGAAAACGGCGATTCCGAGTCGGGAGGCCAGTTCCAGTTCACTCAGGCAGAATTCCTCGTTCACCTTGGAATCCTGGCTGCGGTCGCCCCATGTATTCATCATAACAACATCCAGATGGAGGCGGTCTGTCTTCTGCCAGGCCCTCACCGCGCTCAGCGCTGCCAGTTCTCCCGGGCCGAATACTCCGGTAACGCAGCCGTAGAGGCGAGTCCACTCATCCTTCTTTATATCCTCCGGAAGGATGCCTGCACCAGTTACCTGGAAACGGCCGAAGTCTGCGGTGAAATCACCGGAGGGGTTGCCCAGCTGCACATCGGAGCAGGGCGCCTCCTTCAAGAAGAAGAAGCCATTGCCGGAGATGCCGTCCCGCACGAAAAGCAGGTTACCCTTGTAGCTAAGCTTGCGATAGGCGATGAAATCCTCCTCCTGCACGAGGTTGTTGTTCCAGTCGGTCACGTCCCTGAAACGCACCGCCTTCCCGTGCCAGTGCGCACCCGGAAAGCTGAGCTGGTCAAGAACGGTACCGGAAACGGCCTTTGATACCATGTCGGCGGAAGACTCGATATTCTTATGATCGGCGGCGTTTACACGGCCACCCTCAAGAATGCCACGGAAACTGCCTCGGACCCAGGTGTCGCATCCTATCGCAGGCACGCCCTCGAAGAGTCGGTACTCGCGCCTTACTTCAAGTTCGCCCTGAGTATATTGCACGCTCACAAGCAGATAAGCCGGATGCCTTCCGGTGGCGGGGACGCGGGTCTGCTCCATCCGGGCATCCGTCACGTCACCCTTTCCCATCCTGAAGTCCGGGCGCAAACCCTTGGTTTTCAGCACGAAAGCATCGTCCTTGCTGCTCAGGCTCAGGGTTTCCAACGCTCCGTCGTTCCAGAGGAAGCTCCGCTCTATCAAAGAATTGCCGAGCCGGAGGGTATCTCCCTCCATACGGGCATAACACTTTTCCGCCTGGGCGAAAGCGGACAAGCACAGGGTGGAGAGTATCAGACTTAGTAGTATCTTTCTCATTTTGCGTCAGGATTAAGCAGGCGCGGCTGTTTCAGAGGCTTCTGCTCATTGAAGCGCTGGTTATCCGGCAGAGGACCGTCCACCGCAGCGCCTTTCTTCATAAGTTTCTGAAGGTCAGCAAAATAATAGCGGTATACATTGCGGGGAAATGTCTTCCTGACCTTGCATACCGAGGCCGCCAGACCAACCACCTCACCTGACATGCCGCAGGTGCGCATGACCCTGGTGGTGCCAAGGGCAACGTGCGTTACTGAAATATCACGTCCTGCCATAAACAAGTTGTCGATATTGCGGGAGTACAGGCAGCGGTAAGGCACTGCTGCCGGATAGATGCGGTTGTGCACCGTCCTGGTCTTAAATTCCTCGCCCGGGAAGTAAGGGGTGATTTCCGGATCGGGGAAATGCAGGTCTATGCTCCAGGTGGTCGCGAAGGTGGCATCCTCGTGGAAAACAGCCTTCTCTATGTCGTCCTGCTTGTAGATGTAGTCCCCCATCAGACGGCGGGATTCGCGCTTGCCGGAAATGTATGCCACCCAGTCCAGATCGCGGTCGGGGTACATCCCGAGCTTGTTCTTGAGGTAACTCCAGTTGGAGTAGATTACCATCATTCCGTAGTCCCTGATGTATTCGAATTCGGTGGTCATATCGTGCAGCATTCCGGTTTCCCACGTCCATTCACCCATAGTCACCTTCTGCACGCTGCCATCGCTGAAATTGAGGCCATAGTCGAATACGGGAAACTTGCATTTCTTTCCGGTCTCCTTGGAATACCACTGCACCGAGGCACCCAGCACGAAGTTGTCCGGCTCGTCCGGAGCAAGGGACTCGCCGAATTCGGCCTTGCCCTCGCGTCCGTAGCGGTAGTCCGCTCCGGCCAGATAACCCACGGTGCCGTCGCCTGTGCAGTCCGCGAACAGGGGTGCTTCCAGAAGAATCTCCTCGGAGGTCTCTATGTTGCGGATGATGACCGCATCGATCTTGCTGCCGTCTTTGCGGACGGCGACCGCGCGGTTGGAGGCATAGAGGGTGACGTTGGGTTCGGATTCTATCCAACTCTGCTTCTTGCCGTCTTCGTAGTTCTCTGCGGGCTGGGCATTGCCCTTCTTGCTATGGCCGAATTCCCTCTGCATACGGCCCAGGGCCGGATAAGGGCCTACTTCTATAGTGCCGCCGAGGTGAACCCGGATCTCGGCGCTGTTATTGCCGCCGAGCACGGGACGGTCGTTCACGAGGGCCACTTTCAGGCCCTGACGAGCCGCAGCCACAGCAGCACACATGCCGGATATTCCTCCTCCCACCACCACAAAATCATATTTCGCAGATGCAGCGGGAGTGTCGGTCAGGCCAAGCTGCTGCCTGCGCCAGGCTTCCATATCCGCCGGAGGCACATCCCCGTCGGATGTAAGATATACGGCATCGCAACGCCCCTCGAATCCGGTGAGGTCGTGAAGGGCAAGGGTGGTCTGCCCCACCTTCAAGCGTATCTGCCCGGCATTCTGCCATTCCCAGCACTTGCCGGTGGAACCAAGCACAGGCTTCAGAATCTTCTTGCCTATCTTAATCTGGAACTTGCCGGGGCCGGGCTTTTCCGACCAGGGCGAGGTCCAGTTGTAGGTCCTTGCCCAGACTGTGTAAAGGCCTTCTGCAGGGATGTTCACGGTGGTGGATGCATCCGCCACCTGCTTTCCCATGCCATGGGCAAGCAGGTAGGAAGATCCCATCTCATCTATAAACTGCTGGTCCAGCACCCATCCGCCTTTGTCGAAGAAAGATTCACACTCGATGAAAATGCCGCCGGCCCGGGCGCAAAAGCCCGATGCAAGCAAGACGGCGAGAAGCAATATCTTTCTCATAATGAAACGGTTGTCTTGAGCGGCAGATCGGCGGATGACGGGCCGACAAGTATCTCGAAATCACCGGGCTCCACGACGAAGGCCTTGGTCTTTATGTCGTAAAACTCAAATGCATCCGGGCCGAGCGTAACGCTGTAGCGGACCGTCTTTCCCTTGGGGATGAAGTGCTTGTCGAAGCCCTTCAGTTCCTTGAGAGGCCTGACAACGGAGCACTCAATATCCCGCACATAAACCTGAGCGGCTTCGGAGGCATCCTTCTTACCGGTGTTGGTAACGTCGAAACTGACCTCGAAAGTGCCGTTGGCTTTCTTCTCCACTTTCATCCCGGAATAGGAGAAACTGGTGTAGGACAGGCCGTAGCCGAAGGGATACAAAGGCTTCACGCCGTTTCTGTCATATCCCCTGTATCCTGTGAAGATGCCTTCCGAGTAGGTGGTGCGGGACTGCTTACTGTTGGCATCGAAGTAGGTGGCAAAGCTCGGATTGTCCTCTGCCTTGGCCTCGATGCTGATCGGCAGTTTCCCGGAAGGAGATATCTTCCCGCTGATGATTTCTGCAACCGCCGTACCCCCTTCCTGCCCGGGATACCAGGCCATAAGGATGGCGGATGCAGCATCGGACCAGCCGCTGAAGTCGACTGCGCCGCCCGCATTGACGACCACCGTAAGTTTCTTGCTTGCAAGCCTTTGCATCATATCCAACTGATCCTTTGGGAGTTTGAAAGGGCGGTCGAATCCCTCTCCTTCGATATTGCTGTCGAAACCGCAGCAATACACCACGTCGGTGCAAGCAGTGAGTTTGCGATTGAGCAACTCCTCATCCAGCAAGCCTGCTTCGAAACCAACCGTCGCCTCTCCTGCATGCTCGTAGAATTCGAAACGGATGTCGTAGTCTGCACCAGCCTCAACCTTGAGGAAGACGGTACGGGAAGAAAGTGCATGGTTGCCCCAGTCGCCGCCAAGCCCCTTGTCATTCACATAGAGACGGTAACCGTCATCCCCCGACATCACGAAGCGCACCAGGCCGTCCTTGGGGGCCTGCCAACTACCCTCCCAACGCACGGAGAAGCCGTCGTCGGGTAGAGGTTTGAAGGGGGATCCGAAACGCCAGCGGTGGCTGGGGTCGGTTTCCGTGATGCAGCGTACCGGCTCTCCCTGGAGTTTCTCTCCTATATAGTAACTGGCCAGGAATCCGGCTTCGGCCCCATTGTGCACTTCCGGCAGAATAGGGCGGAAGATAGCATCTTCAGAGAGATATTCTACGTTCTTGAGTTGTTTTGAAAGGCCTTCCGCCACCGAAACGGTATAGAAGGGAGTGACCGAACCGCTACCGCCGCCCGAAGGGATCTTCCCGGCATTCGGCCCTATCACAAGCACTTTCGCCTTTTTGGCCAGAGGCAGGGCCTTGTCGTTTTTCAGCATCACGATACCCTCCCTCGCAATATCAAGAGCTATCTCTGCTGTTGCGGGGTTGTTCTCGGGAATGCTGGTATCCTTGCGGGGAGTATCAAGGAATCCGAAGGCGATGAAAGTCTGCAGTATGTGCTGCACTTTTTCGTCAATCACCTTTTCGTCCAGAACTCCGTTCTCTATGAGGGGGATTATCTTCTCCGGGGTGAAGAACACCCCCTTAGGGCACTCCATATCAAGTCCTCCGTTGGCTGCTCCCAGGGTGCTGTAGACGCTCGTCCAGTCGGACATCACTATGCCCTCGAAGCCCCACTGGTTTCGCAGGACTTCTATGTTCATCCAGGCATTCTCGGTGCTGTGGACGCTGTTCACCAGATTGTAACTGTCCATCACCGCACCGACTCCGGCTTCCTTCACGGCCTTGCGGAAGGCGGGGAAATAAACCTCCTGAAGGGTGCGTTCATCCACATCGGAACTCATCGTGTGGCGGGCACGCTCCTGATTGTTGGCCGCAAAGTGCTTCACGGTGG
>DGVM01000143.1 GCA_002395925.1 Bacteroidales bacterium UBA4284
TCAGGCTCTGGAACAGGGCGGAGAGTTCGGCCAGGGTCTTGTCGGCATAGTTGACGACGGTCTCCTTGACGTCCTCCACGGCATCCTTCACCTCCTCCTCGACGTCCTGGACGGCATCCTTCACCTCCTCCATGACGGGCTGGGCTTCCTCGGCGGCGGGTGCCTGCACTTCCTGGGTCTGTTCCTGTGCTACATCTGCGGTCTCGACGACGGTTTCTTCGATGACCTCAGGCTTCATTTCTTCACTCATGATCAATGGTGTTCAAAAATTAAACATACAGACGACAAAGATAACAAAATTTCCACAATTAAGCATAAAACGCTCCATTTGCACTCAAGAAAGAGAAAACCCATGCGCATCGATATCCTCACCGTGGTTCCGGAGCTGCTCGAAAGCCCGCTGAGCCATTCCATTCCCGGCCGGGCCGTCAAGAAAGGCCTGGTGGAAATCCATGTCCACAACCTCCGCAAGTACGGTCTGGGGCCGCGCCTGACCGTGGACGACTACTGCTACGGCGGCGACGCCGGCATGGTCATGATGGTGGAACCGGTGTTCCGGATGATCGAGGAACTGCGCTCCGAAAGGGAGTACGACGAGATCATCTACATGGCCCCCGATGGCGAGATCCTGGACCAGGGTATCGCCAACGAACTGTCCCTCAAAGAGAACATCATCATCCTGTGCGGCCATTACAAGGGAATCGACGAGCGCATCCGCGAACACCTCGTCACCCGGGAGATCTCCGTGGGCGATTTCGTCGTAAGCGGCGGCGAGATTCCCGCCGCCCTCCTCGCGGACAGCATCATCCGCCTCATCCCGGGCGTCCTGACCGACGAAACGTCGGCCCTTTCCGACAGTTTCCAGGACGGCCTGGTCTCCCCTCCCGTCTATACCCGTCCCGCCGAGTTCAACGGCTGGAAAGTCCCCGACGTTTTGCTTAGCGGCAATCCCAAACTAATACGAGAATGGCAAGATAATCAAGCACTTGAGAGAACACGGCTGCTTCGCCCCGAACTTTTGGAGGAGAATTAATAAAAATTTTTAAAAACGAAAAATTGTTTTTTCAAAAATTTTCGCAAAAATGCTTGCCAATTGAAATATTTGGTTTATATTTGCAATCGGAAATCAACAACTATTCTAACCAACAATAATTAACCTTCAATAAGGTATACACTACTAACTAACCGTTAAAGCCCGCTGTGAAGCGGGCTTTAGTCGTATTTAGAGCCCGGCCGGCTTTTACAATATGAATGAAATCACTATATTTGTACAACTTAGTTTTTAACCATTAGTACGGATATGAAAGCAGCGATAGTCGGCGCCAGCGGCGCCGTAGGACAAGAATTACTCCGGGTACTCGAGCAACGTAATTTTCCCGCAGACTCCCTTGTGCTTTTCGGCTCAGAGCGCAGCGCCGGCAAAAAATACTTATTCAGAGGCAAAGAACTTGAAGTCAAGCTTCTCCAGCACAACGACGACTTCCGGGATATAGACTATGCCTTTACCTCCGCAGGAGCATCCACGTCCCGCGAGTTCGCCTCCACAATCACCCGCTACGGAACCGTGATGATAGACAATTCCTCCGCCTTCCGCATGGACGAAGACGTCCCGCTGGTGGTTCCTGAATGCAATGCGGAAGACGCCCTCAGGCATCCCAGGGGCATCATCGCCAATCCCAACTGCACCACTATCATGATGGTGGTCGTTCTCAAGCCTATCGAAAGGCTTTCGCATATCCGCCGGGTACACGTGGCCACTTACCAGTCGGCCTCGGGCGCTGGGGCCAGGGCTATGGCAGAATTGCAGGAGCAGTATCGCCAGATAGTATGCGGAGAGCCCGTGAGCGTGGAGCGTTTCCCCTATCAGCTTGCATACAACGTCATTCCGCAGATCGATGTCTTTACCGACAACGACTATACCAAGGAAGAAATGAAGATGTGGGCCGAGACCCGCAAGATACTTCACTCCGACATCGATTGCAGCGCGATGTGCGTCCGCATTTCCGCCCTTCGCTCCCATTCGGAGGCGGTATGGCTGGAAACAGAGGACGCGCTGGAAGTTTCCGCCGTACGCGAAGCCCTTGCCGCGGCTCCTGGAGTGACTGTACTCGACGATCCTTCGTCGGCTACCTATCCCATGCCTCTGTTTACTGCCGGCAAAGACGATGTCTTCGTAGGTCGTATCCGCAAGGACCTGTCCAGCCCCAACGGCATCACGCTCTGGCTCTCCGGAGACCAGATCCGCAAAGGTGCGGCCCTCAATGCTGTGCAGATAGCGGAATTTTTGCTAACTTGCGGCTCGAAATGAACCAAGGATGTCCGAAGAACTGAATCTGGTGGCTGACCTGGCGGTCATTCTGATAGCCGCCGGCATATTTACCGTCATATCGAAGGCTCTCAAGCAGCCTTTGATTCTCGGTTATATCATCGCCGGTTTCATAGTCAGCCCCCACCTAGGTCTGATTCCCGCCATTTCCAGCACCGAATCAGTCAGCCAGTGGTCCGAGATCGGCATTATCTTCCTGCTTTTCGCCCTCGGACTGGAATTCAGTTTCAAGAAATTGCTAAAGGTCGGCAGCAGCGCGCTCATAACGGCCGGCACAATATGTATCGGCATGTTCATCACCGGCATGGTCGCCGGCAACGCCTTTGGCTGGGCGCGCATGGAAAGCCTTTTCCTCGGCGGCCTGCTCTCCATGAGCTCCACCACCGTTATCATCAAAGCCTACGACGACATGGGCCTCAAGAAGAGGCCTTATGCGCCGCTGATATTCGGAACCCTGGTGGTCGAAGACCTCATTGCCGTCATAATGATGGTCCTGCTTTCCACCCTGGCTGTCTCCAAGCAGTTCTCCGGAGGCCAGATGCTCATGAGCCTCGCCCGCCTGGCGTTCTTCCTTATATTATGGTTCCTTGTCGGTCTCTACGTCATACCAATAGTGCTCAAAAAAGCGCGCAAATACCTAAATGACGAGATACTCCTCATCATATCCATAGGTTTGTGCTTCGGTATGGTCGCGCTCGCTTCCTTTGCCGGTTTTTCCTCCGCGCTGGGCGCTTTCGTCATGGGCTCCATACTTGCAGAGACTGTGGAGGGCGAACGCATCGGGCACCTGCTCACCGGCATAAAGAACCTTTTCGGAGCTATCTTCTTTGTGTCCGTAGGTATGATGATAGATCCGGCAATAATCGGCCAGCATTGGGCTACGATACTGATTATCGCACTGATAGCCGTCACCGGCATACTTCTCTTCTCCACGACTGGAGCACTGCTCGCCGGACAGGGGCTGGACAATTCCGTCCACGTTGGCTTTACGATGGCCCAGCTGGGCGAATTCTCATTCATCATAGCGAGCCTGGGCTGCAGTCTCGGCGTCATGCGGCCGTTCATATACCCTGTCATTATCGCCGTATCCGTGATTACCACGTTTACGGCTCCCTACATGATCAAAGCCGGCGACCCGGCCAGCAAATGGCTTTCCGCACACCTGCCCAACAGGATCCTCGACCGCATAAATCCCCAGCAGGGCGAGGGTGGCGTCAATTCTTCCGCAGAAAAGAACGAATGGACGGAACTTATCAAGAGTTATGTCATCCGCGTCGTCCTCTACGGAGTCATACTCGTGGCCATACTCCTGGCGTCGAGGTTGCTGCTCGGCAATCTGGCCGCAAAGCTGCTCCCCTTCCTGGGAGATGATTTGCGCAAGCTGATATGCCTTGGCGTGACCCTCGCCGTGATGCTTCCTTTCCTGTATGGCCTCGCCATCGCAAACGGTTCCATCAACGTACACGCACCCAAACTCCTCAAGGAACGGGCTGCCAACCGCTGGCCTATCCTTTCGCTGATGATTTTCCGCATACTCATCGCAGTCGGATTCATTCTCGCAGCCATCACCAGCTATTTCAGGCTGGGCGGTTGGGGCGTCATTGCCGTAATCGCAGCGGGACTCCTGTTCTTCATCTTCGCCAAGAGCGCCTTCAAGAGCATCTCAGGCCTGGAGAAGCGCTTCATGGAGAATTTCAACGCCCGCGAGGAGCAGGAACGCCGGGCAATGCCCATCGCATCCACCGTCCGCGACAATCTCTCAGAATACGATATCCACACGCAGTCAATCGAGGTATCCCCCGACTTCGTGTTTGCCGGAAAGAGCCTGCGCGATATGCCTTTCCGCAAGAATTCCGGCATCAACATCATAAAGATACAGCGTGGCAGTCACTCCATACTCATACCCTCGGGAGATGAGCCGATATTTCCGCACGACAAAATAATCGCTGTAGGTACGAGCGCTCAACTATCGGCATTTGAGCAGGTTATGAAAGACAATACGGCTTCGGAGCCAGAGGATACAGCGCAAGGGTTCACCCTTATAAACGCCGTACTCCAGAAAGATTCCTACCTCACCGGCAAGACGCTCCGCGAGGCCGACATGAGAAAGAGCGGATGCATGATAATAAGCGTACTGCATTCCGGACAGCTGATTACCAACCCAGGAGCCGACTTCCGGTTCAATGAAGGCGATACGGTGTGGATTGCAGGAGAAGAAAGTTCGTGTAACTGGTTTATACAATAATTTACATCATACATGGCAAATAAGATTATACTCACAGGCGACCGTCCTACAGGCAAGCTCCATCTGGGGCACTATGTAGGCTCGCTCCGCCGCAGGGTCGAGCTTCAGCAGCAAGGCGGTTTCGACAAGATTTTCATCATGATAGCCGACGCCCAGGCCCTTACAGACAACGCAGACAATCCCGAGAAAGTCCGTCAGAATATAATACAGGTGGCTCTGGACTACCTCTCTGCTGGGCTTGACCCTTCTAAGGTCAACATTTTCATCCAGTCTATGGTGCCCCAGCTCACCGAGCTGACCTTCTATTACATGAATCTGGTCACCGTGCAGCGCCTTCAGCGCAATCCCACTGTAAAACAGGAGATCAAGCTGCGCGGATTCTCCGAAACCGAAGACGGCTCCGACAACAAGGCAGGCACCCCCGTGGGCTTCTTCTGCTACCCTATCAGCCAGGCTGCCGACATTACGGCCTTCCGGGCGACCACCGTTCCCGTAGGAGAAGACCAGGAACCCATGATCGAGCAATGCCGCGAAATAGTGCGCAAATTCAACGCGGTTTACGGCGAGACCCTCGTAGAACCCGAAATCCTTCTTCCCGATAATGCAGCCTGCATGCGCCTTCCCGGCACAGACGGAAAGGCAAAGATGAGTAAATCTCTCGGTAACTGCATTTACCTTTCCGACAGCAAGGAAGATGTAGAGAAGAAAGTACGCGGGATGTACACGGATCCCGGACACCTGCAGGTAAGCGATCCGGGTAAAGTCGAAGGCAACACGGTCTTCACCTACCTCGACGCCTTCTGCCGCCCCGAGCATTTCGAGCGCTTCGGTTCATGCTTCGTAGGACGCAAATCCAGTTTCACCTTCAACAATCTCGACGAGGTGAAGGCCCAGTACCGCGCCGGAGGTCTGGGAGACGTCATGCTCAAGAGTTTCCTCGCCGCGATACTCAACGATATCCTCGAACCTATCCGGGCTCGCCGCGCTGAACTGGAGAAGGATATTCCGGCAGTCTGGGAAATCCTGCGCAAAGGGACCGATGCAGCCATCGAGGTCGCCCAGTCCACCCTCGACGACGTCAGACATGCGATGCGCATCGATTATTTTAACGACAAAGCCCTGATTGAAGGAGGAAAATAGGGGTTAACAAAAATGTTAACCATTGTAACATTTTAGTTTTATAGTGTATTTTTCAATAATTTACTAATATGAGACTCGACGGAAGACGCCAAAGCACAAATGTTGAAGACAGACGCGGCCGAACGGTAGGAAAAGCCGGTGGGCTAAGCCTCGGAGGCCTCCTGATTGCAGGAATTCTGTACCTCGTATTCGGAATCGACGCAACTCCCGTCCTGCAGCAGGCCGGCAATATGGGCGGCGCTGTGCAGACGGAAACCGAATACACTCCTTCCGCCCAGGAAGAAGAACTCGCGGTTTTCACAAAACAGATTCTCGCAGGAACCGAGGATGTCTGGACCCGGATCTTCAAGGAAAGCGGACTCAAATACGAAGCTCCCAAGCTGGTACTCTACAACGATTACGTACAGACATCCACAGGAACAGCCTCCGCACAGGTCGGGCCTTTCTACAACAGTGCCGACCAGACGGTGTATCTCGATCTCTCCTTCTTCAGCAACATGAAGAAAGATATCGGAGCCGACGGCGATTTTGCATATGCTTACGTCATAGCGCACGAAATCGGCCACCATGTACAGTACCTGCTTGGCACACTGAATGACGCACACGCCAAAATGGCGCGCATGAGCGAGAAGGAAGCCAACAAGATGAGCGTACGGATTGAGCTCCAGGCCGACTTCTATGCAGGAATCTGGGCCCATTACGACAACAAGTTCTTCGGTTCTCTCGACGATTCCGACTTCGAAGAAGGCGTAGCGGCGGCAAACAAAATCGGTGACGACTATCTCCAGAAAAAATCATACGGTTACACCGTTCCCGACGCTTTCACCCATGGCACCGCCGCCCAGCGTGTACGCTGGCTCAAAAAGGGCTTTACAAGCGGAGACCCTTCCCAGGGAGACACCTTCTCAATTTCATATAACAGCCTATGACATACGACATTGCACTCCCGCTCTCTGCCGAATGGATACGCGAAGAAGAGCGCTATGAGGAACTGGAAAACGCCCTCATAACACACCTGGAATGCCATCTTCCCTCTGCCGAAGAAGGTAAATACGAGGCCGTACTCGACCTCTATGTCGGCGACCTTCCGTCCGATACCACGGCAGAAGACGAAGCCTATGCCAACTACGCAGAAATCATTGGCTGGGACGAAGAAGACGAAGAAGAGGATCCTATTGCCGAATGGACTTTCCAGAAAAAGAAAGCCTACGGATTCACTGGAGAATGTGAAGACGGCTCCATCATGCTCCTTATGTGCGTGGAGATAGTCAAGCGCGGACTGCTGATATGTTCGGTGATTGCACCCGACGATGCGGCCGTCTCAAAATGGGCGAAATACCTTGAAGCCAACCTTAAGGTAAAGGCAGTTAACTAACGTATTTTCCGTGACAGAAGCGGTATGACAGACCGCTTCCGCAGGGACAGGGATCATCGGGCGGCACAGGCCGTACGCGGTTGGCTCTGTCGAAGTACTGCATCATTTCCTCGCCATAATTGAGGTTCTCCTCAAACTCCTCCCTGAAGTAATCTTCGGGGAGTGAGTATATCATGAGCCCCGTCTCGTCTGCGCTGTGCCCCTTGAGCAGCCACTTTGGGATGGAATTGGCATATCGGATAATGATGTTGGCAAACTCGGTGAACTCCTCGTATGTTTCTACATAGGAGTCCTTCTGCGTAATGGGGGAAAGCAGGAGGTCGAGATTCTTCTCGTCGGGTTCATACTGGGCGTTGATCCATACGGAATGGGCTGCATACTCCAGTTCTTCGCCTTCGTAGCCGGTTTTCTCCAGCATGTCGAGAAGGGCCTGACCCTCACGCGTATGGACTCCGTAAAAGCAGAAAGGCGAGTTCTCCCCTGCCGCACGCAGGTCCTCCAGCTCCAGCGAGGCATAGCGCCGCACGCCTTTGTAGAGCTTGCCGCGTTTACGCATCACTTCTTCCAGATTCTCAATGTCGGGAGTGACCATGTAGGCGACACCCTTATATTCTTCCTGATAAAGACGGAATACCGGACAACTCGCGAGGTTTGCCGCAAAAGCATGCATGGCCTCGGCGTCGGTGAAATCTGCAAAGACAGTATCGACGAATGTTGACAGCGGCACTGCGCCAAATGCGTTCATAGCACCAAGCGCAAGGTGCTCGACCTCGAAGGTTCCATCTTTCTCTTTCCTTTCGATTACGGCATCTATATCATTATGGATAAGGTCGTAAAACACAGTAGGAATACTGACAGAAACGAGGTCTTCTGTATTTGGCGACTTGTCGAACACCGCAATATGCAGCACCTCGATGACCATGGGATAATCGGTCGGGATGAGTTCTACCGGGACTTCCGGACCTGCCGCGCAGAGGCGCTTCAGGACGCGGAGGTCGCCTTCCATCAAACGGTCGAGCCATCGGGCGGGTTCCGTGAACAGGTTCGCGAGAGCCTTTACGAGATCCTCCTTGCGGTGAGCGAAACGGGGATACGCGTCAAAATAATCGAGGGTTGCCTCGATCTCTTCCAGCGTACGCTGTTTCAGCAAATCTTTTATTGCAGTGTCCATTGAGCCGCGAATTTAATACTTTTCTGCAGACTTCACAAACAAGATGCCGTCTTGCACATTGAATTTTATTTCCCAGCCGCCGAAACTCATGCCGTACAGACGGCCGGGGTCTTCTTGATAACGTGGCCGCGGGTCCTGGGAAAGGACCTGAAGAAGTGCTTGAGCCTGATCTGGTGGCATCTTGTCTATCAGATGCTTGGGGAAATCAACCTTCAGCGGGGTCCATTGAGCGGAATCCACAAAACCGTTGCGTACGCCGCTCTTGCTGTCGGCGTATTCGACATAAGGCTTGACATCATAAATCGGAGTCCCGTCCGCAAGGTCGGCGCCGTAAACCTTCAGCACGCCAGCCTCTACGCTTCCGATCCTCACGCAGGAGAGCCCCAGAGGATTGGGGCGAAAAGGAGAGCGGGACGCAAAAACTCCCACGCGCTCATTCCCGCCAAGCCGGGGAGGACGGACAGTAAGATGCCGGGGATCGGAAGGATTGAGCGAAAATCCCCATATCAGCCAGCAGTAGTCGAATCCTTCCAGGCCGCGTACGGCCTCGGGAGCATCGTAAGGCGGCACGAAACGGACCTCCCCGGCAAGGTCCGGAGCAAGGCCGGATTGCCTGGGGATTCCGAATTTGCCGTCAAGCGGAGAACGGAAATAAGCTACCGGTTCTATGTTCATCGGTCCTGACTGCCTATCGAAAGGGTGTCCAGATACGCCTTATACAGCTTGCCAAGCGAATCCAGATTCTCGCTCTTCAGCGGCTCGGAAGGAGGCGAAATCATCGAAAGCGGGTCGATGGCGGTTCCGTCTTTCCAGACGCGGAAATCAAGGTGCGGTCCGGTTGCATGGCCGGTGGCACCCACGTATCCTATAACCTGCCCCTGCGCGACACGCACGCCCTGCCGGATGCCGGAGGCGAACTTGGAAAGGTGCATGTAGCAGGTTTCGTAGCCATTCATGTGCCTGATCCTGACGCGGTTTCCTCCGCCGGAGCCGTCCCAGCCGCAAAGCGTGACCGTACCGTCTCCAATGGAATGGACGGGTGTCCCGGTAGGCGCCGCATAGTCCACTGCGGTGTGAGGGCGCACCTTACCGGTAATGGGATGCTTGCGATGATAGGTGAAACGGCTGCTTATACGCGTGAATTGAAGTGGTGCCTTGAGGAAGGCCTTGCGCATGCTCTCCCCTTTCTCATTCCAATACTTGCCGCCGCCGTCACCCTGGTCGAAACGTATTGCGCTGGCGGTAAACTTGCCGCTGTTGTATATCGCAAAGTCGATTCCGTCGATGCTGATGACCTCTCCTTCGCTCTCGGTCTGATTGTATATGACCCGGAAGCGGTCGCCGTCCTGCAGGCCGAAGAAATTGACGGTCCAGGCATATATGTCGGACAGCTCGACAATCAGCAGCGGAGACACGCCGGCTGCCACCATATCGTTCCACAGGGAGCTGTGTATGGTAATGTCGGCGGTCTTTCGTACGTGCTCGACAGGGCGCATGCACACCCAGCCGCAAAGGGAATCACGGCACTGGAAGACGGTAGATTTGATGCGGTCGTTGTGATAGACGACGTACTCTATGCGGCGTCCGGTGGAATCCGGAGAGTAATACGCTTCCAGAGAATTGCCGGCACGCAGACGGCGCACGTCGAATATGCTGTCGCAGCGCTCCACGAGGGTATATGCATCCGCAGCACCAAGGCCCAGACGCCCCATCATGCCGGTAAAGGTTTCGCCGTCGCGCACTTTGGTGGAATCCACCGCATAGGCATCGGTACGGAAGCCAAGGAGCAGTATGGTATCTTTCTGGACCGGAGCCTGAGCGTCATTGCCGCTGCCGCCGCCCCGTACGCACGAGAGCAGCACTTCGCAGGCAAGGCACAAGAGTATTATCTGCCTGATTCTCATTTGATGAGGCTTCCAAGGATACTGCGTGCCAGAGTGCGGATTGCAGAAGAAGCCGCGCTCGAAACAGCCTTGCCGGCAGCCGTCTGCGTGCCTTTTTTCTTCTTGCCGTTTGCGGTCTTGCTGCCCGTGAGGGAATCAGCCGCTGCCTTGCCGGCACTGCGGGAAAGGCTCGATACGGCGGCTCCGATGGCAGCTCTCATGACGATGGAACCAAGGCCTTTGGACTTCTTGCCGGCCTGCTGTTGCGCGCGTGCCTCTGCCGCCTGCTGCTTTTCAAGAGCGGCGCGCTCCCTTTCGGCAAGCCGTTCCTGCTCGGCGCGGGCCTTCTGCTCTTCTATCAGCTGCTGCTGGCGTTCCTGCTCCTGCTCCGCACGCTGCTGGTCTGCAAGCAGAATCTCGAATGCGGATTCGCGGTCGATGACAGTGTCGTACTTGCCCTTGAGCGGTGAAGAGTTGCGTATGTCGAGGCGCTGGCCTTCGGAAATCGCTCCTATCTGGCTGAGAGGGAAAAGGATACGCGCACGCTGAACTATGGAGGGCGCACCCTTTTCGTCCAGGAAGCTGACAAGGGCCTCTCCGGTCTCGAGGTTGGTTATGGCGTCGGCCGTCTTGAAGGCGGGATTGGGACGGAAGGTCTCTGCAGCGCTGCGGACTGCCTTCTGGTCCTTGGGAGTATAAGCGCGAAGGGCATGCTGGATGCGGTTGCCCAGCTGGCCGAGTATGCTTTCGGGGATGTCGGTAGGGTTCTGAGTTACAAAGTAAACGCCGACGCCCTTGCTTCGGATGAGGCGTACGACCTGCTCTATCTTGGTCACCAGCGCAGGTGCCGTGTCGGTAAAGAGGGTATGGGCCTCGTCGAAGAAGAACACCAGTTTGGGCAGATCGCAGTCGCCGACCTCCGGCAGACGCGCGTAGATATCCGAAAGCAGCCACAGCAGGAAGGTGGA
>DGVM01000120.1 GCA_002395925.1 Bacteroidales bacterium UBA4284
TCTTAGGCTTTGACTTTCTCATTGTAATAAATAATTAAAAGATTAAAACACCCCGGGCTACTTCTTGGGCCTCTTGGCGCCATAGAGGGAACGGGACTGGGTCCTGCCTTCTACGCCAGCGGTATCCAATGCGCCACGAAGGATGTGGTAACGTACACCGGGAAGGTCTTTTACACGACCGCCACGGACCAGCACGATGCTGTGCTCCTGGAGGTTGTGGCCTTCGCCGGGGATGTAGGCATTGACCTCTTTTGCGTTAGAAAGACGTACACGGGCAACCTTACGCATTGCTGAGTTAGGTTTCTTAGGGGTCGTTGTGTAAACCCTGAGGCATACGCCACGCTTCTGAGGGCAAGCATCCAACGCGCGGGACTTGCTCTTTACTTCGACAGTCTCGCGTCCTTTGCGGACCAATTGTTGAATTGTGGGCATAAGTGTTTGTTAATAAATAAAATAAACGGTCCATTCCTGGCAAAAACGCCAAAAACGGACCGCAAAGATACGAATTATTTGCGACATATCCAAGAAAGGCTTTCTGTCGCGGCCTCACAAATACCTTATTTGCCTATAACTCTTCTATCTCTTTGAGGGTAAAGCCGGACGCACGAACGATATCATCTGTGAGTATTCCAAGATTTTTAAGCGACTTTATGAGTTCGGCCTTTCCCTTGGCATAAAACTCTTCGGTGAGATATGAACGTACATCGTTGTCGAACATACAGCGGAAATGCCGTCAAAGGCCAAGCGCGGCAAACTCGATATCGTTCTTGGCGCGATTCTTCAAAGCCTCGTCGGCGGCGGTGGCGGCATCCAGAAGCTTGCGGGCCTCGGAAACCTCGCCCTTGCGGGCGGCGAGTACGGCACGCAGGTAGTCGGCCTTGGCGCTTTGGTCTCCCTGGAGCGCTGCTGCGGCTCCGGCCTCGTCGCCGCTGACCAGGCAGGCAACTGCGGCGTTGACTCCCTTAAGGCCGGCTGCATCCTTAGCGGCCGTCTCGTAGTCGCCCTTGAGGATGTCCATCACGATGCGGTTCTGCTTGGAATCGTCGTTGTCGGCCTTCCAGTAGCACATGTCGGCCGCCTGCCAGTCGGCGTTGCGCATGGCAACCACTCCGGTGGCGTTGAGGGCGTCGGCGTCGGGCTCTTTGATTTTGCCAAGATAGGCTCCGCCAAGGGATGTACGGCCCTGGGAGAGATACAGCATGGCGAGATTGTAGCGGGCCGTGTCGGAGTTGAACTTCTCGATGGCCAGCTTATAGAGGCTTTCCTTGCCCTCGGGGGACTCGGTAATGGTCGCAAGATGCAGGATGGACGGCTCGTCGAAGCGGTCGAGGCCGAGTTTTTCGGCCCGCTCGACCAGTTCGCGGTCATCGTAGTTACGCCACTCCAGGTCGGTCACCAGGCGTGCGCGGCGAAGTTCGGGGAACACCCTCTTGTTGATTTCCTGATATATCTGGGAAAGGTTGCGGATTTCGCTTTCGCGCATTGCCGGGTCGCTGTACATGGACAGCACACGCAGGATGAGGTCCTTGTCGCGGATGTTGGACTTTTCTACGGCCTCGCGGAAACCGTCCCAGTCCTGTCCCATGCTTTCGACCTCAACACCGGAGAGTTCCAGACCGCCCGCCACCTTGTCCCATGCCTTCTGGGCGGTGCCGGCACGCTTATCGGACAGGGTTTCGTTGTACTGCTTGCCTCCTTCGGGAGAGGTGTACGCTACTATTTTGGTATCCTTGATGGTGGTGCGCTCGTCGGTCTGCAGGTACTCCAGGGAGTTCTTGTAGTTGACCATGGAGTTGGTCTCGAACTGCTCCTGATCGACGCGGTCGGAGCCTACATCGTAGAGGATACGGCCCTCGGTGGTCCGGTACAGTATGGGCTGGTAACCGTCGGGCTTGACGGTATAAACGCCGTCAAGGTCGGCCAGCTGGTACGTGGCGAGGCATCCGTCGGCAACCTTAATGGGCTCCAGGGGATACTCCTTGCCGTCCCAGTAAACCTTGGCACGAAGCTCCAGGCGGGCTTTTTCGCAACCGGGTACGTACTTGAATTCCAGCCGTTCCGTAATGGTCTGACCTTTTGAGGACACCGGTTTGTAGTTATCTTTCACCTTGTCGCCCTGGTACTGCAGCAGACGGCCCGCCTGCTCGCCTCCTTCGTAAACCAGCACGGGGCTTACATCCATCACCGCCTTGGGATGAAAGTATCCCTTGGGACAGGTAACGGTAACGGTTGCAGGTATTTTGCCGGCCTTGATTTCCAGTATTTCCGGGGTGCAGGAGATGGTGACGTCTTTTGCCATCTGCATCTGCTCGATCCTGGACTTGGCACAGGATGTCCCGAGCATAAGAAGGGCGCTGAGCGCCGCTAGCGATAGGATTCTTTTCATAACGGTTACAAAGATAAGTTTTTTTCATAACTTTGCACCGTTATGGACTCCCAAGAGCTTCAACTGTTAAAAAACCGATACGACATCATAGGCAATGACCCGGCGCTCACCAGGGCGCTGGAAACGGCCGTCGCAATAGCCCCCACCGACCTTACCGTCCTCATCGAAGGCGAGAGCGGCACCGGCAAGGAAAACATCCCGCAGATAATCCACCAGCACAGCCGCCGCAAAAACGGCAAGTACCTGGCAGTCAACTGCGGAGCCCTTCCGGAGGGCACTATCAACGCAGAGCTTTTCGGCCACGAAAAAGGAGCATTCACCGGGGCTGTAGGCGAGCGCAAGGGCTACTTCGAAGAGGCCAACGGAGGCACCCTCTTCCTCGACGAAATAGGCGAACTCCCCAAGGAAACCCAGGCCATGCTGCTGCGCGTCCTGCAGAACGGCGAGTTCATCAAGGTAGGCTCATCGAAGGTGGAAAAGACCGACGTCCGCGTCATCTGCGCCACCAACGTCAACCTGTC
>DGVM01000159.1 GCA_002395925.1 Bacteroidales bacterium UBA4284
ATCAATTTTAGAAACAGTAATTCTTCAATCCTAATCCGGTTTCGGAAGGCCTGGATAGTAGCGCCAGCCGTACTCTATCTCCAGCACTTTCAAGGCAGCGTACTCCCAGTAATTCTCATGGAAGCTGGGCGTGTACTTTGCCATCTCTAGGCGATGCTCTATCGGGTCTTTGCATTGACCCCAGATATCAGTAAATCGGGCGCTCAACTGGTCGACCAGATCACCTTCTGAGCCTTTCTCTACCTGATAGAAGACGGTTCCGACGCGGGTGATGCTCTCACATTTTTCCGGACGGATGCAGTGGTTATCCAGTACGAAGGCATAGCGGAAGTATTCGGGATTCTCTTCCGATCCAAGCGTGCTCAGCGGATAATCATATTCGGAGCTATGGAACTTGATATGGCAGACATCGCCCGTGAAGATGGCCTCTCCATTCGAGTCTCTGTACGATGTCTTGACGCCGGCGAAGTAGGCCGGAAAGGCATATCCCCGGTCTTTGCATTCGTCCTGGAATACAGCTTCAACCACATCCTGATTGTGGTTTTCGGCAAACTTGTCGTCGCAGTCGAAGATATACAGGTCATCGTCAAAGAAGAAGAAATTCCCCATTGCCTTGTATCCGAACTTGTCTTCGTCAATGATATAGCGAATCAGGATATCCGGCTCGTCCCATGGAATCCCGGCGCCGATTGTGTACAAATGCTCATGGCAAAGCCGCTGCAGTACCTTCATGTTGATGACCGGCGGAGCTGTCTGCTTCCTCTTTTCCCGGGGTTCGATATAGTCCAGGAGCTGGATGAACCATTCATTTGGGAAGGAGACGTTGGGAAGTGTCAGTGCCTCTTTGAACAGCGGAGCCATGTCCTTGTCTTTGAAGCCGGCGATGCCGCAGCCAATTCTGGTTAGAAGGAAACGGTTCATCGGATGCTGGCGGGCATACTCAATGAAATCGTCCACGTAAGGCTTGATTTCGGACAGTGGTCCGTGCATCGTCGGGATTGCGTAGCATTGGCCCTGCGGTCCAACTCCGTGGCCCACTCTGCGCCAAAATGGTCGTAGGCGTAGCGTGCCGCTCCACCCATGTGCTGACCTTCCAGATTGCTGCCGAAAACGAATACCTCACACTGAGAGAGTTCAGTGATATTGTCTGGAGCAAGTCTCTTTGTTTTCTTTTGCATATGTACTTTTAGATAACCATTACAAATTTCGCAAATTTCTGACAGCAAAGCAAGTGTCCCGTCCCTATTAAGGGGCGGGACAGGTGGGATACCTTGGAGATTTCAGAGGTCATGGTTTCAACGATTAAGTGGTCGTTCGAGATGTTGCGAGAGCGTTTTACCACTTGAGGCAGCCAAGGGGGATGATTTTCACGCCATCCTCGCGCGTGTAGGCCATTGTGCCGCCGGTTAGGACGATGAGCTGGTCGGGTTCTCGGATGGGAACTTGCTTTTCGGTAAGATTGTGCTCTCGAATAAGGCGGACGATTTCCGTCAGGTGAGCGGCGCCTTCTTCTATCTCCTGACTGCCGAGCTTACATTCTACGAGGGCGTAGCGGCCGTCGCCGAGGTGGAGGACCAGGTCGGATTCCAGGCCGTATCGGTCGTGGTAGTACGACAGTTTGCCGCCGAGGTTCTGGGAGTAGGCCCGGAGGTCCCTGGCACACATATTCTCGAAGATGAAGCCGAAGGTCTTGAGCTGGGTCTGCAGGGATTCGGGAGTGGCGCCCAGGGCTGCTACGGCGATGGACGGGTCTGTGAATTCCCGCTTGAGACCGCTTCGGATGGCGCTCTTGCTTCGAATTGGCGGGCACCAGGCCTCCAGGTCGTCGATGACGAAGAGTTTGATGAATGCGCCCACATAGTCGTCGAAGGTGTCCATGGAGAGGTCATATTCCTCCGAGGCCACAAGGTCGGCGCGCATGGTGGATTTCTTGGCGAGCGTTGCGATGTTTCTAGCCCAGGCGCGTAGAATCATCCGGGCAGTGCGCTCGTCGCGCTGGACGCCGTCCACGCGGGAAATATCGTCGGTGCAAAGGGTGTTGACGTATTCCGTTGCAGTGAGAAGTTTGGCCTTAGATGTCCTGGCATACAGGGATGCGGGCCAGCCGCCGCGACAGGCCAGAAAGATGAGATCCTCCACGGAAAGCGGTGAGCGGGCACCGTCGATGGAATAGTCCGGATTGTAGAAGATTTCCCGCAGGGAGACCTCTCCGCTGGATTCCTTGGACTCCCAGAGGCTCATCGGATACATCTTCATCCTGGCGATGCGTCCGGTGCCGCTGTGCTTGATTTTGTCCTTGTCCACGACGGTGGAGCCGGTGAGGATGTAGAGGCCTACGTCGGAACGGTTGTCCACGGTATCGCGGACAGCGTCCCACAGGTTGGGGGCATCCTGCCATTCATCGATAAGGCGGGGATTCTCTCCCCGCAGCAGCAGCGAGGGTTTGGTGGCTGCCGTGGCCAAGTACTCGGCCGCATTGTCCGCATCCTGCATCTTGATGATGCTCTTTGCCTGCTGGGAGGCGGTTGTTGTCTTGCCGCACCATTTGGGCCCTTCCAGGAGCACGGCCCCGAAGGCATCCAGACGGTCCGACAGCATTACGTCGGCAGCTCTCTCGAGATAATTCATATCAAATCAAATTTATTCCGGGCGTAAAGATACGCTTCTTTTCCCGAACTACAAAGCATAACCGGAACTTTTGCGGCAAATCAAGCGGTGTTTTTGTGGTAAATCAAGCGGAACTTTTGCGCCAGGCCACAGCACATCTTGTCCATTGTCTACACCCGTGGACGAGTCCAACGGGGTACAGGACGCGGGCAATTGCGGGAAATGTGATATGGGTTTGCACTTTGGCTTGGGCATTCAGGATCCTGTCCCGGACGTAAGATGGAAGGGCGCTGGCATCGATGTCGGCGGGAATGAGACAGAGATTCTTCGCTGCGCTCAGAATGACAGGGCGAGATGCCCGATCGGGCCGGGCATAAAGGGTAAGGGGGAAAAGTTATAACATCGGCCCCTCAGGAAGGTGAGAGGCCGATAGAATTTTGTAAACAAACTCTTTAGTTTTCTGACGCCAGAAGGTAGCTGGTATTTTTGCTGCCTTCGTCCGAGCGGACAAGAATGCCTTTTTCAACCAGGTCATTGATGTCACGGAGAGCTGTTGGTTGAGAGGTCTTGCAGATCTTTGCCCACTTGGCTGTAGTGA
>DGVM01000184.1 GCA_002395925.1 Bacteroidales bacterium UBA4284
CGATGTCGCTGGACGATTTCGCCGTCACTTTCTTCACCCGCGGCACCATCGGACTCGACACTCTCTCAACCTATATCTACACGGACGCCCGCAAGGGTGGACTTACCCCGGAGCTGCGTCCTCTCATGACAATTATTTTCCTTCTCGTACTCGTCCTTCTCGTGGTGTTCAACATACGCCAGGCCCGGACGGCGAAATCCAACGCAAAATGAAAAAAATATTAGCATTTGCCGCAGCGGCCCTGTTTATGGCCGCCTGCTCAGGGGACAGGGATCAGATCCTCAAGGTTTACAACTGGTCCGACTACATCGACGAAAGCGTCATCCCGGAGTTTGAATCCTGGTACAAGGAGCAGACTGGGGAGAACGTAAAGGTCATCTACCAGACCTTCGACATCAACGAGACCATGCTCTCGAAAATCGAGAAGGGACACGAGGACTACGATGTCGTCTGCCCGTCCGACTACATCATCGAAAGGATGCTCCAAAGCGACCTCCTTCTGCCTCTTGACCGCGATTTCGGCGACACTCCCAACTACATCGACGATAATCTTTCTCCCTATATCCGCGACTGCTTCGACAAGATGATAGGCGGCGGCAAGAATGCAAACGATTATTCCGTGGGCTACATGTGGGGAACCACCGGCATACTTTACAATGCAAAGTACGTGACCGACGAGGAAGCCTCCTCGTGGGAAGTGATACGCAACCCCAAGTTTGCCGACAAAATCTTCATCAAGGATTCCGCCCGCGACGTTTTCAGCCAGATAATCATCTACCTGCACAAGGACGATCTGGCCGCTGGCAAGGTTACGCTCGATGAACTCATGCTCGATTCTTCCGACGAGGCGCTTGCCGAGGTCGAGGCCTTCATGAAGCAGGTCAAACCCCTTGTAGCTGGCTGGGAGGCCGATTTCGGCAAAGACCAGATGACCCAGGAACGCGGCTGGCTCAGTCTCAACTGGAGCGGCGACGGCGTCTGGGCAATCGAAGAGGCCGAAGAGATTGGCGTCGATCTGCGCTATGCTCTTCCCAAGGAGGGCTTTACCGTTTGGTTCGACGGCTGGGTCATCCCCAAATATGCCAAGAATATCAAGGCTGCCAAGTACTGGATCAACTTCATGAGCCGTCCCGACATAGTTATCCGCAACGTCGATGTCACCGGTTATGTGTCCGTGAGCGGCGCCCCCGAGGTGCTTGAGGCCTTCACCGACGAAGATTACGAGGCTCTCGACCTTTCTTACTTCTTCGGTCCCGAGGCTGATTCCGTATGTGCGAATCCCGTGCTCTATCCCGACCGTGCCGACATCGAGCGCAGCACGCAGGAACACGACTGGGGCGAAAGGACTCCCCAGCTCGTCGAGATGTGGAGCCGCGTCAAGGGCGACAGCGCAAACAGCATGACCGTCATAGTGGTGGTTGCATTCGTTCTGGCAATCGCAGCATTCGCCATCTACAGCAAGCTTGTCAAGGGACGCAAGAATTCCCGCAAGAAGCGCAGATAAGTCCCTTTCAGTCTTTTCCCGCTGCAACCCCGACAGGCTCTACAGCGCATCGTGCAAGGCGGCCGGCGTCCTCCTCGGAGAGGATTCCGGCCGCTTTCAGCGCCTCCACGCTCCATCCTTCCGGGGGCGTATTGTTCCGGAAAAGAACAATGGAACGGGCAGCCTGCCAGTCCCTTATATATGGATGAAGACGCAGGCTGTCGGCCCCGAGGCTCCAGAGACGGAATGGCTTTGACGGGGCGGAACAGCTTATGAGGTCCGACAGTGCGTCGTACTTTTCCTTGTCGAAACGGTAAATGTCCATCAGCTGCTCCTTGTAGGAGTAGCTGCCCAGCCTTTCGCGGTAGCTCACCATTTTCGATGCGAAATACGGCCCTATTCCCGGCAACTCGTCGAATGCCGCAGAATCAGCTTTGTTGATGTCGGTCTTGGGAATGACGATGAATGGCTCCAGCCGGCGGAATACCGAATCCGAAACCACATAACTCCGTGCAAAGTCGGAGGGTCGCCGGAAGCGGCCTCCGCTGGAGCGGTAGTTGTCTATGGACTGAGCCTGCTTCTCGCTGAATCCCAGGCGTATGAGGTCTTCGACGCTGACGGTGTTGGGGTTGAAGCGGAAGCTCTCTACCCGCCGGGTGGCACGGCGCATGTGCTCCACCGCTTCGCTGTGAGGGGCGTTCCGGCGTATCGTTACAGGGCCTTCTTTTCTGCTTGCACCGTCGCCGTAGCGCTCCGTTAAGCCTCCGGGCGCAACCGCCGCTGCGGATTCCGGGGTGCCGGGGCCGCGGTCGAGCAGACGGGCGGCAAGGGCCGGGTCGATTACGTAGACGGTGTCGGGATTGTCGCGCAGCGATTCTATCCGCAGGGATGCTGCCCGCTGCAGAAAGAGTGCAGACTGATAACCTATTACGAGAAAAGCAAGAGCGATAGCGCCGATTTTGAATACGGATGCCGGAGTGCCGTTATCCTGCGTCTTCTTCCTGTCCATCTTCCTTCCCCTCCTTGTACTTGTTGTGGTGCTCCTTGCGCCCTTCTGCCTTCAGGCCGGCAACCACAATTACAATCTCTCCCTTTGGCTCGGCAGCCTCGAAATGGCTGAGAACCTCGCCGAGCGTGCCCCGGCAATGCTCTTCGTGCAGCTTGGAGATTTCGCGGGCTACCGAACATTCGCGTCCGGGCCCGAAGACCTCGCAGAACTGCTGCAGCGTCTGTACCAGACGCCTTGGTGATTCGTAGAATATCATAGTTCTTGTTTCGTTGGTTAAGGATTCGAGAAGGGTGCGCCGCCCTTTTTTCTGGGGAAGGAAACCCTCGAAGCAGAAGCGGTCGCAGGGGAGGCCGGAGGACACTATCGCCGGTATGCAGGCGGTGGCTCCGGGAAGGGTTTGGACGGGAATTCCTTCCCGGGCGCATTCGCGTGCGAGGAGAAATCCGGGGTCGCTGATGCCGGGCGTGCCGGCGTCGGATATCAGGGCTACGGTAGCTCCGGAAAGAATCTTGTCTTTGACCATGAGCACACTCTGGTGCTCATTGTATTTGTGGTGGGCCTGGAGCTTGCCCTTGATGCCGTAGTGCTGCAGCAATATGCCGCTGGTGCGGGTATCCTCGGCGAGGATGATGTCCGCCTCCCGGAGCACTGAAAGGGCTCTGAGCGTGATGTCGTCGAGGTTTCCGACGGGAGTTGGAACTATGTAGAGAATACCGCTGGGCATATCGAAGTTTTTGTTATCTTTGTGAGTACAAAGCTAAGCAAATGTTTTCAGAAAACCACAAAAAATCCGGCTGCATCGAGGTAGTTTGCGGCTCGATGTTCTCCGGCAAGACGGAAGAACTCATACGGCGTCTCCGCCGTGCCCAGTTTGCCAACCAGAAAATAGCCATATTCAAACCGGCCCTGGACAATCGTTATTCCGACGTGGAAGTCGTTTCTCACGATTTCCATAAAATCACCTCGAAACCCATTGCAGATGCGTCCGAGATGCTGGATGTGGCGGCGGACGTAGAGGTCGTGGGCGTCGATGAGGCCCAATTCTTCGGCAGCAACCTGGTCGATGTGTGCCAGGCGCTTGCCGACAGGGGAGTGAGGGTGATAGTAGCCGGGCTGGATACCGATTATCTCGGAAAGCCATTCGGCCCCATGCCCATGCTTATGGCCGTGGCCGAGGACGTGCAGAAGGTACATGCCATCTGCGTCAAGTGCGGCAACCTCGCCAATCACTCGCACCGTCTTTCCAAGAGCCAGGACCTTGTGGTGCTGGGCGAGAAAGACATCTACGAGCCCCTTTGCCGGGAGTGCTACAACAAAGCCATCAAGGGAGAAGCTTAGCCTTTACGTCCACAAGACACTCCTCTTCCATCATGCCGCGGGGGTTCGTTCCTGCAACTCCCTGAGGTACGGGTATCCCCAGCTGGGCGAACAGCCATTCCCAGTATCCGGGCATCGTGCCGTCGGGCGCCAGGAAGTTCATAGGGGCTTCGCTGAAGATGTGTTGCCCGTCGGGAGTTATGTAGCTGTCGCGCACCAGCTCGGTGCAGTATCTGGCAGTATCGCATGGCACGAACGAGTTATTGTATCTCAATCCTATGAAAGTCTTTGCGTTGCGGACGAACTGAGCTACGCCCGTGGTGTCTCTCAACCGTTTGATGATAAAACTCGGGCTCGCTCCGCCGCGCAGCTTGAAGTCGGCGATCAGCGTGTCCAGAGGGTGCCTGTCCACTCCGTGCTTTAGGGTGGCGTCTATGACCCAGATGCTGTCGCCCCGGGCCTCCAGGATTGCGGTATGGATGATGTTCAGCGGCTCTCCTTTCGAGGTGGCCTCGCCTATTGCGTCGGTCATGGAGCCTTCGGCGCTGTAATCGGCCGGAATGCCTATGAACAGCAGGTCGCCGGTTTTGATTGTATCACGTGAGCAGGAAATTGCTGCGATAATGGGCAGAAGCGATAAAAAAAGTCTTTTCATAATGCCGCAAAGATAAGGTAAAATTTGTATTTTGGCACCGAAAGAATTAACTTTCGGAATTCAACTCAGAACGGTATGGCAAAAAACAACATAGGCAATTTCTTCCGCAACCTCCTCAATCTGTCCGACTATGTTGACCTGGAGGGCGCCGGCCTTTCGATCAGGAAAAACGTTTATTTCCGGGGCCCCAACGTATTCATTCTCGCATGCGCCATCGTCATCGCGTCCGTGGGGCTCAACGTCAATTCCATCCCTGTGATCATCGGCGCCATGCTCATTTCGCCCGTCATGGGTCCTATTCTTGGATTCGGATTCAGCCTGGGCGTGCGCGACAGCCAGCTGCTCAAGGATTCGCTCCGCAACTTCGGAGTGATGGTTGCTATAAGCATACTTGCGTCCACCTTATTCTTCCTTCTGAGCCCGCTCAATCTTGAGCATCCCACCGAGCTGCTTGCCCGTACAAATCCTACCATTTACGACGTTCTTATCGCGTTGTTCGGCGGTTTTGCCGGCATCCTGGAGAACTCGCGCAAAGAGAAGGGCACAGTGCTTTCTGGTGTCGCCATCGCTACGGCGCTCATGCCGCCGCTTTGTACTGTGGGTTACGGCCTGTCCATCCTCAACTGGGGCTACGTGCTTGGCGCTGCCTATCTATTCCTCATAAACAGCGTATTCATCGCGCTTGCCACGTATCTGGGAGTCAAGTATCTCAATTACCCGGCGGTGGTTTCTGACGTCGATTCGCGTCGCAGCCTTACGGCGAGGGCCGTTGCAGTAGTGCTCGTGATTCTTATCGTGCCGAGCGTCTTTTCTGCAGTAGATATCATCAAGGACAGCAATTTCAAGATCCGGGTCGAGCGTTTCGTGGGCGACAACAAGTCGATCGGACGGGGATTCATCTACGATTACGAGATCGACAGCAGCGCGGAACCGTCCAAGGTGGTAGTGTTCCTTGCCGGCGGTCAGCTTAGCGGAGAAGAGCGGGAACGCCTTTATACATCTGCCGCTTCGCACGGCATAGACCCCACAAGGCTTGTAATCCGCGACGAGGCTTCTGCAAGCCAGGACAAGGTCTCGGATTCGGAAATAATAAAAGGAGTACTTGAGTACTCCAATAACAGGATTGAGGAACTGCTGGACTCGATTGCGGTCCTTAATTCCAGGCTGAACGCTTATCGTGAGCTTGGCCTCGACAGCCTGCTCGTCCGTTAGTCGGTGTCTTTCCTGAGCGTTTCGATGATGCCGTCGAGCATCTCGAAAAGCGCCGGTACCGATGTGGGCGTGAGTGCGTTGCATACCAGACGGCCTCCGATTTCCATAGGTATGCATTCCATCTGGCTTTCCAGTTCCCGTCCTTTCTGTGTCAGGCTGACGAGGACCTGACGTCCGTCTGCGCTCTCGCCGCGCCTGCGCTGTACCAGACCGGCATTTTCCATGCGTTTGAGCAGGGGAGTGACGGTGTTGGTCTCCAGCAGCAAGCGGCTGGCGATATCGTTGACAGGCTGTGAGTCCTTCTCCCAGAGCACCATGAGGGTCAGGTACTGCGGGTATGTCAAGCCGTAGCGCGAGAGCATCGGATGGTATGCCTGGGTGAGCAGGCGTGATGCGCTGTATAGCCTGAAGCACAGCTGGTTGTCGAGTTTGAGCGCTTCTTTCATCGTTTAGAGCATATTCTGGATGTCCTTCTCCATCTTCTCGGGAGTCACGGTAGGGGCGTAACGCTTGATGGTCTGACCGTCGCGGGAGATGAGGAACTTGG
>DGVM01000083.1 GCA_002395925.1 Bacteroidales bacterium UBA4284
CCGCGCTGGCCGTGGTGGGCCATCTGCATGTAATCACAATTCAGATATTTTGCATATTTGGTAATGCACTTGGTGCCGGCCTGCTCGCTGGCATCTCCGGTGAACACGACGGACTTGGAATCATCTTCGAAACGTACGATGACGGACTGTTCGTTCACTACGCTGGTGCCTTCGCTTGCAGTTGTGAATTCCGGATTTGCAATGCCAAGCACTTTTATGAAAATGCCGTCCATATCGTAGCGGGCGCCGAGAGTAAGATTGACGACATTCACGCCTGCGGCGGACATTTCATCAAGTTTCTTGTTGAAACGGTCGGTGAGCGCACGGCCCTCCTTTATGGAATCCGCGAGGCGGGAATAGTAGATAGTGTCAATTGTAATCCCCTGAAGGTCGTCGGCTATGTTCAGGAATGCGCCTATATGGTCGCCGTGAGGGTGGGAGAACCACCAGGCATCGACCTTGTTCTTGCCCTGTGCCTTGATGTAGCTGCGAAGCTTGGCGGCGTCGCCATTGTTCTCCATACCGCCGTCTATCAAGATAAGATGGCCGGCTGCAGTCTTTAGGACATAGGAATTGCCAATCGTATCGGAGGCAGAGGTCAGCTGCCAAAGAGAAAAGTGCCCTGTAGGCTTTTCTACGGGATTCTTCGAGTTGTTCTCATTTTCTTCTCCCTTGGAACAGGACTCCAGGAGAGAAGCGCCAAAGGCGAGCCCTGCTACAGAACCGCCGGCCACTTTAAGAAATTCTCTTCGTTTCATTTGACCGAAAGTTAAATATATTTATCAAAGATATTACCCGCAAAAAAACTTTTGAACATAATTCAAAGTTATTTGGTCATTCATCAATAAAAATAATATGGTAATATCACGATAATTAAGTGTCTTGTGCTTATATTTGCAAATATAGAAATATTTTTCGTATTTGAAAAATCGAAACATCAATGAAAAAAATCTTTCATATCATCGCTCTTCTCGCCATTGGGGTTTCTTGCAGCAATCCGCAGTTCGACAAGAAGGAGTTCTCAACGCTCAGAGACTGTTTCGCCAACCCTCCCAAGAGCGCCAAGCCGATGGTCTGGTGGCATTGGATGAATGGCAATATCACTCCGGAAGGCCTGAGAAACGATATCCTGTGGATGCACAGGGCGGGAATCGGAGGGTTCCATGTGTTCGATGCGGCGCTGAAAACGCCGCAGATGGTGGAGAAAAGGCTGGCATACATGTCCGATGAATGGAAAGAGGCTTTTGCAGGGGCCATCGCCCTTGCAGACTCCCTCGGAATGGAGGTTGCGATTGCCAGTTCCGCCGGATGGAGCTGCACCGGAGGGCCCTGGGTGGAGCCGGCAGATGCAATGAAAAAACTGACATGGCGCACCATGCCCGTGGAAGGAGGATCATACTTTGAAGGAAAGCTCCCGGATCCGTTCACGGTGAGCAGCCGTTTCCAGAACGTGCCCCTGCCGTACGAATACAACCATCACCAGGACGGTCCGATTCCCGAGTGGTATTATGACGACATAGCCGTGTTCGCCGTAAGGCTCCCTTCAGACTACAGGACTCTGGAGGAACTGGGCGCCAAGGTCAGTTCCAGCGGAGGCCGTTTCGAAGTCGGCACCCTCACTGACGGAGATCTTGACAATGCAGGCCTGCTGCCTCCGGGTCCCGGCGGATTCGGATGGGTCCAGTATGAGTTCCCCGAACCGCGCAGCTTCAAGGCGGTGACAATCGTGAATCAAGTGGCACGCAGCGGCGGCCACGGCGTGCCGGCCACCTGCAAGGATTCCCTGCTGATAAGCGACGACGGCATCCACTGGCGCACCCTGTGCGGGATTACCCAGGGAGCCGCCCAGCAGCAGACGGAGTATCTGCCCGCGGCATCCGCAAGGTTCTGGAGGCTGAAACGCCCGAATCCCCAGGCAATCTATCACTATGGAATTCAATTGTTCCCCGCTGCTCCGGGCATCGAGATCGGCGAGTTCAATCTACTCAGCCATCTGCCCGTAAACCACTATGAAGAAAAAGCCGGCTTCGCCGCCACCTGCGACCTCGCGCTATACAAGAGTGCGGAGGATGCCGAGCCGTCCGAAGTGATAGACATTACGGACTGCTGCCAAGACGGCGTCCTGCGATGGAACGCCCCTGAAGGTCGCTGGATGGTCTACCGCTTCGGAACATCCCTTACCGGGAAAAAGAATCACCCCGCATCCGCCGAGGCCACGGGGCTCGAAGTGGACAAGCTCGACAAGGATGCGTTTTCCCGCTATCTGCACACATATCTCGACATGTACAAGGATGCCTCCGGAGGCCTGCTTGGAGCCCGCGGCATACAGTACCTCCTGGTCGACAGTTACGAATCCGGGGCGCAGAACTGGACTCCCCTGCTGCGTCAGGAATTCCTCGCAAGAAGGGGCTACGACCTGCTCCCCTGGCTCCCGGCAACGGCGGGAGTGGTAGTGGAGAGCACAGAGGCGACCGAACGTTTCCTCTGGGACCTGCGCCGCACCCTGGGAGAACTGTTTGCAGAAAACTACGACAACGCGAGCGAGATCTGCCGGCGCGACTACGGGATGGAAGGCATCTTCATAGAATCCCACGAGCACGGCAGGAACTGCCTGGCGGACGGCATCTCTATCAAGAAAAGCGCATCCTATCCGATGTCGGCCCACTGGATCCAGAGTACGCTCGGAGGTAGCACCATCAGGCGCTTCGAAGGCCGTGCGGACATCCTCGAATCCGCCTCTGCGGCTCATATCTACGGCCAGAATCTCGTTGCGGCCGAATCCCTTACCGCATCCGGAGTCAACCGTCAGGCCTACACCTACTGTCCGGAGAATCTAAAGCCGACGGCCGACATGGAACTGTTTGCCGGAGTCAACAGGTTCGTCATCCACGAGAGCTCCCACCAGCCCCTGGACGACAAAGTGCCCGGGATGGGAATGTATATCTACGGGCAGTGGTTCCACCGCCACGAAACATGGGCGAAGCAGGCCTCTGCGTGGACGTCCTATCTTGCCAAAAGCTGCGCCATGCTCCAGCAGGGGCGCTTCGTGGCGGATCTCCTGTACTACTACGGCGAAGACACGAACGTCACCGCGCAGTTCAGCCGCAGCGAACTTGACGTGCCGTTCGGATACAGGTTCGATTTCATAGGAGCGGAGGCGTTGCAGAAGGAAATCAGTGTGAAGCACCGCAAACTCGTCACCGCAAGCGGAATGGAATATTCGGCGCTTGTACTCGGAGGGCAGGGGCTTAGGATGTCGGACGAAGTGAAGGCCTGCATAGAGAAGATCAGGGCGGCCGGAGTGCCGGTGATCGAGAACGGGGACTGCCATGCAGCCGTATCGGGGATTGAGCCCGACGTGCGGGCGGACGGGGCTTCAGACCTGCTGTTCGCACACCGCACCATGCCTTCCGCCGAAATCTACTGGCTCTGCAACAACTCAGGCGTAGCCCTGCAGACCGAAGTCAGTTTCCGCTGCAGCGGACGCAAGCCCGAACTCTGGAATGCCGAAACCGGAGAAATCCGCGACCTGTCCTGGACCATTTCGGACGGCAGAACATCCGTTCCTCTCGAGTTCACTCCGGGTGAGGCATATTTCATAGTTTTCGGAGAACCGGTTCGCGAGAAATCACACATCGTAGAGACTGTTCAGATGAAGGAAGCCTGCACTCTCGAAGGCCCCTGGAACGTATCTTTTCAGGAGGGCCGCGGTGCACCGGCATCCACAGTATTCGAGCGCCTCGCATCCTGGACAGAATCTTCCGATTCAGGCATCAAGTATTTCTCCGGCACAGCGAAGTACACCAAGGAATTCGAGTTCGAGGCCGACGGCGATCATCATTACGAACTCGACCTTGGAGGAGTCTGCAACATCGCGGAAGTCACCCTCAACGGCACGAAGCTGCGCACCCTTTGGAGGGCGCCGTTCAAAGTCGATGTCACGGACGCCTTGAAACCAGGCTTGAACAAGTTGGAGATTTCCGTCACCAACCTCTGGCCCAACCGACTCATCGGCGACGAACAGCCCGGCGTGAAGCAGCGCATCACCTACACCACCTGGCCTTTCTACAAGGCCGGCGATCCGCTCCTCGTTTCCGGCCTGCTGGGCCCTGTGAAGATACTGAAGTAACATACAGCTTTAAGCCGGCCGGCCCAGTTGCGGCCGGCTTTTTTCGTATAATATGAATTTGGCCCTTTCCTTTACGAAAAACGGACCCGATTGTATAAAAGGTTAACCTTAACTTTACCTTGGAATTATATACAATGATGCGCGCCGTAAAACTAATATCATTTCTGACTGCGATTTTATTCGCCGCTTCTGCCTTTGCTGAATCCCCTTTCGAAGTGCGGGACGGCAAATTCTGGAAAAATGGGAAAGAGGTTTATCTGATCGGAGGGGAGATGCATTACCCGCGCATACCAAGAGAATACTGGAGGCATCGCATCCGTATGGCCAAGGCTATGGGGATCAACACTTTATCCACCTATGTGTTCTGGAATGTCCACGAGCCTGAACCCGGAAAATGGGATTTCAGCGGAATGAATGACGTTGCGGAGTTCATCCGCATAGCAGGCGAAGAGGGACTTATGGTTCTGCTGAGACCCGGACCCTACGTTTGTGCGGAATGGGATTTCGG
>DGVM01000167.1 GCA_002395925.1 Bacteroidales bacterium UBA4284
GTTCCTACTCCCGCAGCTCGTCATCCTCGTCAAGAAGCAGCAGCGGCAGTTCCTACTCCCGCAGCTCGTCTTCTTCCTCGAGCAGTAGCAGTTCCTACTCCCGCAGCTCGTCATCTTCCTCCAGGAGCAGCAGTTCATCTTCCAGTTACAGCAGCGGCGGAAGCCGTGGCGGCGGATATAGCGGCGGCAGTTCAGGCGGCAGCTACGGCGGTGGAAGCAGCAGTGGCGGCGGTCACAGTTCCGGTGGCGGCGGCGGACGCAGCGGCAGGTAGTTTCATCTTAAAAACAGAATGGCAATGAAAAAGATATTGGTTTCAATTTCGTCCCTGGTGCTGATGGCTTCGGCCATGTCTGCACAGACGATGTCGGATGCTCTCACCTTCGGCCAGAGCAACTATTATGGCACCGCCAGGACCTTGGGCATGGGCAATGCGGTAACGGCCGTCGGGGGAGACCTCGGCTCCATCTCCATCAACCCTGCGGGCGGCGCGGTTTCCGCCTACTCCCAGTTTACATTCTCTACCGGATGGAACAGTGCCCTCAGCACATCCTCCTATGCCGCATCCTACGATGCAGCCAATTCGGGCGCGGCATATACCGGAGGTTTCGAGAACAGGAAGACGCGCATGACCATCCCCAACTTCGGGATGAATCTCTATTTCGAAACAGGAAACCGGAGCGGCATCCGGGGCTGGAATTTCGGTTTCATGATGAACCGCGCCCAGAGCTATACCCAGATGATTTCCGCATCAGGCCTCGAGGGGCATACCTCGATGACGGGTGCGCTGGCGACCTTCGCCGACGGCATGCCCGGCAACATCCTCGGCAACAACAGCAAGTTCGACACCGACTATTCCTGGAACTCCATCTGCGCGTATGACGGAGGACTCATCAACTACAATGCCGACGCAGGCACGTACTACGGTTCCGCCGAAACCAAGAATCTCGTCGGCGGACAGTACAGCTACGAGATGCTGGGATGGCTGAAGCAGAACATCGGCACCACCACCCTGGGTTCGAGGAACGACATCGTGATGAACTACGGCTTCAACGTGAACGACCGCCTGTTCTTCGGCGTCAGCGTCAACTGCCCCATAATCAATTACAAATATTCCGAGTACTATGCGGAAGCCGCACAGGATCCTGCGGACTTCCCCGTAACGCCCGAATTCTTCGTGCCCAGCTCCGGGAAGTATGAGCAGGGAGATGCGACCCACTATCTCGGAAGCACCTACAAATACAATTATGTGGGCGATATCAGCGGCGTCAACGCCAAGGTCGGTGTCATCTGGCTGCCCACGGACGGCCTCCGCCTGGGCGCCGCCATCCAGACTCCCACGGCCTACAGCATCCACGAGCAGTGGTACATAGATGTCGCGGCGGAATTCCAGGATGCTGCCCAGAATGCGAGCTCCAGCTCTCCTACCGCCGAGACCACCTACGATTACAGGTCGCCATACAGCGCCAGCTTCGGCGTGGCTTACACTCTCGGACGTGCCGCATTGCTGAGCGTCGACTACGAAATCACCGACTTCAGCGTAATGAAGTTCAGCCAGCAGTACACCGACGGTTTCTACACCTACGAAGATCCCTACTACCGTGTCAACCGCCTGAACAAGCTTTTCTGCGGAGTGCAGCATACGCTCAGGGCGGGAGCTGAATTCCGCGTGCTTCCCTGTTTCTCCCTGCGCGCAGGCTTCAACCTCGCCACCAGCCCGGAGCTCCACTACAGGGACAATGAAGGCTACCTTGTCTATGCCGCGGACTACGACAGATGGTTCGACGACTATGAGAGCGGCAAGTTCGTCCTCGAAGACCAGGAAAGGTATTCTTCCGACAGGCTCTTCTCGGTTTCCCTCGGTGCCGGCTACTCTTCTCCCGGCTCTTTCTACGCCGACATAGCTTTCAGGCGCACTTCGCTTCCTGATGCATACTACAAGGCATACAGCACCTATCTGAGCCACACAGTGGGAGATACGACATACGATATAGTTTCGCCGTCAGTGAAATCCAAGCTGTCGCAATTCGACGCGGTTCTCACTTTAGGATGGAGGTTTTAAGTAAAGATGGAATTAACAGCAAAGCAACTTGCAGAGATTCTTCGGGGCACCGTCGACGGCGACCCCGAAGTTCGGATTACGACCTTTGCAAAAATTGAGCACGGGAAGCCCGGCGCACTCAGTTTTTACGCGAATCCGAAGTATGAACAATACGTGTACACGAGCAGATCCAGCGTTCTTCTGGTAAACGCCGATTTCGAGCCCAAACAGGAAGTGAAGGCTACGATGGTGCGTGTGGAGAATGCCTACAATGCGGTAGCCGAACTCCTCAAATACGTTTCGGACCAGCGCAAGATGTACCGCCGCCACCGTGCCTGGGGATGCCGGATAGCATGCACCGCTAAACTTGGCCGGAAGGTGTCGGTCGGCGCCGGCACTGTGATAGGCAGGAATTGCAGGATAGGGGATTATGGCATAATCCACGAGAATGTCACCATAGGGGCAGGCACCGTCATAGGCCATCACTGCATTATCTATCCCGGAGTGGTGATCTACCCCGGCATGAAGATAGGCGACAATGTCATCCTCCATGCGAATTGTGTAATAGGGTCCGACGGTTTCGGAAATGCGCCGCAGCCGGACGGCAGCTGGAAGAAGATAGAGCATCTCGGCAACGTGGTGATAGGCGACAATGTCGAGATCGGTTCCGGCACCACTGTCGACCGTGCCGAGATGGAATCCACCATCATAGGCAACGGCGTACGTATCGACAATCTCTGCCAGATAGCGCACAATGTGGTGATAGGAGAAAATACCGTAATGGCAGCCCAGTGCGGGGTCGCAGGCTCCGCCATCATCGGCAAGAACTGCATTTTTGCCGGCCAGGTGGGCATCATGGGCCACATCAAGATTGCCGACAACACTACCGTCGGGGCACAGGCTGGAATTGCCGGAGCGGTGCGCAAGAGCGGCCAGGTCCTCATAGGTTCGCCCGCAATTCCGCACATGCTGTACATGCGCAGCTATGCCAAGTTCAAGCAGGCAGGGGCCGAGTAATGCGGGGATAATCAAAATATTTGCTATCTTTGCGGGCTATTATGAAAGAACGAACTCTCAGCAAGAGCTGCAAATTCGAAGGAAAAGGCCTCCATACAGGTGTGTATTCGCATATGACAGTCAGTCCGGCAGAATCCGGGACCGGCATCGTATTCGTCCGCACCGATCTTGGTGAAACCATTCCCGCACTTGCGGAAAATGTCTCCAGCACAGCCCGCTGCACACTTATCTCCAAGGGAGATGCAAGCGTCTCCACCATCGAGCACCTGATGTCGGCCTTCACCGGTCTGGGCATCGACAACGCCATCGTCGAAATCGACAACGGCGAAGTCCCCATCCTGGACGGAAGCGCCCGTTTCTATGCCAAGGCCTTTGCAGAGGCCGGGGTAGTGGAGCAGGATGCGGAGAGAAAGTATTTCGATATTCCCGAAACAGT
>DGVM01000221.1:0-20192 GCA_002395925.1 Bacteroidales bacterium UBA4284
CGGGGAGGTCGCGGGTCTTGAACTTGGGGAAGGAGTTGAGCATGATGGAAGTCACGAAATGCTTGACGAAAGGATTGCGGAAGCGCTCAAGGACGTCGCCTGCGAACTTCTCCAGCTCTTCCTTGGGCAGGTTGAGGGTGGGAAGTAGTTCCTCGTACATCACCTTGTGGACGAATGTGCCGATTTCGGGGTCTTCGCAGCACTCTTTTACGGTATTCAGGCCGCTAAGATAGCCTACGGGGCTCAGGACGGTGTGGGGGCCGTTGAGCAGGGTAACCTTCCTTTCGTGGTAGGGAGCCTCGCTGGGGACGAACAGCACATTGAGTCCTGCTTTGTCTGCGGGGAACTCGGCGGCGACTTCCTTCGGGGCCTCGATTACCCAAAGATGGAAGATTTCCGCCTTGTCGAGCAGGTTGTCCTGGTAGCCGACCCTCTCGCAGAGCTGGGCGGCGGTGTCGCGGGGATATCCGGGGACGATGCGGTCAACGAGAGTGCTGTAAACTCCGCAACTCTCCTCGAACCACTTTGCAAAGCCCTCGGGGAGTTTCCAGAGGTCGATGTACTGGCGGATGCATTCCTTAAGGTGCTTGCCGTTTTCGAATATGAGCTCGCACGGGAAGATGATAAGGCCCTTGGAAGGGTCGCCTTTGAAATGCTCCCAGCGGTGATACAGCAGCTGGGTGAGCTTGCCGGGATAAGACGAGCAGGGTGCGTCGTCAATCTTGCAGGCGGGGTCGAAAGCGATACCGGCCTCGGTGGTGTTGGAAATCACGAAGCGGATTTCGCTCTGCTCGGCGAGAGCCAGATAGGCCTTGAAATCCTCGTAAGGGTTGATGCCGCGGGAAATCACGTCGATGAGATCGACGCTGTCCACGCTTTCTCCGTTCTGGAGGCCCTGGAGGTTGAGGTGGTACAGGCCGTCCTGCTCGTTGAGCCAACTGACCATACCCTTCTCGATGGGCTGGACTACGACTACAGAGCCGTTAAAATCGGTCTTCTGGTTGGTCTTCCAGATAATCCACTCGATGAATGCGCGCAGGAAGTTGCCCTCACCGAACTGTATGACTTTCTCGGTGTAGCGCTTCGCCTGAGGAGCTGTTGTGCGGTTTAATCTTTCCATAAGTGTTATAATTAATTAGTTTTCGGTAACTTTTAAGAGAATCAAGGCTTGTTCGTCTGACTTTTGTTTGATTGTGTAGCTGATACCCTTCTCAAGGGTAAGTACACCGGAGTCGCTGTATGTATCGTAAGCTGTTTCGAATACCTGCGCCTCTCCTTCGGAGGGAATAAGCTGCATCTTGGCTCCGGTAGTTCCGGACTTGCGGCGTGCGAAGAAGAACTGAACCGTGGTGGTTTTGCTCGAAGACGTGGTGAAGCTTACGCTGCCCTTGCTGTCCATCTTCAAACCATAAGCGTAATCGGTTCCGTCTATGGTGAAGGTTCCGCTGTAGTCCTTGCTGAAGTCGGCAATGCTGGTGCTGTAGCTGAAATAGTTGCCGGTTGCCGAAATGCTTTTGTCGGACTTTACGTATAGTGAGTAGGAACCGTCGCCGGAGGGCTCGTCTGTGGGGTCGTCACCGGTGCTGGGATCGGTAGGATTGTCGTCGGAGCCGTTGAAATCAGTGATTCCGCCGTTGTTGACGGCTACCGGAGCGCTGGTCCAGCCGAGTTTGCCGTAGCCGGCGTTTTCCTTGACGACTGACGGTACGTCGGCAGCAGCCGTTACGTCATAGGAGTATGCAGGCTTGAAGTCGGCATAGGTGAGGGGAGTGGCAAGAGTCTCGCCGTTGTAGGACTTGTATTTAACGTTGGTCAGGGGGTACGGGTCCTTAGCTTTGGCGGGGCGGTTCACGAGGATGTCCTCTGCGGCATACAGGTAACCTGCGACGCTGCCGGTGAGGTTGGACTCGCCGTTCTCCTTCGCCGGGTAGGAGCAGATGTCGGTAGGCAGCTGCACGCCGTCGAAGTAGTTGTATTCCACGAGCACCTTGGCGCCGTACGCACTTCCGACTCCGTAGGTGGTGCATCCGTCAAACAGGTTGTTGTAAACGTGTACGTTTCCGAAGCGCACGCGCGGGTGGCGGCTGCTGGAACCGTCGAACCAGTTGTGATGGAAGGTGGCGGTAATCTGGGTGTCGGAGGTCTGGCTGTTGGAGTGACCCACCAGGCAGCTCTTCTGCGTCTTGATGTAACGGCACCAGCTCACGGTTACGCCCTTGCTTCCGTGGGTGACGTCGGTACTGCCGTCCTCGTAGTCCTTGGTCTGGTTGAGGGAGGTGAAGGTGCAGTGGTCAACCCATACTCCGTCGGCCTCCTGCATGCTCACTGCGTCGGCGCCGTTGTTGGCCTTGGGCTGCTGGAAGTTGATGTTGCGGATGATGATGTTGCTGGAACGCACCAGGAACATGCCGATGCGGTCCATGACGAAGCCGTCGGTACCGTAGAACGAGAGGTTGCTGACCTCCTTGACGTCGAACCAGGGATGGGCATCGCTGAAGTCGCGTCCGTCCCCGGTGCCGAATGTGCCGCTGAGCCAGATGATTACGGGGGAGGTGTCACCCTTCTTCTCACTCTTGGCACGGGCGAGAAGCCAGGTCTGGAGGGCCTTGCCGTTGTCGAAGTGTAGGATGTTGGCAGCAGTCGCGCCCTCACCGCCGGTGACTCCGGCAGCCTGGGCATAACCGTACATCTTGGTGGGATCTACGGTAGCCGTAGCAGGTTTCTCGGATTCGGGAATCTCCAGCTCGCCGCCTTCGTCAGCGGGGTCGGTCGAAGGATTGTCGGGGTTGTCAGGCTCGACGCTCTTGCCGGCCTCGAACTTGATGGTGTAGTAGCGGGCGCCGCCGGTGCCGTAAACGTACACGTCGCCGGCCTCGACGTTGAAGCGGCAGTTCTTGGGGGCCTTGGAGTTTACGCTTCCCTCGATCCGCTGCTCATTGCCGTTGTTGAACACACAGATGTAACGGATGGGGTCGGGGGCCGAGGAACCGGTATGAGACTCGTTAACGGTCACCAGGCCAGCCTCGGGGGCGTTGAACTTGAAGTAGTTTCCGGAGGTGGAGCCGACATTGCATGTCTGCCAGTAAGTGGTGTTGTACTTGCTCTTGGCGTCTCCCTTGATGGTGAGTCCTGCGTAGCTGAACTCAACTGCTGCGAGCTCCGTCGCTGCGGACCCGAGTTTGGCGAATTCCGCCTGCCAGCCGCTGGTGGAGAAGTCCCATATTACGGACTCGGTTTCCTCGGCGTTGAGGTCATTGTCCAAGATCTGGAACTTGAGAGTGACGACCTTTGCGCTCTCCAGCTTGATTTCTTCTTTCGTGATGCGCGAAGCGGTGACTTCGCTGCCGTCGGACAGGGTCAGCTTCAGGCTTATCGAAGTGCCGGCGGGAATGGTTGCAGGGCCGGTGAGAACGTATGCGCCAGTCTGCCCGTCAGGGCGCCAGTCGTTGCCGTCGTAAGTCGCTTCTACGTAGCTGGCGGCGGGGGTGGATTTGTCGTACCATTTCTCGACCTGTACGGCCTTGATGTCAACGCCGAGCTCGCCGCAGAGGGTGACACCGTCCGCGTTGAACCTGGCGCTCCTGATGCTCTTGCCGGCAAGTGCGCCCGCTTTCGTATTGTCTTTTGCGATAATACGGACCACCGAGACAAGCCTGTGGAAATGGAGTGTGCCGGCGCTTGTGACCTTCCGGTCGGCAATCGACAGAGTCAGTGGATCGGCAACGAGAAGGTCGTAGTCGGGGTTGAAGGTAGTGAGGGACGGAACGGCCTGGGTGGCAGGTATGGCAAATTTGAAGATGCCTTTGCTGCGGTTCGCCCTTTTGGGACGGTACGCGTGGACAGTCACCTCGCCGTCTTCGGCTTCGATGGAACCGGTGAACGATGCGTTGATGCAGTTGCCGTTCTGGTTGACGAAAGGATTGTCCTTGGGAGATTCAGTCTCGAAATTCGCTGAGTTGGTGACGACGATGGCGTCATCGGCGCTCCAGTAAGGCTGCCATCCGCCCTGGACTTCCTCGATGTACGTTTTGGTCTCGGGCTGTGCCGCAGTAAGAGTAACGGAGATACGGTGTCCGTTTGCAATTTCAGCCTCTTCCTTGGGCTGGCAGGCTACCGCTGCCACAGCGGCGAATCCCAAAAGGGTCAAGAATAACTTTTTCATCGCTGTGCAGGGTTAGAATTCGAATTGTCCGCCGTCGATGAGGAACTCACCGGCGCTGTCGTCAGTAAGGTCACTGCCCGTAAGCAGGGCAGTGGCCTCGATGAATCTGTCGTAATCGCAACGCGGGGTTGCGTAGGGGAACTCCATCATTGGAATCAGTTGCTGTGGAATTCAATCTTCCAGAAGCGCAGGCCGTTGCCGTCAGGATAGATTGTAACGTCGCCGGCGGCAATGTTGAACTCAAGGTTGGTTTTGTCTGGATAGAGATAGAGTACAGCATCACTGGTCTGGGTCTGGCTGCTGTCTTTGACCTTTACGACTCTTGTGGATGACGCGTTCTCGGAACTCTTTGGGTTGGTTACTGTAACCTTAACCTTTCCGGCAGACAAAACAGTGAATTTGAAGCAACGGGAGGACTCTGTTCCTTTTCCGTTTGGCTGGATATAACCGTCAACTGACCACTTGTCTTTATTGCCAGAAGTGTAGCTCAAACCATTAAATGAAACGCTCCAATTGTAACCATCTACTTGAGCATCCTTTACAGACGGCTCATTTGTGTTCAAGTAGTTCTGCCATTCGGTGCTGCTGAAGTCCCAAACGTAGTTTTCTGAGGCTCCGGCGGCGAGTTGCTCGATAGAGATTCGCTGGTCTGCACCTTCGGATAGCGAAAGACCGATCCAGCCTTCGCGTTTTGTACCGGTATTGGCGGATACTCCGTAGGTGATTGTACCATTGTCTATGCTCACGGATGTTACAACTATGCCGTCGTAAGTGACGGAATAGATATTGGAGTCGTCACCATTGAGGACGGTGTAGGCATTCTCTATCTTGAGATTGTTGGCTGCATCACTTGGAACACCGTTTACGGATGTCGTGTTGAGAATCAGTTTCGGGGCGGTGGAGATGTAAGGGGCCCCGAGGTCATATACACTTCCGAGAGCAAGTTTTACAGACGCCTTTTTCTCGGTTGACAGTTCAGTTACTTCGCCGTTGTGATGGTATGCCTTAAGGCTGAGGACTTTGAGGGTACTGTTCTTGCAAAGAACCGGGATATAGTAAGTAGCATCTTTTTCGAGCATCCCGGAAGCCGGTGCGAGAACCACATCTGCCTTGGCGCTCTCTATATTGTTGTAGGACCCATCAAGGTTATAAACCGGCCTGCCGCTGAAGCGGGTGTTGCTGGACTTCAATACCAGGGAGTCGATGTCATCAGCCTCTATCTTTATTTTAAAATACGCCGAACCATGGCGGAAATTGAATTTGCCCTCTTCCAACTGCGCAGTCATTACGCTTTGACCGGCATCGAAACCGTCTTTTACGGCCTCTCTGATGCGTCCGAAACTGTCGTCTATCTCGATTTTGGACGAACTCAAGGAAGCAGGCCTGATGGTTACGTTGGGATATACTGCAAAGAATTGCGTCTCTTCAGCATCATCAGCCAGCAATGTGCCACTGAATTTTGCGTTGTTGGTTCCAGCACCTTCTTTGAGTTTGAATGTGTACTGATTGCCTGAGTTGGCGGCAATGACGTTGATTTCGTCACCTTCGGACCAGAGCACATTCATTCCGGAAAGCTCTGTTTTGGTTGCGGGAGAAAAAACTTCAAAGGTTTTCTCAATGGTTCCGGGGATTGCCTCGGGAGCGGCTTTCTTCTCGCAGGATGTGAAGAGAACTGCGAGAACGCATGCTGCATATACAAATATCTTTTTCATGATTCTATCCTCCTGTTACCAAATGTCAGACCAACCGCCGTCAATCAATTCCGGGATTTCGCCATTGGGGCTGTCAACGAGGAAGCTGCTGGCGTTTACAGCTTCGAGCCTTTCCGCCTCGGGGGCGATGTAATACTTTTTGCTCATGATTTATAATTATTTATGTTTTTGCTCTATAGCGTGACTCCGCTCTTGAAAATGGCGATTTCGCGGTAGCCGTTCTTCTCATTGTTTACGCATTCGCCGCTGGCTGCTGCAAGCACTGCGTTGATGAAGCGTTTCGAGACTTCCTCCATGGGGACGTCCTGTGCGAGAACTCCGGCGTTGAAGTCGATCCAGCCGGGTTTGGCCTCGAAAAGGGGAGTGTTGGTGCTTATCTTCATGGTGGGGACGAAACTGCCGAACGGGGTGCCGCGACCGGTGGTGAAGAGTACAATCTGGCAGCCGCTGGCCGCAAGTGCGGTGCTGGCCACGAGGTCGTTACCGGGAGCGGACAGCAGGTTCAGGCCCTTTGCGCTCAGGCGCTCGCCGTACTTCAGCACGCCTCTCACTATGCTCTTGCCGCATTTCTGGGTGCAGCCGAGGCTCTTTTCCTCCAGCGTGCTGATGCCGCCGGCCTTGTTGCCCGGCGAAGGATTCTCGTACACCGGCATGCCCTGGGATATGAAGTACTGCTTGAAGTCGTTGATGAGGCTGACGGTCTTGTCAAAGGTCGCCTCGTCCTGACAGCGGTTCATCAGGATGGTTTCGGCACCGAACATCTCGGGGACCTCGGTGAGCACGGTTGTGCCTCCCTGGGCCACAATCCAGTCTGAGAATACGCCCAGGAGCGGATTTGCGGTGATGCCGCTGAGGCCGTCGGAGCCGCCGCACTTCAGGCCTACGCGTAGTTCGCTTACGGGAACCAGCTCGCGTTCGTCCTTGCTTGCGACTGCAAAGATTTCCCGCAGCTGCTGCAGGCCGTATTCGATTTCGTCCTTTACCTTCTGGGTTGCGAACATCCTCACACGGCTTTCATCGACGGGCCCTACCAGTTCGCGGAACGCATCGAGCTGATTGTTCTCGCATCCCAGGCTCACCACCAGCACGCCGCCGGCGTTGGGGTGATGCACCATGTCGGCGAGAACGGTGCGCGTGTTCTCGTGGTCGGGGCCAAGCTGTGAGCATCCGTAATTGTGCGGGAAGGCGACCACTGCGTCAACGCTGCCCTCGCGGCCGGCAATCTCGGCACGGAATCGGCGCACCAGTTCCTCGCAGATGCCGTTGACGCATCCTACGGTGGGAATGACCCATATCTGGTTGCGTATGCCCGTCTGGCCGTCTGCGCGCTTGAAGCCAAGGAAGTTGTATTTGCGCTTTGCGGGCGGGATTTCCACAAGCGAGGGGGAGTATTTATAGTCCAGAAGCCCTTCCAGATTTGTCTTGATGCAGCTGTGGTCCACCACGGTGCCTGCCTCCGCAGGGCGGGTGACATGACCGATGGGAAAGCCATACTTGATGACGTTTTCGCCTGCTGCGAGGTCGCACAGCACCACTTTGTGGCCCCTGGGAGCGGAGGTCTTCAGAACGACTCCTTCCACGGTCTCACCGGCCTGCAGGTCCTGCAGGGCTACAGCGACGTTGTCGTCAGGGTTTATCTTGATGTATCTCATTAGAAGTTGAAGTAGTTCTTGGCGTTGTTGTAGCTGATGTCTTCGACCATCTTGCCTATGAATTCAATCTCGGAAGCAGGGAGCTTGCCTTCCTCGATGTCGCGGCCGAGCACGTCGCAAAGGATTCTGCGGAAGTACTCGTGGCGGGGATAGGAAATGAAGCTGCGGCTGTCGGTGAGCATGCCTACGAAACGGGAGAAGAGTCCGAGGACGCTCAGGGCATCCATCTGGCGGCGCATGCCGACCTCCTGGTCCAGGAACCACCAGCCGCTGCCGAACTGCATCTTGCCGGGAACGGTGCCGTCGTTGAAGGTGTAAAGCATGGTCATCATGACCTCGTTGTCCTTGGGATTGAGGCAGTAAAGGATGGTCTTGGCAAGCTTGTCCTCGCTTGCGAGGCGGTCGAAGAAACGGTGGCCGGCCGCAGCGATTTCCTGGTCGTGGATGGCATCGAAGCCGGTGTCGGGGCCGACCAGATTGAACATCATGCTGTTGTTGTTGCGTATGGCGCCAATGTGGAACTGCTGAGCCCAGCCTGCCTCTGCGTCCATGACAGCCTGGTCATGGAGGAAGGCGCTACGGAATTTCTCCAGCTCCCTGGGACCCGGAGCGATGCCCATGAGCACTTTCTTGAAGATGAGCTCTATCTCGATTTCCTTATAGTCGGCTGCGTAGAAGTTCTCCAGACCGTGGTCCGAGAGCTTGCATCCGTTGGCGGCAAAGTAGTCGTGTCTCTTCTTGAGCGCATCCTGCAGGTCGGCGTAGGAGTCAATCTCCATGCCGGCGGCTTCGCCGAGGACCTTCAGATACTCCTTGTACGCGGCGGGATTCTCTATTGCCATGGCTTTGTCGGGGCGCCATGCGGGGATTACCTTCGTGCCGAAAGGCTCAGCGGCAATCTTTTTGTGCCAGCGCAGGTCGTCAGCGGGATCGTCGGTCGTGCACACGGTCTCTACTCCGAACTTGCGGATTAGGGCCTGGCCGCGGAACTCAGGGGTGGCGAGCTTGGCGTTGCACTCCTCGAATATCTCGCGGGCGGTGGCGGGGGAAAGGAGCTTGTCGATGCCGAATACGCGGCTCAGTTCCAGGTGCGTCCAGTGATACAAGGGGTTGCGCATGGTGTAGGGGACTGTCTCGGCCCATTTCTGGAAGGTCTCCCAGGCGCTGTACTTGCCGCCGGTGAGGTAGTCTTCGCTTACGCCGTTGGCCCTCATCGCGCGCCATTTGTAGTGGTCGCCGTAGTGGCCGTCCACAAGCCACAGCTGGGTTATGTCGCGGAATTGGATGTTCTCGGCGATCTGCTGAGGTACAAGGTGGCAGTGGTAGTCGATGATGGGCATCTTTTCCGCGTGCTCGTGAAAGAGCTTGCGGGCTGTCTCCGTCTGGAGCATGAAATCGGGGTTGATAAAGCTCATATTATTTTGTTTTTTTACAATCGGGGAGGCAGCCGGACGGTCGGGCCCGGCTGCCCAAATGGTATTACTTGGCTGAGAAGACAACTTCGAAGATCCAGGGTGAGTTGGATCCGCTGGGCTTGATGATCTTGATGTCCTGGGCCTCACCGCCTTCGTTGGTGATGTCCCATTCATAGGTCTCTGCACCCATGCCGGCCTTGTCGGGATCGTAGCAGACGAGGTCGACGTCATCGCCGATGGTCTTGTCGCCAATCCTCACGCCGAGCTTGCAGTTGCCGGTCTCGGTGACGGACTTGCCGACAGTGGCGGTTACTTTGAGTTTGCCGCTCTTGGCTGTGTGGATGAACATATATGCAGCACCTCCGCCATAGGTGATGGGCCAGTAAGTGACTCCGTCGGCGTTGCAGGCCTTGAAAGTGTGCTTGACCGCCTTCCCGTTGGGCGAGAAGTACAGGCCGCCCTCTGCGTACGAAGATGCTTCTTCCAGTGAACCTGCATCATAGGCGTAGGTCTTGGAGTCGTTGACGCTCAGGTCGGTGGCATGTTCGGCAGTGAAGTTCCACTTGTACTCGACACCTTCGGCAGCTCCTTCTGAATAGGTGAATTCAACCCTGAAAATCCAGGGGGAGTTGGATCCGCCGGGCTTGATGATCCTGATATCCTGGGCGGCACCGGTTTCGTTGGTGATGTCCCATTCATAGGTTTCTGCGCCCATGCCTGCCTTGGCGGGATCGTAGCAGACGAGGTCGACGTCATCGCCGATGGTCTTGTCGCCAATCCTCACGCCGAGCTTGCAGTTGCCGGTCTCGGTGACGGACTTGCCGACAGTGGCGGTAACCTTGAGCTTGCCGCTCCTGGAAGTGTGGAGGAACATATATGCAGCGCCTCCGCCGTAGGTGATGGGAGTGTAGGTCTTTCCGTCGGCGGTGCAGGCCTTGGAAGTGTGCTTGACAGCCTTTCCGTTGGGCGAGAAGTACATGTTGTCCTCTGCGTAGGAAGATGCTTCCTCGAGGGAGCCTGCATCGTAGTGATAGACCTTGGAGTCGCTGACGCTCAGGTCGCTGGAGTGCTCTTCGGTGAAGTCCCACACGAGGCTCTTCTCCACAACCTCTTCTCCGCCCTGAGGCTGGATTGCGATGGCTGCGGTGCCGGTTTCAGACTTCTTGTAGTAGATGTCATTTTCAGCCGGCAAAGCCTGGATGGTGAAGTTGTACAGGCCGGCCTCAAGGGCTGCGATGGTCTCTGCGGGAACGGTGTAGGACGTGGCGCCCTCTTCCAGTTCCACAGGCCTCTTGTTGAACTTGAGTTCGTAGGAGGCGGCGTTGGCTACTGCTTCCCAGGAAACGGTGACCTCGGTCTCTTCGCCTTCCTTGACGGTGACGGGCTCGACGGTCAGGCGGGGAGTCGCCAGCACGCTGTTTCCACCCTTGGTATCCTCGCTCCATGCGAGTTTGGTGACGGAAACGGCTCCGTTGGGATAGATGTAGACTGTGCCTTCGCCTGCAACAGCGGGGACGAGGACTTTCTGTACGCCTGCAGAAGATGCTGCTGCACCGCCCTGAACGGCAAGACCGTTGTCATCGAGAAGGGCTACGACTACGCCTGCGCCGGTCTTTGCACCGTCCTCGAGAAGGATGTCGACGGAACCGGGCTTGTTCACGATGAAGGAAATGAAGCCTTCGGTGGGAACGCCCTTGCGGTTGAGCTGCGCTGCGGACAGGAAGTTGATGCCTCCGTCGGCGTTGATGGGAGTGGCCTCGGTACCGACGAGCATGAGGTTGTCGCGTACGCGGCTGTTCTTGACTTCACCGGCGAAGAGGGTGGCGTTCTGGAGGTTCCAGGTATGTGCGCCCTCGATGACGCCCTGGGTGAGGTCTTCAGCCTTCTCTGCGTAAGGGATCCACCACTTGGAGGCGCCGACCTTCTTGTCGATGAGGTCGTCGGCCGCAAGCTGGAAGAAATTGCCCTTGGAATTGTAGCAGGGATCGGCATTCATCACGGTGCATCCTGCTTCCGCTGCGGAAACCCTCTTGAAGAAGTCCTTGCCGGGAGCGAAGACATAGTTGTCGGATGCAATGATGGTGGGAACCACGGTCTTGGAGTTGTCCTGGACGAGCTGGGTGTAATCAACCACGGTTTCGTCTTTCTTGCCGCCGTCCTCATAGAGGAAGAGGTTGTTCTTCAGTGTGAACTCTACGGGAACGTAGAATGCGAAGAGGCCGCGGTTGTTGCTGTCGTTGACCGTACAGATGTTCTTCACCGTGTTGTTGGTGAACTCCACCTTGCCGAGCTTGTTGGCATCGACCTGGTCGATACGGAACAGGGTACGCATACCGTCGTAGATGGTGTTGTTGTTGAACACCACGGAGCCGACCTGGCCGTTCTTCCTGATGTCGAATGCATCGCCGCCGCTGCCGAGGATGTCGAATATGGAGCATCCGTCGAAGACGACTTCGTCGACCGAGAAGGCGTTGCCTGCCTTGTCACCTTCGTAGAAGAGACCTGCCTTGTAGTTGGTGATGTCGCAGTTGACGACCTTGATGCTGCTGAGGGAGACGGCAACGTCGGCGCTGCGCTCTACGAGACGGGACTTGTCGGCGTTTCCGTTGAACGTAACGCTTTCGAAGTAGAGGCTGCTTCCGGCGGGCATGTCATCGACGAGGAAGCGGGCGATGACAACGGGTTTGGAGCCGTCGCCTGCCTGCTCGCCCTTGAGGACTATGCTGCCTGCGGGCTTGACGTCGCTCACATTGTAAGGGCCGCCTGCCTGGGTGAGGTAGTATTCGCCGCCTGCGAGGAGTGCGGCCTTGAGACCGGCTTCGTCGGAGATGGTTGCGGCGTTGCCTTTGTCGGACCTGGTCCAGGAATCGATTGCACCGCGGGATGCGCTCATGTAGAACAGGGTGAACTGATACTCGGTTGCGGGTTCCAGTCCTTCGATGGTAGCCGCGGCCGCGGTGGCTTCAGCGCTGCTGATGGTCTTCTTGACGGTATTGCCGCCCTTTACGGGTGCGGCCCGCAACTCGGTGACCTCGGTGTAGTCGCTGAGGTCCTTGCTCCACACGAAGGAGACGGAAGTCTCGGTGCGGGCGACGATTTCGGGGAACAGGTTGTCCTTCACTGCGTAAGTCTTGACGGAACCGTCGAAGACAGCGGGGTTGGAACCGGTCTCGGTGAGCCTTGCGCCCTCTGAGTCAATCTTGAATGCCCTTACGGTGAACCAGTATTGCTGGTCTGCGGTGAGGCGGGTGGTGTAGGGAACTTCGGTGGGAAGGAGCACGAGGGTCGAGGCGGGAGTGGTCATCTCTTCCTCGGTGTAGAGGACGAGTTCGTACTCGCCGGCGTCCTTGGCGACGTCCCAGGAGAATGTGACTTCGTCTCCCGTCGCGGAATTCACGCGGGCGGCGAGGTTCTGCGGCTCCAGGCAGCGTGCAAGGTCCATTTCCGTAACCTCGACAAACTCTTTCTGGGTGCAACTGGCGGCGCCCAGAGCAAGAACTGAAAGCAAAAAGCTTTTAAGTGTATTCTTAAGTTTCATAAGGCGTCGTTATTAAAGATTGTCGTAGCCATAGTCATTTTTGATGGTACCCTGGCTGTTGATAAGCGTTGTGTTGAATATGGGCCAGAACATGTGCTGGACAGGGTCGCCGGTGTAGATGCCGTCGATGAGGCCATCGTACAGTCCGGTGTCGGCGCCCTTGTCGTCGACTATCTTGTTGATGTAACCGGATTTCTTCTCCCAGTTGCCTTTGGGCTTGGTGACTTCTCCGGTGAGGCCCCAGACGACGATTTCGTCGCCGCTGGCCTGGTAGTACACGTCGCCGTCGAGCCCGTTGATGGTGGCGAACTTTCCGGTCATGTCGCGCAGGGCCCTCATTTCGGCCTTGCTTTCGTCCATCTTGGTCTTGAGGAGGTTCCAGCGGATGAGATCGAACTTGCGGGTCATTTCGCCGCAGAACTCGAGTGCGCGTTCATCTACGATGGCATTGAACATGGCGTCCTTGCCGCTGATGGCATCGACGTAGGCATCGACCTTGTCTTCCTTGCCGGGGAAAGCGCGGTTGCGTATCTGGCGCAGATAGCCCTTGGCTTCCTGCAGCTCGCCCTGTTCGTTGGCGATTTCCGCCGCCATGAGAAGGATGTCGGCGTAGCGCATGACTGCGGGCTTGATGCCGTCGTCGTTGCCGCCTGTGTAAGGGTTGTTCTTCATCCACTCGAAGCGGTATTTGCCGAAGTACCACCTCTGGATGCCGGGAAGTTCCTTTTCGTCGTTGGCGTTCCAGCGCCAGTTGACGCACGTGACGTCGCGTCTGACATCCTCGCTGTCGTAACGGAACCACATCGTGGGGATGGGGCCTGCGTCACCGCCGCGGGTGACGGTCGCTCCACCTGCGTAACTTGAGCCTTCAGAGCGTACGGCAAAGGTATAATTCCAGCGGCCGCGGCCATTGGAGAAAGGAATCACGTACAGAGTCTCGTGACCGGGACCTGCAGTGAGGTTGTCGCAGTTGCTCTGGTTGCGCCAGAAGGTCTCGAAGTTCTCAAGGGATGCGCTTCCGGAGGCGATGGCGTCGCGCAGGTACTCAAGGGCCTTGGGATAGAGGACGCTCTTCTGCAGACGCTCGTCGCTGCTGAGGCGCACTGTACCGGGGTCGCCGGTATTCACCATGCCGTCGTCGGGACGGATGGCATAACCCGAAGCCATGAGGGCAATGCGGGCGTAGAGACCCTCGGCAAAGACCTTGTTGATGCGGTCGGTGCGGGAAGTGACGGTGCTCTGTCCGGGATAGTCCAGGTTGGGGATGGCGGTCTCAAGGTCTTCGAGGATTTTCACGAAAACGGTGTCGCGGGAAACCTTGGGAACGTATATGGTCTCGCTGGTCGTGGGGGCGAATCGTGCGGGGACGTCACCCCAGGCCTTCACCAGGTCGTAGTAGAACAAGGCGCGCAGGGTGAGAGCCTCTGCAAGCAGGGATGCCATCACGGGATTGGCCTGAGTGTTGCCGTACTGATTCAGACCCTCGATTGTGAGGTTGAGACGCTCGATGCCTTCGTACATCTTGGCGAAGGGACCGTTGTCGAGGTTGAGCTGCTGGTTGTTGGGCAGCAGGCTGTAGCCTGCGATCTGATACTTCTCGTCGGTGGACTTGAAAGTGTTATACCACTCGATGTCGCTGTTGAGTCCTGCCCAGCTCAGATACCTTCCACGATAGGAGTTGGTCTCGCCGAAGGACTGCAGTGCGGAGAACATCTGGCTCTCGGCAAGCGAGTAGTTGGAGAAGACGGTAGCTGCGTCGAAGGCCGAGGGGGCCTTGGAGTCGAGGAAGCTCTCGCAGGAAGATGCGCATACTGCAATTGTCGCTGCAGAAAGGATGTAGAATATCTTTTTCATATGCACGTCGGATTAGAATGAAAGGTTGAGACCTGCTACGAAACCTATGCTCTTGGGATAGGCAGAGTAATCGACGCCGGGAGTAAGGGGCGTCGCGCGGCGGGTATCGACTTCGGGGTCGTAGCCTGAATAGTTGGTGAGGCACCAGAGATTGGTTCCGGTCGCATAGACGCGGAGCCTGCGGATATGAACCTTCTCGGTGAGCTTCTCGGGGAGGGTATAACCCAGGGTGAGGGTCTGCAGGCGCAGGAAGGATGCGTCTTCTACTGCCCAGTCGCTGAATATGGCGTTGCCGACGGCAGGGTTCCACATGGTCTTGCCGGCATTGAGGGTACGCAGGGTTTCGGCGTCGGTGATGAGTTCGCCGGTGCTCCAGTCGATGTTCGTCCAGCGCTTGTCCACATCCATCATGTTGATAAGGTTGCGGTTGTAGTACTTACGGGACGATGTGAACTCGATCTTGTTGGCGTTATAGACCTGGTTGCCAAGCATGAAGTTGAAGTTGGCGCTGAGGTCGAATCCCTTCCAGAATGCGCTGAGGGAGAAACCGCCGGTGAAGTCGGGAGTGGCGTTGCCGATGACGGTGCGGTCGGCGAGGGTTATCTTGCCGTCGCCCACGTAGTGATCGACTACGGGCTTGCCGTCGGCGTCGGTTATGACGTTGCCGTCGGCGTCGGTCTTGTAAACGGGAACGGTGGGCTGGTCCTTGTACTTGGGAGCGCCAGGACGCATGTAGCTGCTGCCGATAATGGTGGAGGCGTCAACCACGCCCTCGTTCAGCACCCAGCTGCTGCCGTTCCAGGTGAAGTCGTCAACGGTGTACATGCCGTCGGACTGATATCCGTACATGTTGCCGAGAGGCTGGCCTACCTGCACGATGTAGTCGTCACCGATTTCGGTGGAGGCCCAGTAGGACTGTGCGGTGATCTGCTCGAGTCCTCCGAGGTCGGTCACCCTGTTGACGTTGTAGGCGATGTTGCCGGAGAAGTTGAGCGAGAAGTCCTTGTTGGAGATGATGGGAGCGTTGATGGTGAGCTCGACGCCGCGGTTGCGGGTGCTTCCCACGTTCTGGTACTGGCTGTCATAGCCGGAACCGGGGATGGGGAAGTTGATGAGGAGGTCCTTGGTGTCGTTCTGGTAAACCTCGACGCTACCGCTGAGCCTGCTCTGCCAGAAGCTGAAGTCCAGACCGATGTTGTGGGTGTAGGTGGTTTCCCAGGTGAGTTCGGGGTTGTTGAGGACCTTGCCGGCGTTGAAGATGTTGCCGGTCACGCTCAGCCAGGAGGTGGTGCTGGAGCTGTACTGCTTGAGCAGCTGGCCCGAAGGGATGTTGTTGTTACCTGCGGTACCGAAGCTGTAGCGGAGCTTGAGCTGGTCGAGCCAGCTGTGTGCCTCGTTCATCCAGCTTTCGTTGGAGATGGTCCAGGAGACGGCGGCGGAGGGGAAGAAGCCCCAGCGGTGTCCGCGTGCGAACTTGGAGCTGCCGTCGGTACGGAGCGTGGCTCCGATGCTGTAGCGGTGGTCGTAGTCGTAGTTGACCCTTCCGAAGAACGAGAGCAGCTTGTCGTCCGGGCTGTAGTAGTTGTTGGACGAGCTGGGGGTGCCGGAAGCCATGAAGTTCCACGCCATTGCGGCGTCGTAGAACAGGGGCAGGCCGTCAATCATGTCGGTGAGGGTGTTGCTCTTGGTGATGGTGAGCTCCTCGCCGAGCAGGGCGGTGAGGTTGTGCTTCTCGCCCAGCAGCTTGCTGAAGTCGTAGTTGAGGGTGTTGGTGTTGCGGTAACGGGTGCGGAATGCCTCCTTGTGCTGTGTGGAAGGAGTGTTCTTCACGGTGGAGTTGTTGGCAACGTAGTAGGTGGTCAGACCATAGAAGCGGTCGTCGCCCTGGCGGTAGTCCTCCAGACCGCCCTCAATCTTGAGGCGCAGGTTGTCGATAATCTCCCAGTTGAATGCGGCATTGGCATTCCAGGTGCTGCGGATTCTCTTGCTGTCGTTGTCGGCTACGGACAGGAGCGGCGGGGCGTTGTCGCCGTAGTCCTGCTCGAGGTCGGAGTCGGTGCTGGTAGCGCTCACGGGGATGGGAGCATAGGAAACGGCGTGCTTGAGGCGGCCGTTGCCTGAGGTGGTGCCGGTATCGTTGATGCCGTTGGCGCCGGAACCGCGTACGTTGACCTTGGAGTAGCGGATATTGGCGTCGATGCTGGTGGTCTTGCCGGTCTTGAAGTGACCCTTGAAGCTGAGGTTGTCGCGGCTGTAGCTTGAACCTGCCATGATGGCCTGGTCGCCCATGTGGGCGTAGCCGATGGTCCAGCTGTAACCTTCGCCGCTGCCGGAAACGGAGGCGTCGGCGCTGAAGGTGTTGCCGATGTTGCCGAACACTGCATCCACCCAGTTGTTGGTGGCCAGACCCTTATACAGGTCTATGTCTCCGAACGCTCCGAAGTAGGGAGTGTAGTGGGAGCTGAGGTCGCCACGGATGGAGCCGAGTTCGTACTGGAACTTGACGTAGTTCTCTGAATCCATAGCTTGGATGGCACCTGCGTTGGCCATTTTCTTGAGGCCGTAGTAGGTGTTGAACTTGACGCTGATTTTCTGACCCTTCTCTGCGCTCTTGGTGGTGACGATGACGACGCCGTTTGCGCCGCGGCTACCGTAGATTGCAGTGGAGAAAGCGTCCTTGAGGACGTCGATGCTCTGGATCTCGGATGAGGGAATGTCGTTGATGCTCTCTACCGGGAAACCGTCCACGATGTAGAGGGGACTGTTGTCCTGGGTGATGGAACCGCCGCCGCGGACGCGGATCTTGATGTCTGCATCGGGGTCGCCTTCGGTGGTTACTACGGAGACGCCGGCCATTTTACCCGAGAGGGCCTGGCTGACGCTCGTTACCGGCTGCTCGGTGAGCTTGTCGCTGCTCACTGAAGAGACGGAGCCGAGGAGGTCGCGGCGCTTGACTGTCTGGTAACCCACGACGACTACTTCGTCGAGGACGGTGGTGTCCGTGGTAAGGACGACGTCGATCTGGCTGCGTCCTTCGATGGGGACGGTCTGGTCGGCGAGTCCGATGAACGAGAACACGAGATTCACTGCATCTGCGGGAACTGTGATTTCGTAATCGCCGTCGAGGCCGGTGACCGTACCGACGGTGGTGCCTTCCACGAAGACACCGGCGCCGATGAGCGGCTCACCGCTTTCGTCCGTCACGATACCTTTTACGGTCGTCTGGGCGAATAGCGACAGAGGCAGTCCCAAGCAGCACAGCGCAATGAGTAGTTTCTTTGCTAAACTGTTCATTTGGTGTTTGTTGGTTAATGGTTAGTATTAAGATATATTATAGTTTTGTGTAATCGGAACCGGAATTGCCCGAGGCAACGATTTCCTTTACAATATAATGGAGGTACATTTCCAGGTTGGTGTAGCGGCCGTGGATGTCGAGAGTAATCGCGTTGCCGTCGGAGGCATCGCTCTTCGTCAGGTCGAACTGCTGTTCGAACCAGTCGGGCATGCCGTCGCCGTCGGAGTCGTGGACCTCGTCGGTGTACTTGTATTCGGGCCAGCCTCCCACGTCGCCCTGTGTATCTATCAGACCCTTGATCTTGCCTGACGAACCGGTGTAGGTGGCGGTGCCTTCGCGGGTTTCTTTGGCGATACGGGTGTCTATCGCATCACGCACAAGGGACGCTCCGGCCCATGCGGTCACGGTCTCGAACGCCTTCTGTGCGCTGTGCAGGCTGAGTCTTTCGCCAGCGAAGGCGCTGTCTTCGCGTATCTTTTCTATCAGGCTGGCGTTTGCGCCGTGCGCCGTGCTCCAGTTGTCGGAGCTGAGTGCGGCATAGCCTTCCATGATGTTGCCGGTCATGTAGAAATGGCCGGGAAGGATGGAGCCGTTGTAGGTTTTGGAACAGTTGCTGCACGAAGTGGTGGGCTCGATGAACCAGAAGTGGTTGGAAGGGGTAGCGGGACCGGGTTTGTAATAGTTGCCTACGAAGTTGTACTTGCGCCAGTCTCCGCCCGAACCGCTTGATGATTCGCCGCCGTAGCAGGTGTTGCCCCTCCAGTTGTAAACCACGTTGTTGACTATGCTGACGGGGCCTTTCTGGGGCGAGACGTAGTCGTGGTCGATCCGGGGGTTGCGGCTGTCGTGATGGGCAAGCAGGTTGTGATGGTAGCTTGCGTTGGTTCCTCCCCAGATGCCGCCGTAGCCGTGCGCTCCCTTCTCGTGAAGCGACTGGCGGAGGCTTTCGCTAACTATGTTCCACTGGAAGGTGAAGTCCTTCATGCCGTAGAACGAGGCACATTCATCGGTGCTCCAGCTGGTGGAGCAGTGGTCGATGATTATGCCGGAGTATTTGTCGCCATTGCCGTCCATTACCTGCATCGCGTCGTTCTCCACACCGTTCTCGTCGCCCATGCGGCAGCGTATGAAGCGTACTATTACGTTGTTGGCTGCGATGCGGAAGGTGTTGCCCTTGAGGCAGATGCCGTCGCCGGGAGCGGTCTGGCCGGCAATTGTCACGTTGTCGCGGTTGACTACGAGGACGCTCTTGAGATCGATGATGCCGGCGACGTCGAAGACGATCGTGCGGGCGTAGTTCTGGCTGACGGCCCAGCGCAGGGTGCCCTGGCTGTTGCTGTCTTCAAGGCTTGTGACGTGGAGAACCTTGCCGCCACGGCCGCCGGTAACCCACATTCCGCCGCCCTCGGCGCCGGGGAAGGCCCGTGCGGCTCCGTCTTCTTCGGTTTCTGGAATCATGAAGCCGGCGTAATGCTCAGGATTGACGGGCTGCTGGGGATCGTCACCCGTGCCTGGACCTGCGGAACCTTCCGTAGTGGCTTCCAGCCAGGAGGTCCATTCCGACGAGCCGCTGGTCCCTATGCTGCGGACTGCGAATTTGTAGGTGGTTGCCTGCTTGAGATCCTGGATGTTGACGCTCCGCGAGGATGTGGTGCCCTTGTTTACTTCCGTGCTGCCTTCCAGAAGACGCCAGCCGTAGTTGGTGGCGCCTTCTACGGGAATCCATTTGAAGGTCAGGGATGTCTCTGTGGCACTATGGATGCTGAGGCCCTGCGGCACGGCCGGCACGGTGGCTTCTTGCTGCTGCTTTTTGTTGTCGCCGCATGCGCAAAGGAGCGCCAGGGCGGACATCAGGGCTATCATTCTTTTCATAATTTTTCGTATTCAAGCGCCGCCCAGACCAGGGGACCTATGCCCTTGGGGTCGTTGCTGCGTATTTTTTCGTTGATGTAATATTCGTAGCTGCCGCTGCGGTTTTCCTTGCCTCCGAGGCCGGCGACCTCGCAGCAGTCGGCAAGGTTGACGAGGCCGGTGCTCGGGTCATAACTGACGAAGCTGCGCAGGAGCGCGCGGTACTTCTCGCGTGCCTGCTCCAGGCTGATGCAGTCGATCCAGCCCTGCCGCGCGCCTTTGAGCATGGCATAGACGAACATTGCGCTTGCGGTGGACTCTATGTAGTTGCCTTCGCGGCCGGGGCAGTCGAGAACCTGGTACCACATTCCGGATTGCGGGTCGGCGTAGGACTGCAAGTTGCGGCACAGGGTATTCAGCTTGATCTTGAGGTCTTGCTGAAGGGCTCCTGCCGGCATGAAGGGGATGACCTCTACGAGTGCCATAGCGTACCACCCGAGGGCCCTTCCCCAGGCGTGGGCCGACTGGCCCGTGGTCGGGTCGGCCCAGAACATCTTGGGCTCTGACGAATCCCATGCGTGGCGCAGGAGACCGGTCGCGCTGTCGTAGCACTTGCGCCAGCTCAGGTCGAACTGGCGGGCTATGTCTTCCCAGTTGCGGCTCTTAAGAGAGTCGGGGACGTAGCGGGCGGTGTATTCGGCGTAGAACGGCTG
>DGVM01000221.1:20305-46409 GCA_002395925.1 Bacteroidales bacterium UBA4284
TCTTGTGCCAGAAGCCGCCTTCCGCAGTGCGGGGCTGGCCCTGAATCTGGCTGTACAGGCTGTCCATTGCGGCTTTGTATTTCTGCTTGCCGCTGAGGTCGTAGAGCGTGAAGAGGGTGCGGCCGGGGCAGATGTGGTCGAGGGACCAGTTGGACTTCTTGTAGTTTACTCCTATCCGTCCGGTGGAGTCTATTATCGCATCGTACCAGGCATCGACGTAGCGTATAACGGCTCCTGCGTCGACAGTGCCCTCAAAAGACAGTTCGTAAGGGCCAATGCCCTTCGAGGGCACTGCCGCCTCCATCGCCTCCATCGCCTTCCCGCCGCAATCGGCCGCGGTGCCTTCCGAACCCTTTGCTGCCTTCGCTGCCTTTCCCTCCGATATGATTGTTGAAGCATTCGAAGCGGTAGCGACAGAGGGGATAGCTGCGCCAGCAGCGGAAGGGGAACCTTCCCCTTCTCCCCCGGGGGTGCAGGGGGATTGTAGTTGGCTATGCTGGATGCTGGCATCCAGCATAGCCTTGAGTTCCAGGCCGGTCGTGTAGTTCCATTTGAGCTTGCCCTGAAGAGCGTCGATATAGCTGGCTTCGGGGTTGCGGGACATCTCGCTTCGCACTACGTCTTGAGACAGCAACGCCTCGGCCGTGCAAGCGGTCAAGGCAGAAGCTGCAAAAAGTATGGTGAAGATTCTTCTCATCGATTGTCGAAGGGGTTCCAGGGGATGCGGTCCTGCTTTTGGTACATGACGTTGGCAAGGCTGTATTCGGCCGCTTCTTTGTCGGTAAGGATGTGGGCCCATTTTACACGTGCGTTGTCGTTGGCTCCGGGACCATAGCTCTGGTATTCAGCGTAGTAGCTGTTCTTCTTGGTGTCGGGCTTGCCTTCTTTCTCCCAGTCGTGCCATCCTTCGGGGACTATGTGTTTGCCCAGTTTGCAGTGGATGAACACAGTCTTGGCGTAGGCTCCCCAGGGGCGTCCGAGGTAAACTTTGTCCACGCCTTCGGCTGCCGTAAGCACGCAATCCTTGAATACGTAGCCGTATTTCTGGCCCTGGACGGTCGAGGCCGCCGTGATGTAACTGTTCTTCTTGGAGTGGATGCGGCATTTCTCGAAGTAGGCGATGGAAGTGCCGAAGATGAAGTCGGTCGTGCCTTCTATGTAGCAGTGGAGGAAGTAGTTGCGCTTGATGCCTCCGAATTTGCCGTAGCGTCCGTAGGTATAGAGAGTGTCCTGGTTTCCTATGAAGCGGCAGTGCTTGAAGAAGAGGAAGTCGCCGTCGGTGAAGACCGCGACGGCCTGGCCGATTTGCGGGCCTTCGCCTGCCGAGTTCTCGAAGGTGATGTCTTCGAAGGTGATGTAACTTGCGTGGATATAGATGGTTGCGCTGCCAGATGTGCCGATGGCGAAGTCCCTTCCGGGCCAGTTCTGCTTTGCAGCCTTGTCGAAGGTGATGACGGTGCCGCGGGCGCTTTCGCCTTTGAAGTGCAGGCGGAACTTGGTGTGGGGGATGGTGACCATCTCCTTGTAGATGCCGTTGCGGATGTAGATGGTCGTAATCTCCTTATGGCTGTAGTCGGGGCAGGCGTTGACTGCTTCCTGTACCGTCATGTAGTCGCCGTGGCCGTCGGCCGACACTACGATGTCGTAACGTACCAGGTGCTCTGCAATCTGCGGTATCTGTTCCTTGATCTTGTCGCAGACGATTTCCGTCACCTTGCGCGCTCCGGCGGCTACGGTGTGGGTGTTGTCGGTCTTGCCATCGGGAGCGCAGGCCCATTTGCCGGGTTCGAGGTTCATGAAGTAGGGACGTGAACCTTCGTCGCCGATGGACTCTATCCAATCGAGCGTGGAAGTGGTTATGTCGAGCAGGGTGACTCCCTTCTCTGCGGCCACTGCAGCCATTGCTGCGGGATAATCGCCGTGGCAGCCCCTGTCGAGCTTGCCTTCCTTGAACCAGCGGCGGGCGACTGGGGTGAGGAGCACCGGGGTGCCGCACTTGCTGCGGACGCCGTCTATGAATTTACGCAGATTCTCCTGATATGCGCCCCAGGGAGCCGCATAGCGGGTGCTGTCGTCCTGCTTGGAATCGTTGTGGCCGAACTGTATGAAAACGTAATCGCCGTCCTCGATGGCTCCATAGACCTTGTCCCAAAGGCCGAGGTCGATGAAACTCTTGGTGCTGCGGCCGTTCTGTGCGTAATTGACCACCTTTACGCCTTTGTCCAGGAAATTCTGGAACATCATGCCCCAGCCGCGCTCGGGCGAACCTTTGCTGAGGTCTTTTTCTGCCATGGTGCTGTCGCCCATGAGGTGGACAGTGAAAGAACTCATCAGGAGCCATGCGGCTGCGAGTGCAAGGGGGAAGAATTTTTTCATATTTCTGAACCGTTTATGGTAACGTTGTCGAAGGTGACGAGTGTGCAGTTATGCTTTTCGAGGCCTTTTTCTGCTATAAAGCAGCTGTTGCTGAAGCTCAGGCCGCTCAACGGGAGCTCGGGCAGTCCGTTGATGTAAATCGCCTGACGGGCGCCGCTGCATACTATGCCGTCGAAGTGGATGTCGCGCATCTCGGGGGTGGTCTCATCCACGGAGACCATCGGTTCTACCACTCCGTCCTGCATGTCGCTGGCTGCGACTCCGGCATAGTAGAGGTTGAAGATGACGCCGTAGGATACGATGTCCTTCATGAAGATGTCCTGGCACCAGATGTCTTTGACCAGGCCTCCGCGGCCCCGGGTGCTCTTGAAGCGCAGGCCCACGTCGGTGCCGATGAAGCGGCAGCCGCGGACGAGGATGTTCTCTACGCCGCCCGACATCTCGCTGCCCACTACGAATCCGCCGTGGCCGTGATATACGGTGCAGTCGGCTATGAGCAGGTTGCGGCAGACCTTTGCGTGACGGCGGCCGTCGGCGTCCTTGCCGGACTTGATGCAGATGGCGTCGTCGCCTACGTCGAAGCTGGAGCCGGTGAGCAGTACGCCGTCGCAGGCGTCGATGTCAATGCCGTCTCCGTTGGCGGAATAATGGGGGTTGCGGACGGTTATATTCTTGATGATTACGTCTTTGCACCAAAGGGGATGCAGGTTCCAGCAGGGGCTGTTCTGGAAAGTGGCGCCCTCCAGGAGGACCCTTTCGCAGCTGCGCAGCGAAACCAGCACCGGGCGCAGGAAGGTCTTGATTTCCTGCTCGTCGAGCCCGGGGTCGGGGAAGTTGAGCGAGCCGGCGGTGGCGCGTGCCTTCTTGTAGCCCTCGTCGGGATACCAGACGCTGCCGTCGTCGGCGAGGACTCCGCCCTTGCGGAGGATGGATTTCCAGAGGTCGTCGCCAACCTTGCGGCGCTTGACTTCGCGCCATGCGTCGCCGTTGCCGTCGATTATGCCCTTGCCGGTGATTGCGATGTCGGTCGCGCCCTCGGCGTGGATGGGTGAGAGGCAGCGGCGTACGTCGAGCCCCTCGAAATTGGTGTCGATTATGGGATAGAGGTCCTGGTCTGCAGAGAAGACGATGACTGCGTTCTCGTGTAGATTGAGCTCTATGTGACTTTGCAGCCCGATGGGGCCGGTGAGCCAGATGCCTGCGGGAACCATGACGCGGCCGCCGCCCTTGCCGGACAGCTCGGCGATGGCTTTCTCGAATGCTTCTGTGCAGAGTGTGACGCCGTCGCCCTTGGCGCCGAATTCGGTGATGCTCACGCTGCGCCCGGGGATGGAGGGCGCTGCTATCGTACGCATTGCGAAGGGTATGTCAGAAATGCCGTTTGCGCTGTTGGAAACAGTGACTTCCGCCTGTCTGCATGACACTGCTGCCAATGCGGCGAGGGCTGTTGTGGCTATGGCTCTGATTACGTGGTTCATTGGCCGTTTTTAGTGTTAGGGTTGCAAAAATAATACAAATAATTATATTTTGCAAACGTTTGCACAAATAATTTTCAAGCACTTCCGCATAATGTTTCAGGGCATTTGCAGGAGGTTTTTTCAGAAATCTATGCTCAGAGCGCGGACGTCGGCCCAGCCGCTGTCGTTTGACTCGCCGCTGCGCCTGCACCAGAAGCCGAAACGGGCTCCCGTCCACATGTCCGGAGTCGCACGGAAGGGCTTGCCGGCCTTGACGAAACGCTTGCCGTCGGTGCTCCAAAGGAGTTGGCACATCGCGTCGGGAACATTGCCTTCTACAGCCTTTGGGCGCACTTCGAGACGGACGTGCACGCTGGCCCTGCGGGCGCGGGGGTATTTGGCCTGAGGGACGTTGCCCGATGCCGCAGGGTAATTGACGGAAACGGTCTCCCAGTCAAGCAGACGCAGGAACTGGACGGTCTCCGTGCTGTCCGACGCGGCCTTTTCGCAGCTTATCCTCTCCAGTCTGGCGCCCTGCGGAGTATCGGTCATGCGGAATCCGGCGTAGGAGTTGCCCATGACCACGAATCCGCAGTCTTCGCCAAGCCCCTCGCGCGGGCAGAAGGTGATGACGGCGCCGACATTGAAGCTTTCGGCCGGAAACTTCTGCTGGATAAGGTTCTGGCAATGCCACAGGGTTCTGTAACCTTCGTGCTGCTGAGCGCTGAAGAGCCGCATGCCGTCGCCTTCGAGAGGCATGGCCCACAGCGAGGATCCTCCCTGCAGACGGTAGCCGGAAGAAGGGAATTGCCATACCGCAGACGGCAGTCCGGCGCAAATCTGCCCTTGGGCGGGGGAGGGGACGCCGTCCCCCTGTGCTGTGTCGAATGGTGATTCCCAGCTTCTTACAGGCTGTCCTATACCGTCGCCGTCGGGGTCTTCCCCAATCATCGGCCAGCCGTCCTCCGCCCAGCTCATGGGCTGGAGGTGGACTATGCGGCCGTAAGCTCCCTTGTCCTGGAAATGCAGGAACCAGTGGCTTCCGGCAGGGGTGTCCACCCATGCTCCCTGATGCGGGCCGTTGATGGTTCCGGGCGCCCAGGCCATCACGATTTTCTCCTCCCAGGGGCCCAGGGGACTGCTCGAACGCAGTACCGTCTGCCAGCCTGTAGAGACTCCTCCGGCGGGGCAGAAGAGGTAGTACCAACCGTCTCTTTTATAGAACTTTGTGCCCTCTATGGTGGGCTGGGTCGCATGCCCGTCGAAGACTATTCTCGAAAGGCCCAGCAAACGGGTTCCGTCGGGTGACATCGGGGCTACGAGCACTACGCTCTTGAGACCGGCGCGCGAGCCGGCGAGGGCATGCGAAAGATAGGCCTTGCCGTCGTCGTCCCACAGCGGACAGGGGTCGATGAAACCTTTGCCGTGCCAGAGCCATACCGGGGCTTCCCAGGGTCCTGCCGGATCCTGAGTGCGCACCATGAAAATCCCCCTGTCCGGGTCGCCCACGTAGATGTAGAACCAGCCGTCGTGGTATCGTATCGACGGCGCCCAGACGCCTTTTCCGTGTTCTACGGTAAGCATGGGGGAGGGATACGATTCGAGAGCCGCACCGATGATTTCCCAGTTGACCAGGTCGCGCGAATGCAGTATGGGCAGACCGGGTATGAAGTTGAAGGACGAGGCCGTCATGTAGTAGTCGTCGCCTACCCTGCAGACGTCGGGGTCGGACCAGTCCTGGTGGAGTATAGGGTTGGTGTACCGCTGCTGCGCTGCAGCCTGCAGGCATACGGTGGTTGCAAGTATTACCAAAAAGCGTTTCATCGATGGCAAATATAACTTTATTTGCTTTAAAATCAATGCGCAATCGTTTAAATGACATTGAAAATGATTTAGCATTCCTTATATTTGCATCATGGAAAAGAATGTCCCTCCCTGCTGTGAATCGGGGCAGCCTCTTCACGGGCCGGCGCGTCTTGTCCCGCAGCTTCCGCCTCCTGTGCTTGTGGATTGATTGTTAGATATTTATATAGACAGCTCCTATATGAAAAAGCTCCTTTTCATTACGGTCGTAACCCTTTTGTCCCTGCTGCTGTGTGAGCCTCTTTCCGCCCAGCGCATACGTTCATTGGACGTAACGGTATTCATCGACGTAGAAGGCGATGCGTACATCCGGCAGGTGTGGGACGTAAACGTTACGTCCGGCACCGAGTGGTATATCCCCATCGGAAATCTTGGCAAAATGACCGTGAGCGGCCTGGAAGTCAGCGAGAACGGGCAGACCTTCATCGATGAGGGTACTTCCTGGGATACGGATAGGTCCCTTCAGCAGAAGGCGGGCCGCAGCGGCATCGTGGACAAGGGCTCCGATGGCGTGGAGCTGTGCTGGGGGCAGGGCTCTTACGGGGACCATGTCTGGACCGCAGGTTTCGTTGTCCTTGGCCTCGTCCAGTCGCTCAAAGACTGTGATGCCTTCAATTTCATGTTCGTCAATCCCGACCTTGTGGCTCCCGTTGAGAGGGCGACCGTCACGCTGATGCGGCTCGACGGGAAACCGTTCGACACGGAGTACGCGCGGTTCTGGTTCTTCGGCACCGAAGGCAAGTCGGAGGTGCGCAGCGACGGCACCGTTTTCTTCGAGACCTCCGGCCCCATGCTCAGCAGCGATTCTATAATCTGCATGATGCGCTTCGACAAGGGACACTTCAACCCCGGAATCGAAAGGAACATCAATTTCGAGAAAATGCAGAAGAAGGCTTTCAAGGGCAGCAGTTACAAGTCGGAAGGCAGGGACATCTTTGACTGGCTCGCGATTATAGTAGGTATAGGATTCGTTTTGCTGTTTGCGGGAGCGATACTCTTCATGGTATTTGCGTTCCTGCGCGACATTGTACTGAAGATTGTCGGTGCTGTGTGGTCACCCAAGTTCTTCGGCGCGCGTAAGATAAAGGGATGGGAACGCGAGGCTCCGTTCGGCGGGAGCATTCCCGTTGCGACGTATCTGATGTGCGACGGTACCGGCCTGTGGCTTAGGGCGGAGAAGCCTGAGAGTGCCATCGGCGCATATTTCATGAAGTGGATTTACGAGGGCGTGCTGGTGCCCGTCGACAATGGCTCAGGGGCTTATAACCTCAAGCTGTCTTCCAGTACGCCTGATTTCAGTACTGATTGCGAAGAATCTCTTTATAAGATTGTAAAGAAAGCAGCAGGCAGCAACGAGATCCTCGAGAAGAATGAGTTCAACACCTGGGCTGAAAAGCACTACGGGCAGGTGGTCGGCTGGCCCAAGGTTGTCAAGCGCAACGGAAAATCCGAATACGAAGCTTTTTCTGGCGACAAAGTGGCCGAGGCTGCCAAATTGCTGAAATTCAAGAATTTCCTGAACGAATTCACACTTTCCCGCGAACGTGCTGTTTCAGAGGTTGCACTCTGGGGGCAGTATCTGGTATTTGCCCAGTTGTTCGGGATTGCCGACAAGGTGGCAAAGGGCCTCGCAAAGCTTTATCCGTCCGATTTTACAGAGTTCAGCAGCCGCTACGGCCTCGATGCCGCAACGATGACGACTGTCATGCACGACTGGACGCGCAATTCGGTCACCTTCTACCAGAAAGCCAACGATCAGCAGTTGAGCAAGAGTGTCGGCTCCGGCAGTTCGTCCTCGTCCCGCGGGTTCGGCGGTTATTCGTCGCGCGGCGGCGGAGGAGGCTTCAGCGGCGGCGGTCGTGGCGGCGGCAGCCGTTAGTTTCTTGTCGTGCCGGGATAAGTTTGGTGCTGCCAACGGGTCAAAAAACAGCACGTTCCCCACCGCGCAAGAGAAGAAGGCCGAGTCAGGAATTTTGACTATCTTTACAGGACAAAAGGAAAAAGTATGCGAAAATTCTTGATTGTTATCACAGCCCTGACGCTGGTTGCCTGCATGCACGAGGAGTACGACACCACCCGCGGCATCGACACGGAGGTCACCCTGTTCACCGACGAGGTGAGTCTCCCCGTCGGGGACGTCGGGCCCGTTTCCATGGGAATACTGCTGGACAAGTCCGGATTCCGGAACACCATCAAGGAACTCATCGGCGAAGACGACGACGGCTACCTGATGGCGGAAGCCAGCGGCGAGGTGTTTTCCAACTTCGTGATGCTCCTTTCGATGATGTCCACCAACCCCAGCCAGCCCCTGAGCGTCCCCATTGCCGATTTTTCCGGCTCACTCGATTCCAAGACCGAGTCGCTTTCCGGCATGGGCTTCGACCTTCCCCTGCAGCGGTTGTCGCTCTCCTTGAACAACCCCCTCACGGAGGAAATCAAGGTCTCGGGCAAGCTTTCCGTCTCCTCAGCTGCGCAGGGCGACGCTCCCGCCCAGACCATCCTTTCCGAAGAGTTCTCCGGCAAGGCGGTTCCGGCAAGCTCGCCGCAAACCGAGATTCTGACGGCAGAGCGCTCCGCCTCCAAGGTTTTTTCCTCCTTCGTGCTCAAGGACATGGTCTTGCAGCTGCCTGCAGACCTGTTGTCCAAAGACCCCTACGGAGGATTAGGCGCCATCCAGTTGAAATACAACTACAGGACTTACGTTTCCTTCCGGGACGGCATCAGCATATCGCTTGGCTACGACATCAAAGACCTCGACCTGCCCCTTGGCCAGTTCAAGGTGAAGGAGGCCCGCATTTGCACCGAAGTCTCCAGCGAGATACCCGTCACGCTTGTCATCGATGAAGCTCAGGCTCTCGTTAAGCAGACCGACGAAGAGGGCAATGAGTCCATTGTTCCTGCGGAAGACATAAGCATCACCCCCGGTCTCACAATAGCTTCCGGCACTTCCGGCAACCCCGTCGAAACCCCGCTGGAAATAGTAGTCATGGCCGGCGATGGTACCATCCCCGACCTCTGCGGCATCTCTATCAAGTTCAGCATCAAGTCCCCCACGGGCGACGGCGACAAACGCATCGGCATGAACCAGAACCTCTATCTGAATAACATCCGCGCCGTGGTCAGTGGCGGAATAACCATCCCGAGCAGCCTATGAAAAACAGTCTCATCCTAACTCTGACCGCCCTCTCGCTGTGCGCGGCAGCCTTTGCCCAGAGTCCCGCCAACCCCGCAGAGACCGCATACCTCAACAGCGGATTCATCCGTATCGGCGAATTTCAGAGCGTCAGCCGCAACAACGTAGGCGCTGCATCCTTCCTCTTCCCCAAGGACGGCAAGCTCGTCACCGGCCTCCATTCTTCCATCTCCGCCTACGACTTCCTCGAAGGCCTGCCGGACGTGAGCAGCGTCTACAATCAGTATAACTACAACCTCTTCTCCTACGGCTGGAAAGGCTCCGGCCCCGGAATCCACACCCTGGAACTGGGCGCCAAAGCTGATTACGGACTCACCGTCCCCGACGATATCTTCCGTATCCTTAAGACCGGAACCTCCCAGTCTCCCTACGACCTGGCGTCCCTGCGGGCGTTCGGCAACCTGTACGGCGAGCTGGCGTACGGCTATTCCGTCAAGCTGGGCGAGCGGTTCTCCCTCGGCACGCGCATAAAGTTCCTCGTAGGCCTCAACAGCGTCGACATATCCGCAAGGCATCTATCCCTCACCACCGCAATCGACCGGTATTCCATCGATTTCGACACCGACATCGACCTCACCAGCAGAAGCAAGAAGGTCGGTATCGACGAGGACGGCCTGCTTGACTACACCGACTTCACCGGAAAAGGCAAGCTGGGCGCACCCACCGGCGCCGGCCTCGCTGCGGACTTCGGTGTCCTCTGGAAGCCCTTCAGGGGCCTTACCCTGTCGGCCTCGGTGCAGGACCTGGGCTTCCTCTGCTGGTACTACGGCAACGCCGGCAACTCGTCCGGAGTCTACTCATTCGAAGGCCTGAAGAACCTCACCCTCGACGAACTCGACGGCGAGAAGATTAAGCAGAAGGCTCTGAACCTTGGCAAGGAAGTGCTGGCCGTCATCAGGCCCAGGGCCGCGGAAGGGGTCTTCAAGGTGAAATCCGTCCCCCTGACCGCCACCGCGAGCGCCAATTACGCCCTGCCTTTCTGGGAGAGGCTTTCGATAGGCGCCTCCGGCCTCTATACCGGTCACAGCTACTGTGCGCCCTACTGGGAGGCCCGCGGCGGCATCGCCCTCGACTTCCCCGGCCGTTTCCACATCGGCGCCACCGCCGGCAGCGGAGCATACGGCTTCGTTTACGGTGTGAACGGGAGCGTGGATATCCTTTCCTTCCGCCTGTATGCCGGCTACGAGAACGGCATAGGCGGCACCATCCCTTATTCCGGCACGCACCTCAAAGCCAACAGCAACAGGCTGCTGGTGGGACTGGTCTACCTGCTCTAAGAATGATATTTCACCAGCGCTTTGACGTAGGGGTTGCCGTAGTGCTCCAGGATGAACGGACAGAGGCTGCCGAGCCAAGCGGCGGGGGAGCCGGCGTTATGGTACACCTGCGCCACTATGTCGGCGTACTCCGAAGGGAAGCGCCCGGCATAGCCCGACAGAAAGGGGTGTCGGGGGAAACCATTCCCCCGTCCCTTGGGGGTGCAGGGGGATGGTAAAATGCTGCAAAGTAAAATGCTGCTTTGCAGCATTTTACCAAGCTGTCCCTACGACAGCTTGGTATATGCTACCTTGCCGACAAGTGTAGTGGGCAGGCTGTCGCGTACTTCGATAACGTAGGGCAGTGCGTATTTGGCAACGTGCCTGCGGCAGTGGTTCATGATGTCCTCAATCAGTTCGGGAGTGTTTTCCACGTCTTTTTTGAGAACTACGAATGCCTTGACTTTCTGCATCTTGTACGGATCGGGCACGCCTATTACGCAGCTGCGCTGAACGGCGGGATGCCCCTCCAGGACGTTCTCTATCTGGGAGGGATAGACGTTGTAGCCGCTCGTGATTATCATCCTCTTGATGCGCTGGCGGAAGTACACGAATCCTTCTTCGTCCATCATGCCCAGGTCGCCGGTGTGAAGCCATGTGTGGCCGTCGGGATGGGCGCGCAGCGTGTTGCGGTTTTCTTCTTCGTGGTTGATATAGCCCAGCATCATCGACGGGCCTGTGAGGCATATTTCGCCCTCTTCTCCGTATGGGACTTCTTCGCAGCTGCCCGGACGGCAGATCTTGAAGAACGTGTCGGGGAAGGGTATGCCTATGCTGCCCTCCTTCTCCTTGTTGTAGGGTGTCAGGCAGCAGGCGGTGACGCATTCCGTGGTGCCGTAGCCCTCGCGTACGCGAACGGATGCGTTGTGGTCGGCAAGGAAGCGGTCGAATTTCTTCTTGAGCTCAATGGTGAGCGAGTCGCCGCCGGAGAATACGCCCCGCAGGCAGGAAAGGTCGGCCCCGTCGAGATATTCGTTCCTGGTAATGGCTTCGAAAAGGGTTGGGACGCCGGCGATGAAATTGGGCCTGGTCTTCTTGATGAGTTCGGCGTAACTCTTTACGTTGAAGCGTGGTACCAGTATGGAGGTGCCGCCGCAGAAAAGCATGGTATGTATGCAGACTCCCAGTCCGAATCCATGGAAGACAGGCATTGCAGCCAGCATTTTGCTGCGCGACACGTCTTCGTGGCTCATGGCTGCTGTCTGAGCGGCAAGGGCGTTGAAATTGAGGTCGGAAAGCATGATTCCCTTGGTGACTCCGGTGGTGCCTCCGGAGAAGAGTACGACGGCCTCTTTTCGGAAGTCCTTGTCGTGTATGTATTCACCTTCGAAGTGCTCGCCCATCTTGCGGAAGCTGCTCCAGAGCAGGGTGGAGCCGTTTTCGACGACCTTGGGGAACTTGCGCTCGGTGAGCAGCTTCTGTCCCAGGTTGAGCGGGAAAGGAAGTTCGCCGGATACTCGCGTGATGATGAGCTTGCCTATGGGACGCTGCTTCTCCACGTCAAGGAACTTGGCGTAGAACTGGTCCAGGGTCACGGCTACGTCGCATCCTGCCTCGTTGAGGTAGAATGCTATTTCGCCCACGGCGGAGAGGGGGTGCACCATGGATGCGACCGCCCCTATGAGATTGAGTCCGTACAGGCAGTAGATGGCCTGGGGAACGTTGGGAAGGCACACGAGCACCCTCTGGCCGGACTGGACGCCCAGGGCGCGGAAACTGCGCGCTGTGAGATGGATGTTCTGGGCAAGTTCCCGGTAAGTTATTTTGCGGCTCATGAAAGTGAGGGCGATGGCGTCGGGCTTTGCTGCGGCATTGTCGAGGACGGCCTGGGCCATGGATTTTTCGCTGTATTCCAGCGAAGAAGGCACCTCACCATAGCTTTCGAGCCATGGCGAGGAAACATTGCTGTAGTCGAATCTCATTATTCGAATTCTATTGGAGTTGATGCGGGCTCGTCGAGGAGCTCGGGATGTGCAAAAATGTGGCGGATGAGCCTGATGGATTTGGCGAAGTAGGTGCCGTCGGCAATGCGCTCGTCCACGGTCATGCCGAGGCGAATCGTGTCGCGAAGCTCGTACGTACCGTCTTCGCGGAAGAAAGGAGTGCGCGCTTTCTCGTTGATTACTATGAAGAAAGAGTTGTTCCCCCAGTCGAAGAGGTGGTGATAGTCTGCGTGTAGCTTTATGCTTCCGAGGTTGGATACGAATATGCTGGCGTAGCACGGGTCGTCCTTGGCAAGTCCCTTTGGATACATTCCGTAGTATTCCATTTTCTTTAGCGCCCACGCAACCAGACGGAAGATGGGGCGCGGAAGCTTCTTGACAGCGTCGAGCGTACCCGTTATGCCAACGGTGCGGTCTTCTTTGCGTACCTTCGATACGTAATCCCTGACGTAGTCGTGTACCTGCTCTATTACTGAGCCGCCTTCCTTGTCGAGCAGGAAGTTGGCTTGCAACTCCTCTGCCTTTTCGTCAAGCTGGCGTTTGACGACGAATGATATGCGGATGTATTTGCGCTCGTAGAAGCGGTGTCCGGAAATGAAATAGTTCAACTTGGGCCGCTGCAGAAGGGTTTTGGCCAGCGCCGCGACTATGAAATGGAACCAGGTGTACTTGAATTCCGGAGAACTGGCATTCTTTTGCTGTATGAAGCGGCTTACCTGCGTAAGGTCGAAATCCTCACTCAAGACAGCCTCGTTTCTCGTGCGTTCCCCGAACATGTAGGGCATCATGACATGCATGGAATCCAGCTCGGAAACGTACCATCCGTCGTATCGGTCCAGACGGTGCTTCTTTCTTATAACAGTTTCTTGCATAGGTTTTAGCGTTATTTGCGAAAAACAAACAAATATAGAAAACAGTTTTGATATAGGCAACAACACGTTTTTTATGGGAAAATGTTATATTTGCAATTCCAAACCACATAACAATGAAACTGAAAAATCTCTTCAATGTCTGCGCAGTGGCGCTGGCTGCCATGCTCGCCAGCAGTTGCCTTGCCGGCAAATTCATGTGCAATTATGCACTTTGCTTCGAACCCCATGGGGTGGACGATATCGAGCGTACGCGTCATAAGGCAGATTCCCTCTGCCCCGGCAGCACGGCATGGTACGATTCCCTCAAGACCGCCGGTATCCTTAAAGATACTACCATAATCGGTCACAACGACAGGAAGGTCCATGCAGTGTACGTGCCCGCCTCCAATCCTGAGGAGGCCCAGGGTACGGCCATCGTAGTCCACGGCTACACCGACAACCATTTCGTATTCCTCTATCTCGCAAGGATGTACAGGGACGAATTCAACTACAACATACTCCTGCCCGACCTGCAGTACCACGGTTATTCCGAGGGCGTCGCGGCCCAGTTCGGCTGGCTCGACCGCTTCGACGTGGAGAAATGGATCGAGGTCGCACACGGCATCTGGAACGACGATTTCATGGTGCTGCACGGAGTTTCGATGGGTGCCGCTACCGTCATGATGACCAGTGGCGACGAACTTCCCCCTTACGTGAGAGCCTTCGTGGAGGACTGCGGCTACACCACCGCCTACGATCAGTTCGACAGTACATTCAAGCAGACCTTCCCCAGCATAGCTTTCCTGCGCGGACCTATCCTCGCAAGCGCGAGCATAGTCTGCAACAAGCGTTACGGCTGGAAGTTCAAGGAGGCGTCTTCTGTCGCTCAGCTTGCCAAGTGCGACCGTCCCATGCTCTTCATCCACGGCGATGCCGACGACTTCGTCCCCACCGATCACGTATATAAGAACTACGAGGCTAAAGTCAAGGGATACAAGGAGATATGGGTAGCCCCCGGTGCCGTTCACGCCAACTCCTACGCCAAGCATCCTCTTGAGTACACCCAGAGGGTACGCGACTTCCTGGCAAAGGCCAAGACTTTGTAATCCTGTTTTTTAAAGATAATGCGTTGTTGCAGCCGTAGGGCTGCGGCAACGCTTTTTTTTTATTAGGCAATGTAAAATAACAATTGATAGGTTTTGCAGACCGTCTGCGCCCACGCAGCCGTGAGTGGGAGGGGCCCGACGCTTGCGGCGGGAGGGATAGGCCGAAGGCCGTAGTCTGCAAAACCTATTAATTGATTTTTACTTATTGCCGTCGGTCATTCAGCCATCCAGCAAAGCCGGTGGGCCTGGAAAGCCGATTCCAAAGATGCCGCCGGAGCGTGTCCGGAGCCGATCGATGCAAAGAAATCTTCCGTCAGGCGGCGGTCCGCTCCTGCGTGCAGGGGCAGCTGCGAGATATGTGAATAGTCTTCCTCTATACCCGGAGCGACGATTTTCCAATTGTCGGCAGTAAGTGTGCCAGCGCTGCCTCTGATGACGGTTGAGCGGCCCTCGCGCAGCGATGTGCCTTCGAGGTGCATCGAGATACGTATTCCGCCGGTAAGCTGCGCTTCTACGTCCTGGGTGTCGAATACATTGTTGTCGCAGCAGTAAACGCAGCGTCCGTATCGTCCGCCCCGAAGCTCGGCGTCGATCACTTCAGCGAGAGTCGAACCTTCCGGAACGTCGAAACCGTCGGTCCATTCGCCCCTGTCGCGGTAAAGCGATACTGCATTGTAGGGGCAGTCATGCCTGTCGCAGTCTATGCAAAGCGCCGGAGCGGAAGGGTCGTGGCGGAATTTGACGAGTGCGCCGGACGACTTGACCTCAAGGGGCTCCTGCCCCGTCAGCCAAAGCAGAAAGTCTGCATCGTGGCAGCATTTCGAAAGGAATATAGGGCCGGAATCCTCGACCCTGGACCACAGCCCGCGCACGAAGGTATGTGCCATGCGGTCGGGGCCTATGTGCTCCGTGTGCTCAATCTCCCTGACCTCTCCCAGGATTCCCGAACCGACTATCTCCTTGATGCGGCAGAAATATGGATGGAAACGCATTTCCAGGCACACTCCTATATGGACCCGTGCCGAGCGGGCAGCTTCAAGCAGGCTCAGATAGTCCTGTTCGCAGGCCGCTACCGGCTTTTCCAGCAATACATGCCAGCCGTGACTTGCGGCCTGCAGGGCGAGCGGAACATGCAGCCTGTCCGGCGCTGCCACTATGACTGCGTCTATGTCGGGCCCGCTCGCGAAAAAGGCGTCGGGGGAGCGGAAACAAAGGGCTTCGGGTACCTCGTACCTGGCTGCGGCAATCGAGAGCCTCATCGGGTCGGGCTCGACCAGGCAGGATACATGTACCCCGTCCGGAAGGCACGAAAGGTACTTCCGGGCGCGGTTGCCTACTCCGAGTACGGCGATGTTCACGATGCTCCCAGGCGGCGGAGGCCGCTTGTAATCCTGCGCAGCCCTTCCCGGAGCATCTCGGTGGGGCATGCCAGATTGATGCGAAGGAAACCCGGCGCTCCGTACATGTCGCCGGCGTTGAGCCTTACCTTTTCGTGCTCTGTGAGGCTTTCTTCGATTTCCTTAGATGCGATGCCGAGTGCGCGTACGTCGAGCCAGGCGAGATAGGTGCCTTCGAGCACATAGAGACGCAGCGAAGGAAACTCTTTAATGGCCTGCCGCAGTTCGAGGTAGTTCTGCCACAGCTTGCGGTTGAGGCCGCACAGCCACTCGTATCCCTCGTCTGTCCAGGCTGCCTGCGACGCCAGTACACCGAACGGATTGACATCGCATATCTCGTTGACGTTCACAGCTTTGTCGATGGCGGCACGCATCTGTGGATCCTTTACGATAAAGTTGGCCATCTGCAGTCCCGCTATGTTGAAGGCTTTGCTTACGGCGTACAGCGTGACGCATCTGTCCTCGAATTCGGGGCACACGGATGCGAACGGTACGAACTCCACCCCGGGCATGGTGAACTCGCAGTGAATTTCGTCCACCACGGGAATTACTCCGTTCTCAAGGCAGATTTCGCCTACCCTGCGCAGTTCTTCTTTGGTCCACACCCTTCCGGCAGGATTGTGGGGCGAGCAGATGAGCATGACCTTTGCCTGCGGTGCAGCCTTCCGAAGCCCGTCATAGTCGATGACGTATCTGGGCCCCTCGGGCGTCTCTTCGCTCAGAAGCGGGACGTCTATGGCTTTGCAGCCCCAGTTTCGAACCGAAGAGTAGAAGCAGTTATATACCGGGCTCATGATCAGAACGCCGTCTCCGGGTTTTGTGAATGCCGCCAGGCACGCGGAGATTGCGGGGACCACGCCGGTGGTGTAGATGATCCAGGATGGATCGGGACGCCATCCGTGTCGCTCGCAGTACCAGTTGCAGAGCGATTCGTAATATGAGGAAGGTACGGCGGTGTATCCGTAAATCCCGTGTTTGGCACGTTCTACGACTGCTTCGCGCACGCAGGGTGCGGTCTCGAAGTCCATGTCGGCCACCCACATAGGCAGCACGCCGTCGGGCACCAGGTCCCACTTTACGCAGTTGGTTCCTTTGCGGGGCAGGATTATGTCGAAATTATCTTTCATTGCGGACCGTGATCCGGCAGTCGCCGGGAGCCTTGATGTTCTTGTCGAGGATGATCTCTCCGTAGCCGTCGGAGATGATGCTGCCGGTACGGGGATTCTTGACGGAGGTCACGCTTCCCTTGATGTCGGCCTGCACCGAAGAGTATTCGAAGGCAAGGTCTGCGTCGGGGGCGAAGCTGCAGTTCTCCAGTACAAGGCCCTCGGCGTAGCAGAGAGGCTGGGTTCCGGCAATGCGGCAGTTGACGAGGCGGAGGTTCTTGGAATACCATCCAAGGTACTCGCCGTCGATTTCCGAATCATACACGGTAACGTTCTCCGTCTCCCAGAAAGCGTCTTTGGTGTGAAGCACGGAATCGTGTATCTCGACGTTCTTGCAATATTGGAAGGAATAGTTGCCCTGAAGCCGGAAGTTCTTGATACGTATGTCCGACGAGTGCATGAAGATATAATCGCCCTTGACGGCCTCCACGTCGTCGAGGACCACGTCGCGGCAGCTCCAGAGCGTCTCCAGTGCGTTGGGTATGCGTACGCGGCGCAGCTGCAGGCCGGTCATCTCGCGGAACATCTTCGGAGCCTCCACGAGCGTGTCTTCCATGATAAGGTCCTTGCTGTACCACAGTGCGGCACGGGCTCCCTCCGTAAACAGGCAGTCGCGCACCTTGAAGCCGTCGCAGCACCAGAACGGGTATTTGCCTTCGAAACGGCAGCCAGTGGCTTCTATGTTGGATGTTTCCTTGAGAGCGGACTCTCCGGCGTGTATGGTAACGTTTTCCAGGCGAAGGTCTCTCTCACAGTACAGGGGGCGTTCGCCTTCGAATTCGGTATTATTTATCAGTTTCATCTGTATGTTTGTCCTTGTAGAGGAATCGTTTGATTTTCATTGTGGCGGTTTTTGCGAAAGGCTGCTTTTCGACCTCAACTTCTTTGATATGGCTGTTGCGGTTGACGTGGGAATTTACAAACTCCAGTATCGACTGCTTGCGTTTCTCCAGGTCTGCGATGAAGCGGTCCTGGTTCTCGTAGTTCCAGTCGAGCACGTTGTCGTTGAAATGGACCAGCGCCACGAGATGCCCGTCGCGTTCCACCACCAGCGATTCGTTGATGTCAGAGATGTTGTCCAGCACGGCCTCGATTTCTTCCGGATAGATGTTTTCGCCGGAAGGACCCAGGATGACGCTGCCCAGACGGCCCTTGATGTAGTAACGGCCTTTCTTGTCGCGGCAGGCGATGTCGCCGGTATGGAACCATCCGTCGGAAGTGAGCACTTTGCAGGTCCTTGCGTAGTCCTTGTAGTAGCCCTTCATTACGTTGTCGCCCTTGGCAACTATTTCGCCTTCGCCGGTTTCGGGGTTGACGTCCTCGAGACGTACCTGAACCCCATATGCGGGTTTGCCCAGGGAGCCTACGGCAGTCTGTCTCACCCTGGCATATCCTATGAGGGGCGCCGTCTCAGTGAGTCCGTAGCCTATCGAATAGGGGAAGTCGGCCCTGCGCAGGAAAGCCTCCACTTCGCCGTCGAGCTTGGCGCCTCCGATGCCGAAGAAATGCAGGCGGCCTCCGAAGGTCTTCCTCAGCCTCATGCCGACCAGCCTTGCAAGCAGCAGCGGACTGAACTTTCCGAGGCTCGTAAGGAAGTGGCTCTTGTTGATTGTGGGTATGATGCTGGAATGGTATATCTTTTCGATGACGAGAGGTACCGACAACATGCAGGTGGGACGTATGGTCTTGAGGTTGGGGATGAGAATCGACGGGGTAGGGGGGCGCATGAGGTAATTCACCATTGCGCCGACCGAGAAGGGATACAGCATCCCGATGCTCATCTCGTAGGTGTGGGCGAGGGGCAGGATTGATAGGAAGACGTCGTGCTTCCCTACGTGGTGTGCGTCCCAGGAGGCGCGTATGTTGACACAGAAGTTCTTGTGCATCAGCATGACGCCCTTGGCTGCACCGGTGGTGCCGGAGGTGTAGATAAGGCAAGCTACGGCGTCGGGCAGCGGGCTGGAGATGGAACCGTCGCAGGTGTAAGCGTCTTCTCCTGTGCGTATGATGCTAAGGTCGTCGGTGGCGATTACTATACGCATCTTTGCAAGCAGCTCTTCGGGTATTTTCGAGAGCAGCCTCCGGGATACGAATATGGCCTTGGTCTCGCTGTGTATCAGGATGTTGGAGATTTCGTTCTCCGACAGTTCCGTGAGCATCGGCACGGCAATACGGCCAAAGGCGGTGATGGAAAAGAAGGCCACGCTCCAGTTGGGCATGTTCTGGGAAAGAATGGCGACCTTGTCGCCGCTGTTTATGCCGAAATTGGAGAGCTGGCGCGAAATGCGCCGGCAGGTTTCGCGGAACTCCGCGTAGGTGTAGGTCTGTTCGCCCTCGATAAGCTTGTAGGCGGGGCGCCTTGCATATTTTGTCGTTGAATAATCAAAGACCTCTGCAAGGGTCTGAAAGTTGTGTCTCATCAGTGGGTAATGTACTTTTCGGGATGCTTTCCGGTAAGGTGCATGTCCTCGTAGATTTGCTGGATGCGCTTCATGTCGGCGCGGGCGTCGTCGGTGAGTTCCACGCGTTCTCCGCGGCCTATCCTCTTGGTGCCCCAGTCGAAATATCCCAAATAAACGGGTATTCCGGCGGTGCGGGCGATGAGATGGAAGCCGGTTTTCCAGTTTTTGACGGGTTTACGGGTGCCTTCCGGTGCGATTGCGAGGTGGAAACGCCCGGGCGCCTCCATGTGCTCGATGACGCTGCGCACCATGTTGGTGGGACTGGTGCGGTCGACGGGGATTCCGCCCATGGCCCTGACTATCCACCCAAGGGGAGGGAAGAAGAGCTCCTTCTTGACCATGCACTTTGCATGTTCACCGAAAGAGCGGTAATACAGGTACGATACTACGAAATCCCAGATTGTGGTGTGCGGTACGCCCAGGATAATGCATTTATCTTCTTCAGCAGGCCTGTCGACGACTGTCCAGCCTGAAATGCGGAGCAACTTTCCGCAGATTTTTGCCCATAAATCCATAGGGCGCAAAGATAATAAATTATATGGACAAAAGGAAGGACGGAATCAGCGAACGGTTGCGGAAGACCCGTTTGGTGCCGGCGTCATACCCCACGAGCGGGCGCAGGGGATGGGCGGGCACGGTTACGGTCGCCCAGATTCCGAGTTCCTTGAGACGGCGGACGAAAATGCGCTCAAAGCCGTCTTCGTATATCTTTCTGGTGAAGTTGAGGTTCATGTTCCCTCCGTAGCTCACAGCGGCGCAGGAGCCTGAGCGGCCGCGTGTGCGGCCGAGGACGAAGTGGATATCCTTGACGTGTGCGGCAACCTCCTTGGGCAGATCGACGCATCCTATGTTCGAGAATGTGTAGGTGGCGTAATTGTCTCCCTTGAGGAAATTAATGATGTTGATGATGGGCTTTTTGATGGCGAGCGGGATGAGGCGTATGCCGAGGTTGTCCTCAAGGGCCACGTTTGCGGCGATGCGGCGCACCAGGCGGTCGGGCTGCATGTACAGCCTCTTCTGGTATTTGACCTCCTGAAGTGCGTCCTCGAACGAAAACTCTCCGTTGCTGACGTCCAGGGTCAGGTAAACATAGGATGAGAAGTTGCGGAGGGTCTTGCTGCCGAAGATGGGACGCAGGTTGACCGGAACTTCCATGCGGATGTAAGGACTCTTCTTGCCCTTTTCGCCGCTGCGGACCTCCTGGAGCGAGAGCAGCATGACTGTGCTGATGAATTCGGTCACGGTGCATCCGAGTTCTTTGGCCTTTGCGCGGACGTCGTCCACGGAAAGGGAAACACCCATGGAATTCAGGATGTCGTGGGCCTCCTGCGTGCCGTTGATGTGCCAGGCCCGCTTCTCTTCGTCCAGCGAACCCTTGGTGCCGGAGAAGCTGTCGAAGCCATCCTCCAGCTCTTCCGCTACAGGCTCGTCCGAGGGGTTGTAGATCCACTTTCCGTATTCGACTGCCGTGCCTGCGTCGAGTTTCAGATACTCGGCTACCAGGCTGAGCAGGAAAGTGAGGGCGCCGTTGCCGTCGGTGAGTGCATGGTAAACGTCCATGTCGATGCGGCATCCGTCGCAGCTGAGGCGGAACATGTATCCGCCGTTACGTTTGAGGTTGATAGGGGTCAGGTCTCCCCGCCTGACCAGGACGGGGTCGTTCTCCAGTCTTTGGAGGAACCACCAGAACAGTCCCCTGCGGACGGTGTAGCGGAAGCTGGGGAATCGGCCCATGATGCTCACAAGGGCCTGTTGAAGTTTTTCAGGATCGACCTGCCTGTCCAGGGTCGTGGACATGCGGTAAACTGTGGCATACTTGCGCGTACGGCAAGAGGGATATATGATTGCAGAATTCTCTAATCTGGTCCATTCAGGTGCTTTCATTGCTTTATTGTTTCTGTTTGGCAATGCAAAAGTACGTATGCATGCACGCAAAGCGAAGGATGTGTGACCTGAGAGCCATTTTTGTGATGAAAAGGCAGTTTATGTGACAAAATTCTGCGTTTTTTGTGACGAAATAAAAATAATACTTAACTTTGTCACAACAAAAATAGTGACGAAATGAACCGCTTTCCCAAAGATTTGATGCGCCTTCCGGCTGGATTCATCCATGTTGCCGCCATTCCTGCGGCCTTCCTGGCGGCGGTCCTGATGTACGAGCCCCGCGCACTCTCGCAGCTCATGGAGGCGGGAAGCGCGCATTTGGCGATAAGCAACGTGCAGTCTTTCAATGCCGTGATATGCTTTGCCATACTGCTTTTGTGCGTGTTGGTCTCGCGCCTGATCCTGTGGCTTGTCCGGAAGCATGTCCCCGCCGATCTGTGGCGCTATTCGTTCTGGTGCGCGGGAGAACTGCTGGCCTGTTGTGCCTTCTGTGGCCTGTATCTGGTTCTGATGGACCATTCGGCCCAGGGAGGCTACTTTCATTATTTTGGCAAGAGCTTCTCTTCCATAGGTTCCGTCATAGTTTTCCCTTATATCATCCTTACCCTTCTGTATATGGCTCTCCAGAAGCCTCAGGAACTGTCTTCAGATTCCGATATACGGCTCAAGTTCTACGATAACCGGCATCAGCTCAAGTTCATTACCGAGTCGTCGTCGGTCCTGTACATCGAGTCCAACGAGAACTATGTCGTGATTCACTATCTCGAAAACGGTATCGAAAAGAAGTTCCAGCTTCGCAACAGCATGAAGAACATCGAGCCTCTGTGCGAGAGGGCCGGATTTGCCCGCACGCATCGCTGCTATATCGTCAACCCATTGCATGTTAAGATGATACGCAAGGAACCGGGCGGCGTCAATATAGCCGATCTCGGCCTCTCCGAGGGCATCCCCATCTCCAAGAAATACTACGACAGCTTGTCGGCCATCCTGTAGGAGCGCGGCCCCGTTATTTGACCGACGCCTTGGGAAGGTCGCTCCAGAGAGTCGTGTAGTGCGGCGACTTGTGCTCCTGGGTCATGTGGAAGCGGCCGTCGCCCTGCACCCCGAAGAGCACCGAGCCCGGGCCCAGGCTCCTGTTTATTGCATCGATGGCTCCGGAAAGGCGCTCGTCGCGCTCCTGGGCCCGCTCGTCTGCGAACAGGGAACGTACATGCGCCTCCCTCTGCTCGATTCTGGTAAAGACGACCCCGCCTTTCTTGTAGGCATATCCTTCCCGGAAAAGGAACCTTGCGGCTTCTGCTGCGGCCACGACTACTTTCCTGTAGTCCTGTGTGGGATCGGGGAACACTACGTAGTGACCTCCGCTGCTCTGCGGCAGGTATTCCTTGAAGCGGTTGGTGATGGCAAAGACTATCATTTCCGCTGCATACGAATCCTGCGCCCTCAGCTTCTCGACGGCTTTTCCAGCAAAAGTCGTAATCTGTCCGGTGAATTCCTCCAGGTCGGTAACGTCGTGCGAGAAACTCCTGGATATGCAGATGCTCTGACGGGGCTCTATCATGTCTTCGAACTCAATGCAGGGGATTCCGCGGAGTTCCTTCCAGGTGCGGAAGCCCGGAAGCTGGAAGAGCGTGCGCACCGTGGATTCGTGCAGCTGCGTGAAATCCCAGGCCGTCCTGACACCCATTCCGTCCAGTTTTTTCATCGACCGGCGCCCTATTCCCCAGACGTCTTCGGCAGGGAAGCGGCGCAGGACCTTTTCGATGTCTTCGCTCCGGTGCATATAGCATCCTCCCTTCAGTTTCGGGTATTTCTTGCAGAGTTTCGAGGCGATCTTGGCAAGGGTCTTTGTGGGGGCGATGCCCACCGATACAGGAATGGATGTCTCTTTCCAGCACTCCTTTGAGATTTGCTTTGCAAGGGCGTCGAAATCGACCCGCTCCATGCCGCTCAGATCGAGGAAACATTCATCGATGGAGTATGGCTCCACGGCTGGAGAAAAGGTCCTCAGGACCTCCTGAACCCTTCTGGACATGTCTCCGTACAGGGCGAAGTTGGAGCTGAATACCGCAACTCCGCCTGCTTCGATAAGGGGCTTGAGCTTGAAATACGGATCGCCCATCTTGACTCCGAGCGCCTTGGCCTCGTTGGAGCGCGCTATCGCGCAGCCGTCGTTATTGGACAGCACGATTACAGGTTTTCCGTTCAGCTCGGGACGGAATACCCTTTCGCACGAGGCGAAAAAATTGTTGCAGTCGGCGAGGGCGTACACGGTCAGGCTTTCTTGATGACCCAGGTGACGATGCCCCAGATGAGGAAATCGTTGTCGGGACCGACGGGTATTGGCTTGTACTTGGAATTCTTTTCGTTGCACGGCAGCAGGAAGGCCCCGCCCTCGTGTATGTCCACCCGCTTTACTGTGTACTCGCCGTCGATGAAGCAGACTGCCTTGCAGTTGTTGTAGGGCTCTACGGAGCGGTCCACGATGATGATGTCGCCCTCGTCCATGTCGGCATCGACCATGGATACTCCGTCGATGCGGAAGAAAAAGGTGGAGGCGCTGTGACGTACCAGCAGCTTGACCAGGTCCAGCTTCTCCTTGAAATCGTCCGCAGGGGAAGGGAATCCGGCCTTGACCGTGCCGAGAAAGGACTTGAACGACTCGCTGTCTGCTATCGGATGAGGCTCCATGCTATTCTTTTACGGTTACGTAGCATTGTGACCGGAGGCCGCTGGAGACCGATGTGACATCTATGTACAGGACGCCCGGAGCTACGCCGGTGAGCTCTCCGGTCTCGCTGATCGTGGCTACGCTCGGGCTGTAGCTGTGCCAAGTCACCGTTTTGTCGGTGGCGTCTTCGGGGAGAATCGTAATCTGAACCTTTACTGTCTCGCCCACTTTAATCTGGAGTTCCGAGGGTATGCTGACGGACTCCACGTTGACGTAGGGCGGGAGAACCTTTACGTGGCAGGACTGGGAGAAACCGCCTTCGACGGTGGTGGCTGTGATGTCTGCTTCGCCTTCCGACAGGGACATTATGTATCCGGTGTTGCCCACGCTTGCGACCGATTCGTCGGATGACGTCCAGCGCACGTCCTTGTTGACCGCGGTCTGAGGCAGCACCTGCGCCTCGAGTTTGACGACCTGCCCCAGGTACAGGGAGAGGCTTTCTTCGGACAGGGTGATGCCGGTTACCATTTCCGAGGCGTTGCGTACCGTAACCTGGCATTCGGCTATCAGGGTGAGTTGGTTGGAGTAAGCCTTGACGGTCGTGGAGCCTGCCCCGACCGCAGAGATTACTCCGTCTGAAGACACGGTCGCCACGGATTCGTCATCGGACATCCAGCTGACGTCTCCTTTGGCTCCGGAGAGATAATTGACCGTCAGCTGCCGGGTCTCGCCGGTTGCCATCAGCACTCTGGCGGGCTCGATGGTTATGCGTCCTATGGGTTTGATGTCGCCCTTGCAGCTGTGCAAAAGAAGCATAAGGCCGGCAAGGGCGTATATGATGCGGGAGGTTCTCATTTCTGCATGATTTGTTGTCCCGCAAATATACTCACAAGTGTTGAAAAAACGAAAAGAATTCGTACATTTGCAAACTTTGCAAAAAGCCACTAATTAATTAATAAACCAATATGAAGAAACTCTTTGTCTCTGTATTTACAGTTTTGGCAGCCTGCGCTATGTTCAGCGCAAACGCCCAGGATGCCCAGGAAAAAGAAATGAAGACCGGCTGGAGCTTCGGTGTGCTCCCCACGGCAACCTATTCCGTAGATAACGGTTTCCAGGCAGGTGCCTTCGGCGACGTTTACTATTACGGCGACGGCTCCACCTATCCCGATCCCCTTCACAAGATCAGCTGGGAGGCCTCCTATTTTACCCATAGCCAGCGTTCCCGCTTCTATCTTGCCTACGACTCAAAGTATCTCATTCCCGGCATGCGTCTCAACGTCTCCGCCACCTATGTAAACGACCCTCTCTACAGCTTCTGGGGCTACAACGGCGGCGCTTCTTTGGCAAACCTGCCTGCGTCCTATGATACTTATTGGACCAACAAGACCACCGATATCAACTACTTCGGCATGAGCCGCCAGATGCTCCGCATCCTTGCCAACGTGCAGGGACGCATCACCGACAACCTCAACTGGGCGGCCGGCGTAAACTTCTGGAACTGGACCATCGGCGACATGCGCGACAACGGTTACACCAAGGACGGCTCCACCGAGAAGTTCAAATACAATAAGGAGAACACCCTTTACCGCGACTATCAGAAGTACGGTCTCATCACCGACGCCGAGAAGAACGGCGGCATGGCCCTCGAATTCAACGCCGGCCTGGTGTTCGACACCCGTGACATGGAGGCGGCCCCCAACCGCGGTATCTGGGCCGAGGCCTACCTCAACGGAAACGTGCTCAACCAGCGTTATCTCAAGGCTTGCGTCTATTTCCGTCACTACATCGACATCCCCATCCATATCCCTGCAGGAGACCCCGTCTTCGCATACCGTCTTGCATGGCAGCAGACCATCGCCGGCGAGACCCCGCTGTACATGATTCAGAACAACCCTCTGCTCGTCCAGCGCAACATGATTTCCGAGGGCTTCGGTTCCTCCAATACCATCCGCGGTCTTCGTGAGAACCGAATCCTTGCCGAGGGCTTTGCATGGGCCAACACCGAACTGCGTATCAAGCTCGTTAACTTCAAGCTCTTCAACCAGTTCTTCTACATCGCAATGAATCCTTTCTTCGATGCCGGTATCATCACCAAGCCTTACAGGGCCGCAGCGTTCGAGGCCGCAAAGAGCCTTACCTTCACCGAGGACAACAAGCCCTTCATGACTCTCGACCAGCTTTACGATCCCACCAAGGTGGGCGATATAGTCTATAGCGCCGGTGCTGGTCTCAAGATCGCCATGAACCAGAACTTCATAGTTTCCGTAGAACTCGCCAAGTGCTTCTACAAGCCTCTCGATGCAGGCATGTGGCTTGGTATCGGTATCAACTACCAGTTCTGATAATCAGCTGAACATACGACAAAAGGCCTCCCGAAAAGGAGGCCTTTTGCTTTGGGGTGCGATGTGGGGCTCGA
>DGVM01000014.1:0-778 GCA_002395925.1 Bacteroidales bacterium UBA4284
CCCCTGAAACCTTTCCGAAAGATGCACGGGCATACTTTTCAGGTTCCGAGGCGACCAGCCTGTCCAGGGCGTCGGAATAGTATCTGGTGATATTCCTTACATACGACATGCTCTTCAAGCGGCCCTCTATCTTGAACGAACAGACACCGGCCGCTGCGAGCTCGGGCAATCTGTCGTGCAGATTGAAGTCCTTGAGCGAAAGAAGGGCTTTGTTCCTCACCAGGACCTTGCCGGATTCGTCCACCAGGTCGTACATCGAACGGCAGGCCTGCACGCATTCCCCCCTGTCCGCACTCCGTCCGTTCAAGTACTCGCTCAATCTGCACTCTCCGCTGTAGCATACGCAGAGTGCGCCGTGAACGAAGAATTCAACCTCGCAGTCCACGGCCGCGCAAATTTCCCGGACCGTGGGAAGGGAGAGTTCCCTTTCGAGCACGATCCTGCTGCATCCGGCTTCGGAACAGCGCCTGGCATCTTCGACACTGCGTATGGCGCATTGTGTGGATGCATGCAGGGGAACCTTGATATCTTCCCAGGTGCAGATGCGCATGTCGCGGATGATGAAGGCATCCACCCCGGCTTCCTGCTCCGCGAGCATCTGGCGATGGACTTCTTCAAGTTCATCATCCCGGAGGAGGATGTTGACGGTTACGAACACGCGCGCCCCGAACTTGTGCGCATGCTCGCACAGGCGGGCTATTTCTTCGACAGGATTGCCCGCGTCCTTCCGAGCCCCGAACTGCGGGCCGGCGATATATACGGCATCGGCACCGCAGTC
>DGVM01000014.1:843-2982 GCA_002395925.1 Bacteroidales bacterium UBA4284
ATCGCAGCGATGCCGATGTCAGCATTTCTTGCCGGAGCCAGAAGTTCCAGGAAGGTTTTCATCCTTACTTGATGGCGGCAATCATGGCCTGGGCGTTCTTCAGGTTGTTGGGGTTGATCTTGGAAGGATCTGCAACAGCCTTCTGATAGTATTCCTTGGCCTTGTCATTGTCCTTCAGCTGCTGATATGAAACGCCTATGCTGAAGAGGATGTCTCCGCTGTTCTTTGCGGTAGGGGCAAGCTCGAGATATTTCTCGAAGTATTCGATTGCCTGCTTGGTTTTTCCGCCATTGGAAGCGGCCGTGCCGGCAATCTGGAAAGCCTTTGCATTGTCGGCGTCGTACTTGGCGGATTCAAGGGCGGCGGCGATGGCGTCATCATACTTCTTCGCCTTGAGAGCGGCTGCCGCCTCCTGCTGATAAAGGTTTACGATCTGCTTTGTGCCGGCTTTGTCCTGACCGTTCTCAATGGCTGCCTGGAATGCGGCAACTGCGCCTTCCTTGTCGCCGGTGGCCTTGAGGGCTGCACCGAGACGGAGGCTGGCCATTCCGTTGGCTGCATCTTCGGCGAGGACTTCCTTGTAAGCGGCAGCGGCTGCTGCATAGTCCTTGTCGTTGAAGAAGCCGTTGGCCTTCTGCATGAGCACCTGGGGAATCAGCACGGCGGCATCATCGGCGATGTTGTCTACGCCGTATTTGGTTGCAGTCTCGATGGTCTCCCTGAGACCTGCTACAGCCTTGTCGTATTCTGTTTCGTTCACGGCCTTCTTTGCGAGGGCGAACATGAGAACGGGGATTGAACTCTTGCAGTTGGTGACGATTTCGGCACCCTCTTCGCCGAGGGCCTCAGCCATCACGAGGGCCTCCTTGAAGCTCTGGAGGGCCATTTCCATGTTACCTGCCTCATTGGCGGTGATGCCGTTGTTGTAAGTTTCCGTTACTGTTGCGAGGTCCTGTGCATATACCAGGCTGCCGCAGAGCAGAGATGCAACAATGATGATAAGCTTTTTCATTTTCTTATAAGTTTGTTTGGTTCAATACTTGTTACCGAATCGCAAAAATAGTAAATTTTGTTGTATTTTTGTGCCGACTGCCGCATTATGTTAAAAGCATTCAGACACATATATTTCGTTTCAATTTTCCTGGCGCTGTCCGCCGGGCTGCATGCGCAGGACCTCCCGTCTCTCGGCCGTCGTTCCGGCATCACTTCCGGAACCTTTCCCAACGGCATCTCCTACTACCTGGTCCCCAATACATATTCCAAAGGTTATGCCAATTTTGCACTGATTCAAAAATGTGCTGACAATCAGGAAGATGTGAGAGCTTCCCTGGACTATGACTTCTTCGCATCCAAAGGCGTCGGATATACGCCGGACGGCTACATCTCCTATGCCGGGGGCTCCGCAATCTTCAATTTTGAAGATGTCCCTACATACCGATCCGTTGCATTGGATTCTACCATAATCCTGCTTTTCAATCTTGTAGGCAGGCATAAGGGAGAGCAGGCCATCGTGGCCAGCGGCGACCTGGACGTGGCCCGCCTGAAGGACCGTCTCTACATAATGTCGCTGACTGTCCCCAAGCGAACTCCAACTCCCGAGGCCCCGGAATATGAATGGAAACCCTCATCCGCGCCTCGTTTCATCCATTACGGCAACGGCTGCAATTCCCTCGCGGAAATCAGCGTCACTTACTCTTCGTCCCGCATCCCCCGGAAGTATATGAACACCCCCCAGCCTCTGGTCACGAACATGTTCGCCCACCAGCTGGGATACATCCTCCGCAAGCGCCTGGAAGAGCTTTTCGATTCCAACAAGGTCCCTCTCGCATACGTCAGGTTCAAGTATCTGGACAGCGCCTCCACCGATTCCGACGAGACATTCACCCTTATGGCGGGAGTGGCGGACAGCGATGTGCGGGAGGCAACCCGCCTGATTGCCGGAGTGCTTTCGGACATAGACAGGAACGGCGTTTCAGCAGAGGAGTTCCAGGATGCGAAAGCCCGTTTCCAGACGGCGATGGACAGGTCGGCGGATGCCCCGGTGACGAACAGGGAGTACGTGTCTTCCTGCGTTGCGAACTATATCTACGGCGCGGGCATAGTCTCTCACAAAGAGGCCATAAGCTTCTTCTCCGGCCG
>DGVM01000138.1 GCA_002395925.1 Bacteroidales bacterium UBA4284
TCCTCCAGCTGGGTGGCGGTCTGGAAGCGCTGGGTGCGTCCCGGATATCCCATGATGAAGGTGAAATCTCCCTCCTGCACGCCCTTGAGCGAGATCTTCAGCGATTTTGCCGGAGTGTAGGGCTTGTTGTCCTTGGAATAGTCGGCGGGATTGTTGTCTGCGTCGGCATAGATGCGGAAGAGCGAGAAGTCGCAGGTGTGACGGGGCCACATCCAGTTGTCGGTTTCGCCGCCGAACTTACCCATCGACACGGGCGGGGCGCCTACGAAACGTATATCCTTGAAGGTTTGATACACAATGAGATACCAGACGTTGTTATTGTAGAACGACACCACTCTCGCGGTGCAGTTGGGATTGGCTTTTACTGCGGCCTTTTCGAGTTCGGCGCTCTTCTCCTGGAAAGCGTCGCCCTCAAGTTCTGCGAGCTGCTCGGTCACGTCTTCCATGCTCTTCATGAACTTCACGGTAAGGCCCGGAACGGGGATTTCCTCGTCGAGGCTCTTGGCAAAGAAACCGTCTTCCAGATAGTTCTTTTCCGGCGTGGAAAGGCGCTGGATGCTGCCGTATCCGCAGTGGTGGTTGGTGGAGATCAGGCCCTGCTGCGAAATCACCTCGCCGGTGCATCCTCCTCCGAACTGCACGATGGCGTCCTTCAGCGAAGCATGGTTGATGTTGTAGATGTCTTCGGCAGTGAGGCGGCAACCGATGTTTCGCATGGCCTCTTCGTTGAACTTCTGGAGCATGGGCAGCAGCCACATGCCTTCGTCGGCCCTGGCCGCCAGGGTCATGATAAAGCAGAATACTGCAACAAATATTCTTTTCATTCGATTGATTTTAAGACACAAATATAGCAAACAATTCTCAATAGTTGCACCGGGCGTCTGCGGGTTAAAACAGGGATGGTTCGAGCGCGGCGGGATGGAAGGATTTCCGGTGTTCGGGGGTGTAGCCCAGGCGGCGGATGGCCTCTATGTGTTCGGGGGTGGGATAACCCATGTTGCGTTCCCAGCCATAACCGGGATATTCCTGAGCCAGTGCCCTCATGCGTTCGTCCCTGTAGGTTTTTGCGAGTACGGATGCGGCTGCGATGGATGCATATGTGGCGTCGCCGTGCACGACGGTGAGATAGTCTTTGCCGCCGTAGACAGCGAAAGGCCGGAAACGGTTGCCGTCTATCAGCAGGAATTCGGGCTTTACGCTTAGTCCGAGTACCGCCCGCTGCATGCCGGTGACCGATGCCCAGAGGATGTTGAGACGGTCGATCTCTTCCGCCTGCACGGCTTCGACTTTCCACGCAACAGCCTCGCGTTCAATTACTTCGCGAAGCTCATTGCGGGCCTTCTCGCTCATCTGCTTGGAGTCGTTGAGCAGCGGGTGGTGAAAGTCTTCCGGGAGGATTACCGCGGCGGCATACACGGGACCGGCCAAAGGCCCGCGGCCTGCTTTAGCGCAGCCTGCCTCCAGGCGTCCCGCCTGCAGGTATGGAAGAAGATGTGGAATGTGTGGCATCAGCCACAAAGTTAATCTTTTTTGGCGGATTGGCGCTGAAGCATGTTGAGCATCTGCTCCTGCACGCGGATGGTCTGCCGGTAAGACTCTATCAGGCGGTCCCGGTTGCCGATTTCCTCGTTTTTGCGGCTGAGACGTTCTTCATACTCGTCCACGACCTGGCGCAGCTGCTCCTTGTGATTCAGATCTTCCTTGAGCAGACTTCCGCTCCGTTCGGGATAGCATCCTGCAACAATCTCCGGCAAGGGAATACCCGTAGCGTCGCTGAAGGCGAGGACGCTCTCCGTCACGACCTGCGTCTGTCCGTTTTCCAGTTTTATGTATGCTCCTCGGGAAATGTTCATTCTCTCGGCCATCTCGACTTGTGTGCAGTGCATTTCCTGCCTGATCTTCTTGAAGAAACTGTCCATGTTGCAAAAATATTGAGCAGTGCCGGGTGTTTTGGTTTACTTCCCGTAGTAAAATGTATACCAACGATATACAAAATACCCCCTGAAACTTGAATTTCGGTTTTTACCTACAGTTTTTACCTACGGTCTTGTTGCCTGTAATGTACACTCGTGTTATGTTTGCGACACAAAAACGAACGCTTATGAGAACAATCGCTGCTGCTTATTCGGACTTTTCCCGTATGATTGTCGACGACCTGATCTTCGAGGACGACACTGTAAACTTTACCGATATATGCGCATCCCTGCGCATCTGTCCCGCCGACCTGAACGAAATACTTCAGGACGAATTGGGTATGAATGGCAATGAAATTTTGCAATCCTTTCAAAAGTTATTAACTTTGTAGGCTATCACACATACGCGCGAAATTTTTAATAACATTTATACCCAAGATGAAAGATTACTCAACCAAAGACATCCGTAACGTGGTGCTTCTGGGCAGTTCCAAGTCCGGAAAGACCACGCTCTCCGAGGCAATGCTCTTCGAAGGCAAGGTCATCGACCGCCGTGGTACCGTTGAAGACAAGAACACAGTCTCCGACAACACCGAGTTCGAACAGGCCAACCAGAAGTCCGTCTTCGCTTCGGCCCTCTATGCCGAATTCATGAACACCAAGTTCAACATCATCGACGCTCCCGGTTCCGACGATTTCATCGGAGGTGCAGTGGAGGCCTTCAAGGTCTGCGAGACAGGTATCCTGCTCGTCAACGGCACGCAGGGCGTCGAGGTGGGCACAGAGATATTTGCCCGTCAGGCAGCCAAATACAACGTTCCCCTCATTCTCGCAGTCAACCAGCTCGACCACGAGAAGGCAAACTGGGACCAGACCCACGACAGCATCAAGTCCGCTTTCGGCAGCAAGGCTGCATTCGTGCAGTTCCCCGTCAATCCCGGTGCCGGCTTCGAGGGCTTCATCGACGTAGTCGACATGAAGTACTATCACTTCCTCGATGCCAACGGCAAGCGCGAAGAACTCGAGATTCCCGCACAGTATGCCGACGAGGCCGAGGAAATGCGCATGGCCCTCATGGAGAAGGCTGCCGAGTCCGACGACGAACTCATGATGAAGTACCTCGACGAGCTTACCCTCAGCGAGGAGGAGTTCGCAAAGGGACTCAAGCTCGGTATCGCCAAGGGCGAGATCATGCCTGTCTTCTGCCTCTCCGCCAAGAAGGACATGGGTGTCAAGAAGCTCATGGAGTTCTGCGTAAAGGCCACCAACAGCCCCGAGGGCACGGTCAACAAGACCATCTCCGGCAAGGAGGTCGCCTGCAAGGAAGCTGCCGCCACCAGCATCTTCATCTTCAAGACCAGTGTCGAGCAGCACCTCGGCGATGTCGCTTACTTCAAGGTAATGAGCGGCGTGCTCAAGGAAGGTGCCGACCTTACCAACCCTGAAAACGGCAACAGCGAGCGCCTTTCCGCAATCTATGCGGTTGCAGGTTCCAAGAAGGAGAAGGTTCCCGTGCTGCGCGCCGGCGACATCGGCTGCGTCATGAAACTCAAGGCCGGCCGCACCGACGTCACTCTTGCCGAGTCCGGATGCGAGGCTTACGAGCACATCCAGTTCCCCGAGCCCAAGTATCGCTGCGCCATCAAGCCCGTCGACAAGAACGACGAGGCCAAGATGGGCGACGCCCTCAACAAGATCGCTGCCCAGGATCCTACCGCTATCGTAGAGTATTCCAAGGAACTCCGCCAGACCAT
>DGVM01000116.1 GCA_002395925.1 Bacteroidales bacterium UBA4284
TCGATGAAGGTTATGAAGTCCTTCGGGAAGTAATCCAGCAGGCAGAACGGGCGTTCCCCTTCCTTGCGGCCGTCGAAGTAGCGGGAATAGTTCTCTATGCCGGGGCAGTAGCCCATCTCCTTTATCATCTCAAGGTCGTATTCGACCCTCTGTTTGAGACGCTTGGCCTCCAGTCCCCTGCCCTGAGATTCGAACCATGCTATCTGTTTGACTAAATCGTCCTGGATGGCGCTGACGGCGGCAATGGAGCGCTCGCGGGTGGTGACGAAATTGTTGGCGGGGCAGATGCTCACGCGCTCCAGCTCCTCTATGTGGGCCCCCGTCACCGGGTCTATGAGGCTCAGGCCATCCACTTCGTCGCCGAAGAACTCCACGCGCACTGCCTCGTCGGCTCCTCCAAGAAACACGTCGATGATGTCGCCGTGAACCCTGAACGTACCCCTTTTGAAATCTGTCTCGGTGCGGCTGTAAAGGGCATCTACGAGCTTGTATAGCAGGCCCGTGAGGCTCCGGCGCTCCCCTTTCACCACTTCGATGGTCTGGGCATGGAAGTCCTCGGGATTGCCGATGCCGTACAGGCAGCTTACGCTGGAGATGACTATCACGTCGCGCCTGCCGCTCATAAGCGCCGAGGCGGCGCTGAGGCGCAGTTTTTCTATCTGGTCGTTTATGCTGAGATCCTTCTCTATATAGGTGTCGGTCGTAGGGATATAAGCCTCCGGCTGATAGTAGTCGTAGTACGAGACGAAATACTCCACGGCGTTGGAAGGGAAGAAAGATTTGAATTCTCCGTACAGCTGGGCCGCGAGGGTCTTGTTGTGGCTCAGGATGAGGGCAGGACGCTGCAGACGCTCTATCACACCGGCCATGGTGAAGGTCTTGCCGGAGCCCGTAACTCCCAGCAGGGTCACGTCGGAAACGCCTTCCTTCAGGGCGGCGCACAGCCCGTCAATGGCTGCAGGCTGGTCTCCGGAAGGTTTGAATTGGGATTCAAGAACAAACTTCATAGGGAATGCAAAAATAACAATAATTCTCGTATATTTGTGAGTATGGAAGAGTCACTCATACAGCAGGCGAGGCAGCTCGCCGCCGTCGCCCTTGAGGGCGAAACCCGCTACGACGGATCCCCTTTCATCGGCCATGCCGACGGGGTTGCATCCATAGTGCTGGACGAGATCCACCTCCCTGAGGCGTGCGCTACTGCTGTATATCTCCACGAGGCCACGCGCATGCACAAAGACATCGACATCAGCGCCTTCCCCCAGGACGTACGCACCATGGTGGACGGGCTCAACAAGATATCCACCATCAAGCCCAAGGACACGCGCCTCGAGGCAGAGAACTACAAACGCCTGATAGTGCAGTATTCGGCCGACCCGAGGGTAAGCGTCATCAAGATAGCCGACCGCCTGGAGGTCATGCGCCAGCTGGATATGTTCCCCAAGATGTCCCGCGACCAGAAGCTGCTGGAGACCCTTCTGCTGTACATGCCCCTCGCGCATCAGCTGGGACTGTACAAGATAAACGGAGAGCTCGGAGACATCTATTTCCGCCATGCCGAACCGGAGCAGTACCGCGCCATCACCAATAAGCTCAAGGCCACGGAAAAGGACCGCGAGCGCCTTACGGAGGAATTCATAGAGCCTCTCAAGAAGAAGCTATCCGACGCCGGGATCCACTACAAGCTGAAGGTACGCACCAAAAGCGCCTGGTCCATCTGGCGCAAGATGCAGGTACAGAAGGTCCCATTCGAGGGCGTGTACGACGTTTTCGCAATCCGTTTCATCATCGACTGCCCGCCCGAACCGTCCATGGAGAAAGACCTCTGCTGGCGGGTATTCTCCTATGTTACGGAAGAATACGAATCCGACACCAAACGCCTGCGGGACTGGATAACCAAGCCTCGGCCAAGCGGTTACGAATCCCTGCATATCACGGTAAAGAACTCACGGGGCAACTATCTGGAGGTACAGATACGCACCGCCCGCATGGACGACCTCGCCGAGAACGGTCCTGCCGCTCACTGGGCATACAAAGGCATACGTGAGGAAAGCTCGACCCAGGCGTGGCTGCAAAGCGTCCGCGACGCCCTGGTCAATCCGTTGGAGGCCAGCCCGGAAGACCTTCCCGCACCTCCCGACAAAGAGATTTTCGTCTTCACTCCAAGCGGCGAGCTGCGCATGCTCAAGGCTGGCTCTTCCGTGCTCGATTTCGCCTTCAGCATACACTCGGGGCTCGGGGCACGCTGCACCGGCGGACGGATAAACGGCAAGGCAGTACAAATCAAGGAAAAGCTCAAGACAGGCGATACCGTAGAGATACTCACGTCCAAGAATCAGCGTCCAAACCGCGACTGGCTCGCATGGGTCGTCACCACGAAGGCGCGCAGCAAGATCAAACTCGAACTCGACGCCGACGAGCGCAAGCGGGCGGCAGAGGGGCGCGAGCTGCTGGAGAGGCGCCTGCGCAACTGGAAGCTCGATTTCCCCGACGATATGCAGGCCGAATACATGAAGGCCCACGGCTATAAGTCGGTCATGCCTTTCATGGCGGCCATAGCCGACGGAAGCGTGGATATCAACGCTCTCAAGACCTATATCCTGGAAAAGACTTCCGCCCCCCGCGAAGAAGCCGCCCCCGTCGAACAGCACAAGGAAAAGACTCTCCCCTTCTCCGAGGGCGGAGAAGACATCCTCGTACTCAACGCAAAGGACGTCAAAGGCTTGGACTATCGCATGGCAGCCTGCTGCAACCCCGTTTTCGGCGACGACGTATTCGGATTCGTAACCCGCAGCGCAGGCATCAAGATTCACCGTATGTCCTGTCCCAACGCCGCCAGGCTCATGGACCGCTATCCCTACCGCATCCAGAAGGTGGTCTGGCAGGAATCGGCTACCGCAGGCAGCTTCCTTGCGACTCTCATGGTCACGGCCGAGCCCGATCATTCCGTCCTCAGTTCCATCATGGAGGTCGTCGGGCAGTTCCGTGCATCCATACGCTCCATCAACGTCTGCGAGAACAAACGCACCGGAGCCTCGGAAATCAGCATACGCCTGCTGGTCCCCTCCAACCTCGAACTGGACAAGGTCATTTCGCAGATTTCGGCCATACGGCAGGTTTCCAAGGTCAAGAGACTGTAATTTTGGGCGATTTTTGTTATATTTGCGGGATAACACTCACGGTCTATGGCAGAACAGGTAAAATACACCGACGACAACATAATCACTCTCGAGGGCGTTGAGCATATCCGCATGCGTCCGGGCATGTATATCGGACGCCTGGGCAACGGAAGCAACCAGGGCGACGGCATCTACGTGCTGCTCAAGGAGGTTGTGGACAATTCCATCGACGAATATTCGATGGGCTACGGCAAACAAATCCAGATACGCATCGAGGACAACGAGGTCACGGTACGCGACTACGGACGCGGCATCCCTCTCGATTCCGTCGTCAAGGCGGTCAGCATACTCAACACCGGAGGCAAGTTCGACGACAAGGCTTTCAAGAAGTCCGTCGGACTCAACGGCGTAGGTACGAAGGCCGTCAACGCCCTGTCTGAAAGATTCTACGTGTGCTCCCACCGCGGCGGCGAGTGCTCCTGGGCCTCCTTCGAACGCGGAGAGCTCAAGGACAGCGGCAAAGGCCCCACCAAAGAGAAAGACGGCACGCTCGTGCGTTTCTACCCCGACAAGATGATGTTCGGCGACTTCCACTACAACCTGGATTTCGTAGAAACGATGGTCAAGAACTACTCGTACCTCAAGCGCGGCCTGACCCTCATACTCAACGACACTCCGTACAAGTCGGAGAACGGCCTGCTTGACCTGGTCAACGAGAACCTTACCGAACCGCCCCTCTATCCTCCCATCCACCTGGAGGGAGAAGACATAGAGATAGTCCTCAGCCACGGCAACGCCTACGGCGAAAACATCTCATCCTTCGTCAACGGCCAGAACACCCGCGACGGAGGCACCCATCTGGCAGCGTACCGCGAGGCTATAGCGAAGACCCTCAAAGAGTTCTTCAAGAAGAACTACGAGCCCGCAGACTGCCGCCAGGGCATAGTAGGTGCCATCAGCATCCAGATTCAGGAGCCCAACTTCGAAGGCCAGACCAAGACCAAGCT
>DGVM01000018.1 GCA_002395925.1 Bacteroidales bacterium UBA4284
GGGGCCGTCAGGCCGGCTTGAGGAGAGGATAGTCCGTCCGCCATCACCGCCGCGAGCATCTGCGACAGCGCGGCGGTGTACGGCCGTATGCCCTCCGCGGCCTGCTGAGCCTTGCGGAGCTTCGCCGAAGCCACCAACTTCATCGCCGAAGTAATCTTCAGCGTACTGCGCACCGATGCGATGTGATCCTTTATCTCCCTGAGCGATGCCATGAAACCTAAGCGTTAATCTGCGAACAAACTTCGGCCGCGACTTTCTGCAGCACTGCCTCCACTCCTTCGTCGATCTTGCCGGCGGAAAGAGTGTCCAGCGCGTCTTTGTGCGAAGCGCGCATCCGGTCGAGGAACAGACGCTCGAACTCGGAAACCTTGTCGAGAGCGATATCCGCCATCAGGGCATGCGTGCCGCAGTAGAGAATGGCCACCTGCTCGCCCACGGGCATGGGTGCGTACTGCGGCTGAATCAGCAGACGGTTGTTCTTGCGGCCCTTGTCCAGCGCCATCGCAGTCACCTTGTCCATGTCGGAACTGAACTTGCTGAAAGCCTCGAGCTCGTTGTACTGCGCCTGGTCGATCTTGAGCGTGCCCGCGACCTTCTTCATGCTCTTAACCTGCGCGGAGCCGCCCACACGCGACACCGAGATACCGACGTTGATTGCAGGACGGAAGCCCTGGTTGAAGAGCGAACTCTCCAGATAAATCTGTCCGTCGGTGATGGAAATCACGTTCGTGGGGATGTAGGCGGAAACGTCGCCCGCCTGTGTTTCGATGATGGGCAGGGCGGTGAGCGAGCCGCCGGCCTTGACGCGGCCCTTCAGCGACTCGGGCAGATCGTTCATCTGCTCCGCTACCTCCTGCTGGCCGATGATCTTGGCGGCACGCTCGAGCAGGCGGCTGTGAAGATAGAAGACATCTCCCGGATATGCCTCGCGCCCGGAAGGACGGCGCAGGATCAGCGACACTTCGCGATAGGCGACCGCCTGTTTGCTGAGATCGTCGTAAACTATGAGCGCGGGACGGCCCGTGTCGCGGAAGTACTCCCCGACGGCAGCGCCCGCAAAAGGTGCATAATACTGCACTGCAGCGGGGTCGGACGCAGTCGCCGCTACGACGATGGTATAGTCCATGGCCCCCTTTGCGCGCAGGGTTTCAACGATGGACGCGACGGTCGAACCCTTCTGCCCGACGGCCACGTAGATGCAATAGACAGGCTTTCCCGCCTCGAAGCAGCTGCGCTGATTGATGATGGTGTCGATGGCGAGGGCGGTCTTTCCGGTCTGGCGGTCGCCGATGATAAGTTCACGCTGGCCGCGGCCGATGGGAATCATAGAGTCGACAGCCTTGAGGCCTGTCTGCAGAGGCTCGGTGACCGGTTCGCGGTACACCACCCCCGGAGCCTTTCGCTCGAGGGGCATCTCGAAAGTCTCCCCCTTGATCTCGCCCATTCCGTCCAGCGGCTCTCCGAGCGGATTCACCACGCGGCCGACCATCCCTTCTCCCACATTGATGGAAGCGATGCGGCCCAGCCTGCGGACCGGCATACCCTCCTTCACCTGGTCGGTGGGACCGAGAAGCACGGCGCCCACGTTGTCCTCCTCAAGGTTCATCACCACCCCCTTCACACCGGAGTCGAACTCCAGCAGCTCACCGGCCTCGGCGTTCACGAGGCCGTAGATGCGGGCAACCCCGTCGCTCACCTGGAGCACCTTGCCGGTCTCTTCGAAGTGGACGGTGGTATCTATGTCTTTCAGCTGTCCGAGCAGGATGTCGGAAATCTCGCTGGGCTTGATAGTATTCTGCGTCATATAATTCTGTTGTTCTTTTGTACGAGGGAACGGCGGATATCGTCGATCTGGCGGCGCACGCTGGCGTCCAATGTTTCATTTTCCAATTCGATAATGAAACCTCCGAGCAAATCCGGATCCACCTCGGTTTCAAGTATTATCCTGCAGCCGCTGCGGTCCTTGAGAAGGGACTCGATGCGTTCAGGCAGGCCGGGAGAAGGCACGGCGGTGACCAGTCTGGCAAGAAGTATCTTCTGATCGGAGCACCAGAGCCGGACGAAATCGTTCAGCACGAACTTGAGACAGTCAAGACGGCGGTTCCGCCTCAGCAGCAGCACCAGTTTTTCGATGTCCGGCTCCAGCGGCTGCGGGGCGGACGACGCGTCCTTAAGCAGGGCCCTCACCTGAGCGAAGACCTGCTCCCCCCTTCCGCTTTCCCTGACCAATTCCAGGAAAGCCTTGGCGTACCGGCTAGCTACTGCTCCTTGATTCATCTACATAACGATCTATCAACTTCTGCTGTTCCACGCTGCTGTCGAGCTTAGAGCGAAGCACTTTCTCCGCAACATCCACCGACAGCAAGGCAACCTGCCGACGGATATCCCGGAGAGCCGACTCCCTCTCGTTCTCTATCTGCTCACGCGCCTTGCTCACCATCTCGGCAGTCTGCGCCTTGGCATCCTCCTTCGCCTGCGCGAGGATCTCCGCCCTGGCCTGGGCCGCTTCCTTGAGGATGCGTCCCTGCTCCTGCCTGGTTTCGGCTATGAGCTTTTCCTGCTCCTCCGCAAGCCTCGACATGCGCGCCTGAGCCTCATCGGCGAGACGAAGGCTCTCGCTGATGTGTTCGTTGCGTTTGTCCACCATACCGGTAATCGCCGGAAAGCCCCACTTGGCAAGGATGAAGAACACGATGCCGAA
>DGVM01000027.1 GCA_002395925.1 Bacteroidales bacterium UBA4284
CCGACAGCCGTCTTGCCATGACCGCAGCCATCCGCAAGCACTTAGTCGAGAATCCCAGCCACTTCGATCCCAGGCAGTATCTCAAGCCCGCCCGCGAGGAGATGAAGAAGATGTACATCCACAAGATCGTGAACGTACTCGGCTCCAACGGCAAGGCCCGTTAAGAGCTTTTTCCATAAAATTAATGTCCGTCAAGAAATTGGCGGACATTTTTTATAAAAAAAAACTTACCTTTGCGAGTTGAAGCAAGTTGAACCCTTTAGCAGACAGGCAGGATGATCAGGATTTTCTACCGTGACGGCTCCGAGATTCGTCTCACGCAGTCTGAAACCAAGTTTGCGGCAATCGGCCGCGACAACGTCCTCTGGATAGACCTCATCTCACCATCGGGAGATGAAAAACGTGCTACCGAGGCCTTCCTGGGCACCGAAATACAAAGCCGCGCCACGGCCGAGGAAATTGAGAGCTCGTCCCGTTTCTCCGAGGACGACAAGGCCATCTACGCCAACACCAACTTCCTCTCGCCCGCCGATGACGAGATGCTCATGGACCCTGTCTCCTTCATCTTGACCGAACGTATCATCACCACGCTGCGTGAGATACCCCTGCGCTCGTTCGACACCCTGCAGCGCAAGATACAGGCGCTTCCCGACCAGTTCCCCGACGGATTCACCGTATTCGTGGAGATAATGGACAAGCGTGTCGACCTGGATGCCGACATTGTCGAGCTCATTTCCAAGGACGTGTCGCAGTTCAGCAAGCGCATCAACCAGCAGGAAGACATCAACGAAGAGTTCCTCCTGGACATCAACCAGCTGCAGGAGAACGCCATGTTCGTACGCGAGAACATAGTGGACAAACAGCGTCTTCTGTCCAATATCGTCAAGAGCAAGCGCTGTCCCAAGAACTCCGACATACGCGAAGACCTGAACATCATTCTTCAGGACGTCGCATCCCTTATCAACCACACCAATTTCGCATTCGAGAGGCTGGAGTACCTGCAGGAGACAGTAGTAGGTCTTATCAATCTGGAGCAGAACAACATAATGAAGATTTTCACTCTCATTTCGCTGCTCCTCATGCCTGCTACCCTGGTTGCGAGTTTCTACGGAATGAATGTTACGCTGCCCTTTGCCGACAAATGGTGGGCCTGGCCGGCGATAGCACTTCTGATGGTGTTCCTGGTTGTGGGAATCTGGCTGATATTCAAGCGCAAGAAGATGCTATAGCAATACGGAGATCCCGATTCCGATAAGTACGAGGCCGCCGGCAATTTCTGCTGCGCGGCCTGTTTTCGCTCCTATCGTTTTGCCCAGGACTATTCCGGCGGCGGCAGAAAGTGCTGTGATTGCGAAGACGCACACGGCAAGGGGTACGCTTCCGCTCCAGGGCTGCCCTTCGATAGACATCGACGCCCCTACCGCAAAGGCGTCTATGCTGGTAGCGATTCCTCCGAGCACGATGTTTTTCAGGCTGCCGAGGTCGCGCGCCTTTTCTTCTCCGCGTATGCCTTCCAGCAGCATCGAACCGCCGACGAAAAGCAGCAGCAGGAAACCTATGATGTGCGAAAGCCGTATGACCAGCGGCGCGAGAAGCTTGCCGAAGGCCCATCCGCCGAGCAGCAGGGAAGTCTGGATGATTGCGAAGCTGATGGCGATGAGGGCGACGCCTGACGGGCGCAGGCGCCTGACCGTTACGCTCGAACACAGCGTGACGGCGAAACAGTCGGCGCAAAGGGATGCCGCGACCAGTATGGCTTCCGGCCAGCTCATGGCTTGAAAGGCTGACGGGCGGCAATCGAACGCCCGAGGGTAAGAGAGTCGGCGTATTCGAGGTCGTCTCCGAATCCCAGGCCGCGCGCCAGCGTGGTGACGGTGCACCCGCTGCCCTCGACCTGCCGGTAGATGTAGAATGCGGTGGTTTCTCCTTCCACGTCGCCGGAGAGGGCGAGGATGATTTCCTTGCCGCTGTCTGCCCGTGCAACCAATTCCTTGATTGACAGGTCGGAAGGACCGATGCCGTCGATGGGGGAGATGATGCCGCCCAGTACGTGATACACTCCGTGATACTGCCCGGTGGCCTCTATGCTCATTACGTCTCGCACGCTCTCCACCACGCAGATGGTGTTGTGATCGCGGCGCGAATCGGCGCAGATGGCGCACTGGTCGGAGTCGGCCACCATCATGCAGGTGCGGCAGTAGCGTATGTCCGTGGCGAGTGCGTCGATGGACGATGCGAAGCGGTGAATGTTCTCCGCAGGCTGCCTCAGCAGGTGCAATGCGAGCCGCAGTGCGCTGCGCGAACCTACGCCCGGGAGGGTCGATATGGCCTCAACAGCATCGGCCAGGGTCTTGGACGGGTAATTTTCTGGACGAATCATCCCGCAAAAATAGCAATTAAGTTTTCGTAAATCAAATATTTTGCCTAAATTTGCGGGCTTTTTGGGGTAAGACCCTGAGCACAAAACATAAAGTCAAACAACTAATTTTTCTAAAAACACACAAATGGAAGAAGAAAAAGTAACAAAGGCTGCCGCTATGCTCAACGCATCAGTTGCTCCCGAGGCATTCGACTGGGACGCTTTTGAGAGCGGTTCAGACATCTACGGTACCTCCGACAAAAAGGCCATCGAGGCCGCTTACGACCAGACTCTCGCCCGCATCGACGGCGGACAGACCAAGGAAGGCGTCGTGACTGCCATCAACAAGCGCGAAGTCGTCGTATCTGTCGGCGGAAAGAGCGAAGGCGTCATCATGGCGACCGAGTTCCGCTACAACCCCGATCTCAAAGTCGGCGACAAGGTAGAGGTCCTCATCGAGTCCCCCGAGGACAAGAAGGGCCAGATCGTCCTTTCCCACAAGAAGGCACGCGCCCTCAAGTCCTGGGACAGGGTCAACGAGGCATTCGAGAACGACGAAATCGTCAAGGGATTCGTCAAGACCCGCACCAAGGGCGGTATGATCGTCGACGTAT
>DGVM01000023.1 GCA_002395925.1 Bacteroidales bacterium UBA4284
GGCCACATCCAGTTGTCGGTGTCGCCGCCGAACTTGCCGATCGACGAAGGCGGAGCTCCCACGAGGCGCACGTCACGATAAACCCTGTAAACGAACAAGTAATACTGGTTTGCATAGTACAGGGCCTCGACGCTGGCGCGTATGCCTTTGGATTTGTCCTCCGTATGGCGCACGATGGCAGAAGAATTCGCCTGCACTATGGAGTCGCGCTGCGCTTCCGTCATGGAGTCGTCGTAGCCTCTGAGTACTGCATGCGTAACGTCTTCCATGCGGTCGAGAAAACTTACGGTAAGCCCGGGATTGGGCAGTTCGTCCCTTCTGCAGCCAGCCCAGAAGCCGTCTTTCAGGTAATCGTGCTCTACGCTGCTGTGGCGCTGAATATAACTGTAGCCGCAGTGATGATTGGTAAACAGAAGTCCGTCTCCCGATACCAGTTCCCCTGTACAGCCTGAGCCGAAAAGCACTACGGCATCCTTGAGTGAAGCGCGGTTGATGCTGTATATGTCGTCTGCGGAAAGGTGGCAGCCCTTTGAGCCCATGTCGTCGATTCGCTGCGAGATAAGTGCGGGCAGCCACATGCCCTCATCGGCCCGGGCTATTGCCCAGGCCGAGAGGAAAATGCTGATAGTAAGTAGTGTGCGTTTCATTTTAATATCCAAAGACATCTTCGAGGGTGAGAGTCTTGACCGGGCCGAGGGTCTTGAGGTATGCCATGTCGATGTCGGCAGGGTCGCCAAGCACCGCGTAGGTATAGATGCGGTCCTTGACCCACTGCTGCTGGCAGGCCTTGACATCGCTCAGGCTCAGAGCGGGCAGGGCTTCGAAGACGGCCTTGTCGAGCGGCTCGGTCAAGCCCATGCGCCTGCAGCTGCGGTAAGCCCAGAGCACGTCGGCACCGGTGGTACGCTGAGTACGGTAACGGCTGTCGAGCGCATCCTTGGCGATTGCGAACGCCGCGTCGGACTCTGGCATGTTGTTGATAATATCGTCAAAAGCCTCGATAGCCTTGGGCAGCTTGTCGTTCTGGGTTGCGATGAAGGCATCGAACGAGTAGGTATCGGAGCTGCTCGAAGGTCCGCGAAGACGGGCCGAGGCGCTGTAGGCAAGTCCGCGTGCCTCACGGAGTTCCTGGAAGACTATGCTGTTCATGCCTCCGCCGAAATACTCGTTGAGAAGCGTACGCACAGGCTCGCTTGCAGCATCGAAGGTCTCTCCCCTGTTGGAATACTGGTCGTAATAAACGTTGTTTGCCTTGAAAGGTACGAGAAGCACCTGCGGTGAAGGAGTCTGCACCTTGCAGGTAGTGCGCTCGGGCAGAACCTCATAGCTGCCGTCAAATACAATCTTCTCCTTGAGTTCGGCTTCGGATGCCGGGCCGTAGTAAAGCAGCTCGCAGCCTTTCCCCAGCAGGGTCTTGACCTTGAGAAGGAGTTCCTCGGAGGTGAGTGCCGCTATGGCAGAATTGGACAGACGGGTATTCTTGATGTAGTCAGGGCCGTAGGTTGCATAGGTCAAGAGGGCGGAATAGCAGCCGCGCTGGTTGAGCTTGCTGTCTGCACGGCTCTTTAACTCGGCAGCCTTGAGGCTTGCGAGTGCATCCTCATCGGCAACTGCGCCGCCGGCGAGGCTGCGGACGACCTCAAGAGCCTGCGGCATATTGTCTGAGAGGCCGCTGATGCTTATGACCGACTGATGGGCGGATGCGCTGAAGCTGAAGTCGCACGCAAGGGCGTACATGCGGGCTGCAATCTCTGCAGCACTCTCTTCGGCAGTACCGAGGTAAGGGAGGTAATCCATTGCGAAGCCGAGTGCCGGATCATCCTCGGTACCAACATTGTACACGAACGAAAGCTGGAATATGTCGTTGAGAGTGTTTTTCTTATACAGCACGTCAACGCCTTCGGCAAGGCTGAAGCGAGACATATCCTTGTCGAAATCGAGGAATACGGGTTCGATGGGTTCAACCTCGGAATTCTGGATTTCGGTGAGGAAGGGACTCTGCTTGTCGCGGTTCGTCACAATAGGGGTAATCTTGGGAGCGGAGATTTTCTGGATATCGGGATCTTCGCCTTTTCTCTTATAGACGGCGGCATAAGACTGCGCCCCAAGGTACTCGCGGGCCCAGGCTACGACGTCTTCTTTGGTAACTGACTCATAGCGTTCAAGTTCCTTTGATGCCTCCTTCCAGGGGATGCCGTTGATGAAAGAATTGACGTACAGCATGGCACGGCTGCCATTGTCTTCCAGCTGGCGCATCTTTGAGAGGCGCAGGTTGTTGATGGTCGAAGCGATTAGTGACTCGTCGAAATCGCCGGCCGCAAGCTTTCCTACCTGCTCGAGGAGCAAGTCGCGAAGCTCCTCGAGGGTCTGTCCCTGCTTGGGATAGCCAAGTACCTCGAAGGAACTGTAGTCAGGCTGGGTACTGTTGAATGCAAAAGCCTGGAGGGCCTTCTGCTGCTGATTGATATTGAGGTCGATAAGTCCGGCCTGGCCATTGCTCAGAATGGCGCCGGCGATGTCAGCGACTGCCGTTCCATGAAGGTCGGCAGCACCGGGAAGACGCCATGCAATGGCAAGCATCTCCGCCTCGGGGCCGAACACCTCAAGCTCCACGGGAGAGGTGATGGGCTGCTCTTTCTCGAACCGGAGTTCCGGCACCGGTGCGCCCTTCTGCCAGTCTCCCCAATACTTCTCAATAGCGACGACCATCTGGTCGGGATCGAAATCACCGCTCACGCAGATAGCGATGTTATTGGGGACGTAATAAGTTGACTGAAAGTTCTTTATATTGGTAATGGAGGGGTTCTTGAGATGCTCCTGGGTGCCTATGGTAGTCTGTTGGCCATAAGGATGATGAGGGAAAAGAAGACGGGCAATGCCTTCCCAGACCTTGCGGCTGTCCTGGGTGAGGGACATGTTTTTCTCTTCGTAAACGGCCTCGAGCTCGGTATGGAAGCCACGGATTACGCTGTTGCGGAAACGGTCGGCCTGGATGCGCGCCCAGTTGTCAATCTGGTTCGACGGGATATCCTCGGTATAGACGGTCTCGTCGTCGCTGGTGAAAGCGTTGGTACCGTCGGCTCCAATCATGCTCATGAGTTTGTCGTATTCGTTGGGAATCGCAATCTTGGATGCCTCATAACTTACGGAGTCTATAATATGGTAGAAAGCTTCCCTTTCTGCAGGATCCTTTATGGTACGGTACTGCTCGAACAGTTCTTCGATCTTGTCGAGGTAGGGCTTTTCCGCCTCATAGTCGGTGGTTCCGAACTGCCGGGTACCCTTGAACATCAGATGCTCCAGATAATGCGCCAGACCCGTGGTCTCAGAAGGGTCGTTTTTGCTGCCGACCCGCACTGCGATATAGGTCTGGATGCGGGGCTGCTCTTTATTGACGGACATATACACCTTGAGACCGTTGTCGAGGGTATAGATTTTAGTGCCCAGAGGGTCTCCTTTGAATGTTTCGTACTTATTGCAGGACAGTAAGATGAGGGATGCAAAAAGTAGGATCGGAAAGATTTTTTTCATACTATAAACCACTAATTTTCACAAATATAAAAAATTTAACAATGATTTTTTGTTTTTTAAATTAAAATACATAACTTAGCGCCGAAGTTTTTCATAGTTTAAGTTTAGGTTAAGTAGCGGACCGCTCGCAGTGATGCAAGCGGTCCGTGAATTTTTTGGGGCAAAGCAATCTTTTATCGATTATTTCTAACGATTCTTAAACGGGTGTGACGAAGTTTTGATTATCATTGCCGCTGAAACAAAACCAAAACAACTATGAAGAAAATCCTTTACTTTGCTCTTGCCGCGCTTCCCCTGCTGTCAGCGGCATCCTGCCAGGAACTGATGCAGTCCCTGAGCAGGCAGGGAATCCTCCAGATCCGCTTTGCCGAAGGGACCGTCCCCACCAAGGCCGCATTCCCCGACACGAACGAGTTCTTCCTCACGATAACCGACTCCAAAGGCAATTCTGTTTTCGACGGCAAATACGGAGCAGTCCCGGAGAACATGCAGCTCGACGAAGACACTTACACGGTAAGCGCCCGCAGTTGCGACTTCTCGTCTCCCCTCTTCGACGCTCCTCAATACGGAGACACGCAGGTAGCCTCAATAAAGGCCGGACGGACGACCCTCGTCACACTCGCCTGCGTGCAGATGAATTCCGGGATCCGCCTGCGCATCGATCCGGATTTCATAAGCGCATATCCCAATGCTGTTCTGTACCTCAAGTCCGGCAGCGGCCGGTTAATGTATTCGTATTCAGAAAAAAGAATCGCCTACTTCAAACCCGGGACGGTCAATCTGGACATGGCCGACGGAGGCAGCGAGAGTACTATTTTCTCCACACGCCTGGAGCCGCAGCAGATTCTGACCCTTGGCGTAAATACCGGTTCGGAATCGACGCGCGGGGGTGTAAGCGTCCAGGTCGATACATCCCGTAACTGGACCAGCGACAACTTTGTGATAGGCGGCAACCCGGGCGCAGGAAGCGACACTTCTAAAGCCTACAACGTGTCCGAAGCCAAGAAGCACACGGGAGAGCAGGAAGTCTGGGTGTATGGATACATAGTGGGCGGAGACCTGTCCTCCAGCAAATGCTCTTTCTCGGCGCCGTTCTCGTCGAGGACCAACATTGTCCTCGCCAACAAGACGTCGGTAAAGGACAAATCGCTCTGTCTTTCGGTACAGCTTGCCAAAGGCTCGATACGCGACGCCCTCAATCTGGTCGATCATCCGGACCTTGTGGGGAAACAGGTTTACCTCAGAGGAGACATCGTGGAATCCTACTACGGCATTCCGGGCATCCAGAACATCTCCGAATACCAATTCAAATAAACGGCACTTGCCGGCGGCATTTACTCAACCACGAAATGGGCGACGGCCCTGACGGCTTTGCCGCCGGCTGACAGGCCCTCCGCGACTATGCAGAAACGTCCGGGGTACCGGGGCGCAGTCAGTTTTATTGTCTGTTTGCCGCCATTGTCGAGAATCAGGGAAGGGTGCCAATATAGCAGTTGCCGCCAGTCGTCTCCCGAAGGAGCCTCTCCAAGGTAAGCTACCGGATAGCGGACGCCGTCAAAATCGACTACGCATACGCTGCTGGGGAAATCCAGTGCGGTTACATAGTTCTTCTTGCTGACGAAATTGATTGCGCCGTTGAAATAAGTGCTTCCTACGACAATGCGTTTGCTGTAGATATAAATATCCTGCAGCAGCATGGCATCGAGAGAGAGCATCAGATTGAAATCGGAAATGACCACTCCGTCCATCATGACCAGGATCTGGTCCATGAAGACACTGCCTGCGCTGGCGCCGTCGGCAATGGCCAACTCGAGCGTCTTTCTACGATCCTTGTTGCGTATGCGGACGTTGGGAAGCAGTTCGACTATTATTTCCTGAACCGTAGGGAAACGGGTATAATCGTCCAGATGAATCCTGCTCATATCTTCCGTACGCAGGAACTGATCTTCCCGGCGAGGCAGGAAACGGGCAATCGTATCGGTAGGATAAGCCATTGACAGCGAGCGCTTGCGCTGAGAAAGGGCAGAACGCTGCGATTCATGCAGCTGCAAAGGAGACATAGCCGAGGCAGAAGGATTCTGGTAAGGGGAATGAAGCTGGATGCGTACATTGTCACCGGCATTCATCATTTCGCAGACAAGCTCCCTGTCGCCGTAGATGTTGCCGGTATGGAACTGCAACGAAGCATCGGAGCCGCTGCGTGCCATATATATGTCTTCTGCCGAACCGGAAGACGACAGTATGGCCAGTGCAGCCCCTTCGGCATTCAGAACTGTTCCCCGGATCGTTTCGCCGTCATATTCCAATGGTCCGCCGGCCTTGGGCGACACCGGAAAAGCCTGCAGGAAAGACGCCAGTTTTGCGCTGCCCTGCTGCGAAAGCGAATCTTCGTGGAATACGGAAACACATAAATCGGCCTCACTTCCGCTCAGGTCGAAGCTCAGGGAAGAGCCGCGTGATACCCTTTCAGGAACACTCAGGAGAAGGCCGTCGGTCTCATCCGTTTCAAATATCGGCGAGGGCGCCGCTCCCGGCCGGACTCCACCCCTCACTCGTGAAAGGGACCATGTGTTATATACAGACAGCGGCCGTGTCCCAAGCATCGCGGCTTCTCCCCCTTCGAGGGAGGTATATGCCATCAGGCTATAATTACCGGTAGGGACATCGGCAGGTATTATGAATTCTCCGGCTCCCCTGCCCTCGAACAGCCCGATTTTGGCCTGGGCGGCACTGCCGTCGGAAGATACGAGCTCGAGGTATGCCACAGCGCTCAGATCGGACAGACGTCCGTTTTCATCGACGCAGAACAAGGAGCACCACACACGGTCTCCGGAAATATATGAACTGCGGTCGGTAAGTACGAAGACCCTTTCCGTAGAAGCCGAAGACAGGATGCTGACCAAGCAGAAGCAAAGGCCTGTGATGAATCTTTTCATGAGCTTTATTAAGAAAAATCAGGTTTGGAGAGAGTTCCGCCCGCTTCGACACAATCGATGCAACGCCTCGGTCCCCAGATGATAACGGAGTTCATCGTCTCGGTGAAGCCAAGACGCACAGGCCAAAAACCGAGGTCGTAATACCTTGGATAGTCTTCGGGCGCAGGCACGACTGAAGATACGACAGGAGTCTCCGAAACGAGAAAGCGGTTGTCGAGATGCTTTACGATAGTGCTTCGCATTGAAGTGGATACATAGCCATAGACCTTCTCGGAAGGGTCCTCTTCACAGGCGACATTTCCGGCGATTTCACCGGGATTCGGCGTAAACAGATTAAGCCCTCCGTCCTGCTGATTCAAGGTCGTAGCAAAACGATATTCGGCGGCAGTCATGGTCCGGGCCGATACTTTGATGTTGTAATCTTCGTGATTGCGGTTGTCAATCACAGAAAAACTATTGACAACATAATTCTCGGCCCTGTCGTTCAACGCACTTAGGTCCAGATACTGTTCCGAAGCCGAAAGGCGCCGGGTCCAGCACCAATAGCGAGAATCGTCAGGCTTGTCAAGTTCAGCGACAATCCACTTGGTGGTATCGAGGCTATACATTTTGACATATTCGGTATGGAACTTCCATATCTCTTCAAAACTCAGGGCGACGTAATGGGCAGATTCTTCAGAAAGAGCAAGAGAAAGATTGCAACTCACCTGCGTGCCGTCGGAGGTAAAAGTCAAATCTTCGAGTACCGGAGGCTGTGCAGGTCTCTGAAAAGAAGAACTGTAAGTTTTGCCTCCGTACTTGACCACCATCCTGTATGCGGCATCTGCGGGTGCCGATTTGAGGTCGATCGTCCTCGTATGGTCTGCCTCATACCTGTTTCCGGAATCGTCCTCCACCCACCATGACGTGAGTTCCATAGGCCTAAGCCAAACTCGCTGGTTGAGCGGAGCTGCCAGAGAGGCCGTCAAGGTTGCCTTGCCCCCTACCACTATTCTGCCGTCGAGCACCAACGCGTTATCCACCCCTTCGACGGCGGGGATTTCGTAATCATATACGCACGAAACAGCGCCAAGCACCACGAGAATATATAGCAGTCGTTTCATCAGAAAAGGATATTTAAGTTGATGTAAGGGACAGGAGTGGCGAACACCGACAGCATATAACCTCTCATGACGCCGGATTCATCTACATCGAAATAAACTGAGTATGGATTCTTCCTGCCCAGCACGTTATAAACACCTATGGTGATGGAGGAATGGGCGATGGCCTTCAAGTAGTGGCCGGGATCAATGTTGAACGCAAGATCCACCCGGAAATAATCGGGAATCCTGTAAGCATTCCTCTCGGAGTAGGCGAAACGATATGCACCACGGAAAAAATAGCTTCCGGCAGGAACCGTAACAGGACGTCCGGTAGAATAATCCACATTGACCGATGCACTGAATCGGTGAGTCATAGCCCAGTTTCCTACGAATTTAATCTCATGAGGCTTGTCAAACGGAGCGTTGTACCAGTCGCCACCCGCGATGGTTTCGTTTCCGCGGTCGAGGAGTTCGCGGAACCTGGCCCGCGAATAAGAATACGACACCCAGCCGGTCAGTTTGCCGGCAGGCTTCTTGACCATGAGTTCCACACCATAAGCCCTTGTGCGAATGGGAATCAGGTCTTCTGCGAGATTCGGATTCATGGCAAGGCGTGCCCCGGGACGGTAATCAAGCGCATATCTGGATTGTTTCCAGTATGCCTCGGCCGAGAAATCAAGTCCCCAGTCGGACTGTGTCCAATAAACTCCGGCCGAAGACTGCCATCCCGTCGAAGGACGCACGGAAGCGTCGGACAGCTTCCACGTATCCATGGGCGAAATGCTTGATGTATTGGAAATCAGGTGAATGTTCTGACGCATCGAGTTGAATCCGGCCTTGAAGGAAAGCGTTTCTGTGGGAGAATACTTTCCGGAAAGGCGAAACTCAGGGCCGGCATAGAACTTTTTGTCCGCCGTGCTGTAGTACCCAAGCAGGCGGGCTCCAGCCTCCACTGACCATTCGGAGCTGATATTGAACAGGTCGGATACAAAGACAGCCGGCTCCCAGCCCTGTTCTGAAGGCAGCCTGTCGCTGATTACGGACAGGTCACCGAACGCTTCCCGGATGCCGGGTTCCATGAAATATCCCACCAGCTGTCCGCCGAAACTCAGTTCGTGCCGGTCGAAAGTATTTTTCCACCAGCCTTTGAGGAAAGCCTGGTTGATCTGCGTCGTAAGGTCATAGGCGGCATAACTCCAGCTATGGTCTCCTGTAAGGTTGGAGTAGCGGTCGTAACCTGCGGCTACCATCCACGAAGGAGAATCCTGCGCCTTGTGCCTGTAGATGATGGAGGCATTGAGGTTCGAGTAATTACCGGCCACGTTGTCGGCAAGTTGGAACCGGTCCCGGGCATAGTAAAATGATAACTGCAACTGGTCGGCAGGGGTGAAACGGTGGGTGAGGCCGGCATTTACGTCAAAGAAGCCAGCTTCTGCACCGGAATATGCGCTGTTTTTGGGTAGCCGCTTGAGTATCCAGTCCGAATAAGTGGTACGACCCGCCAGTACAAAGGTGGTCTTGTCTCTGAAAACCGGGCCTTCCAGCTGTGCCCGGCTGGTAAGCACTCCTATGCCGAGCGAACCGCGCACCCGCCTGAGGTCTCCTTCCTTTGAAGTGACTTTCATTACTGATGACAAACGTCCTCCGTACTCTGCGGGAATGGAAGATTTGTAGATGTCCACGCCGCTGACAACGTCCGGATTGAAGGAAGAAAAGATACCGAAGAGGTGGCTGGGATTGTATATGGTATTCTCGTTGAAGAGAATGAGGTTCTCGTCGGACGAGCCGCCTCGCACGTTGAATCCGCCGGATGCTTCGCCGACCGATTTAACGCCTGGCAGAGTAAGCACGGCTTTGACCACGTCACCCTCGCCGAATGCGCTGGGAATCTTTTCCATGAAGCGGGTATTCAGAGCCTCCAGGCCAAGTGCCGTGGTACGATGCTTTTCCATGCTGCTGGCCGAGACGACAGCTTCCTTGAGCAGGGTCACCTGGTCGGTCATCACGACATCGAGTGAACCGTCTCCCAATACGGAGACCTGCAGGTTGAGTTCTTCTTTGCCTTCGAAGACGAAATGAAGCCTGTTATCGCCGCAGGGAATCCGGATGCTGTAGGAGCCCTTTGCGTCGGTCTTGGTGTAAGTGCTTGTATTTTCGTCGAATACTATTGTGCCGGGAAGAGGCTGCGAGGTTTCCAGTTCAGTGACCCTCCCGCTTACAGTCGCCTGCTTGCCTCGGTTGTGTTTACCTATTGTATAAACTTTATTCTTGTAGGTGGTAATCTGCGGACGCTGGGAATACTGCACATCGACCGTATCCGTAAGAATCTCCCCGAAGTAGCCGTCGGGCAATCCCGTTCCGGCTCCCGTCTGCTGCGCCCGGCTCAGTTTTCCTGAGGGTTCGCGGGAAGGATGCCAGTTGTCCAGAAGCGGAGCGAGCAGCGGTTGTCCGCTTTGGCGTTCGGAGGCGAGACGTTTTGCCTTGCGGCGGGAAATGTCTTGCAGGCCGCTGTCGGTGAGAAGGTAGAAAAACTCATCTTTGCGGCAATAATGTATAAGGGACTCGTCGTAATTGGGGTCGTAGTATCCGATACCCGACCTGTTCTGGTTCCAGGTCGATGTTGAGAACACCTTCTGAACCTGGCTCAGGACCGGTCTGGGGCCATCTTTGAGGACCAGGAAAAAGCCGGCGGGAGCCTCCTGCCACCCAAGATAATTAAGGTTGACGTACAAAGAGCCGTTCCACAAAACCCACGCAAGCTGGTCGCGGCGCAACACAACGGCCGATTCCGTCCCAGGCGGCAGTATCTGCACATCCTGGGTACAGGCGTTTATATTCAGTGTAATATTATGATAAGTCTTTCCATTGTAGCGGATTGTTCCGCCGGAATACTCTTTGTCGTTCCAGAATACGTGCCCGTTGTATTTGAAGGGATACGAAACAGGATACTTGCCCCTGTAGAGCGCCGAATAATCCTGCGAATGAAGTACAAGGCCCGCTGCAAGCAGCAGCAATACAACTACCAACGTCTTTTTCATTACGCAAAAATAATCAATTAATCTTATTTTGTTCATTAACTTGACTATATTTGCAGCATGAGAAAGATACTTGTCGCAGTAGATCTGCAGAACGATTTTATCGACGGCGCCCTCACAGTCCCCGGGGCCCAGGATGTAATTCCCGTAATCAATTCCGCCAAGCACGAATATGACCAGGTGTATTTCACCATGGACTGGCACTCCACCAACCACTGCTCTTTCCGGCAGCAAGGAGGGCCGTGGCCCGTACACTGCGTCCATCACACTGTAGGAGCCGCAATTCCCGACTCGGTAATCAAAGACATGGACGAAGGCAAGATGCGGTTTTACCACAAAGGCCATCTGACCGAACAGTACGGCGCATTCGAAGGCCTGCCCCCTGAGAACCAAGACTGGTTCTGCCCCGGCGACGAGGTAACTATCTGCGGAATAGCATGCGAATATTGCGTACTCGAGACGCTCAAGAACGTTTTCGCACTGTCCGAGGCCATAGGATTCAAGGTAAAGCTCTGGCTGAGCGCAACCGCAAAATTCGAGAATTACGATCCTCTGCTCGAGTTTGCCACGGAGCATAATCTGGAGGTGATTCAATGATCTCCTTTACATGCGATTATACAGAAGGAGCCCTGTGCGGCGAAGCCGTCGTATTCCCTTCAGGAGATACCCCGGAGCATTTTTTCACTATTGTAAAGCAGCACGGCGCCCTGCTTGCCAAAGGGCGGCTTACCGGCATACAGTTCGATACTCTTTTTACCGACGGCCTCTATATGAAAATAGCCCGCAACGCCATAGAAAGGGCGAATGAAGTCAAAAAAGCGTTTGTCGAGGCCGGGAGTACGGCAGACCTCGCCGCCGCACTTAAACAGCTCTGATATAAGAAAGTATGATGTCGGCGGCCTGATCATCACTGAGGTCGTCGACATTTATCACCAAGTCGTAGTTCCGGCAGTCGTAACGGCTTTTTCCGGTATAACGCCTAACATAGTTCTCCCGGCGTTTGTCAACGTCGTCAACTATCAGGCCGGCTGCATTTTCATCGATGTTCTGCTTGGCCATCACCCGCTCGATACGTTTGCTGCGCGACGCAGTTATGAAGATGTCGAGTTTATTGGGATGTCCTTCGAGCACGAAGAAACCGGAGCGTCCGGCTATGACGCAGGAAGATTCGTCTGCAAGCTCGCGCAATATCCTGGTCTCGGCCTCAAAAATTTCGTCGGTGGTGACGTTGGCCCTGATATTGCCGAGGTAGGCGCTGCTCGGGTCGTTGAGAAGGACGAGCTCGGGCACAGGTGCCATTGAGCGTATGAGATCTGCGAGCCAGTTCTTCTTCTCTCCTTTGATTTTCTCTATTTCGGAGGTGTTGAGATTGAACTTTTCGCGAAGGGCGTTTATAAGCTCCTTGTCGCAGAAACGCACGCCGAGCTTCTCGGACAGCTTCCGCCCTATCGAACGTCCGCCGGAACCAATTTCGCGGCTGATGGTAATGACAAATTTCTCGTCTGTATTCATAGAAGCAAATATAACAATTTTTCAATACAACGAAAAGCCGTTCAAGACCGGTTCTGCCAATGAGGAAAGAATTCTCACCCTGAAAACCGATGCCTCCACAGGCTCGTCAAGGGGGATTATCCGCTTGTATCCTATGGTGGTCCCGACGGCCAGCTCTTTCCAACTGCCTCCGACCAGAGCATCAGCCGCAAAGCCCGAAACCCGCTGTCCAAGAGCGATATACTCGGAAAGAACGATGTCGTGGACAGCCTGCGGGCGCGGTAGTACAACTGTAAAAGACGGGGTGAGGACACCGTCAGGTACGGCCCAGTATGACTCGCTGACGCCATCCACAAGATTGTCTGCACAAAAGCCCGCACCCCGGCAATCAGAGGCAATCACACGTGCCCCTTCAGCCAGGTCAAACCCGAACGCCCGTTCGCGCTCCTGCCTGAATTCCATGAGCCTCAGGGAGTCTTCCGCCGGAATCAGGCCGCGAACATCCGGCGGAACATTAAGCAGGAGCAAGGAATTGCGGCCTACGCTCTGTCGCCAAATGGTCATCAGCTGCTGCACCGACTTGATCTGAGAAGTCTCCGACTCCCGCCAGAACCATCCCGGACGTATGGAGACATCGCACTCTGCCGGTATCCAGCTCCCGCCAAGCATGTTGCCGGCCTGGAGCGTATCGGCAGGAGGCGCTCCGGCGCCGGGTTCGAATCCGCCTGCATCGAGCCTGCTCCAGTTGGTGGTTCCAGCCTCTCCCCTTTCATTCCCAACCCAACGGCACCCCGGGCCCAAGTCGCTGAACATCACAGCTCCGGGCTGAAGTTCACGCACAGCAGCGCGGAAGGCATCCCAGTCGTAAACCTGCCGCTTGCCGCAGGGGCCTTCGCCGCATGCTCCGTCAAACCACACTTCGAATACGTCCCCGTATCGCCCGTCAAGCACGCTGCTAAGCGTCCTCACGTATTTTCCATTGTATTCCGGGGTACCATAAGAGGGATCGTTCCTGTCCCAGGGGGATATATAGACTCCGAACTTCAATCCATATTCGCGGCAGGCCGCGCTGAGCGAGTCAAGGACGTCCGGAGCGCCGCTTGCTGCCACCGAATGGGCACTTTCGGGATTGGGCCAAAGGCTGAAGCCGTCGTGATGCTTTGCGGTTACAATGATTCCGCGCGCACCTGCTGCGGCTGCCGTTGCCGCCCATTGCCGGCAGTCGAGCGCAGATGGGGCAAAGAGGTCCTCCGCCTCGGTGCCGCTGCCCCACTCCTGCCCGCTGAAGGTATTCGGGCCAAAATGGCAGAAGAGGTTGAATTCCATCTTCTGCCATTCGAGTTGCTGCGCCGTCGGTACTGGTCCGAAGGGCGCGGGTGCCTCCGCTGCGAGGCTCATATAGTAACGGCGGTGCCTGAGCCGGTCGGAGGACCCGCCGTACAGAAGCTCCCAATCCCCTTCCACAGGCGCCATGTCGCCGTCTTTTTCCGACCACCATAGGAACAAATCATCTGTCAGGGGGAATTCCACCCAAACCTTCTTGCCGGCGGGGATGGTCACCCTTCTGACGCTGCGAAGCGTCTTGAGGGGCCCTTGGGTATCGGAGGGACGGCGGACATACAGCTGGACTGTTTCAGTGGCGTCGCGGCGTCCTGTATTGCGCACCGGCACCATGAGCTTGCCGTCTCGGATACGGGCACGTCCATAGCGGAAGCGGGTATAACTCAAGCCGTAACCGAATAAGAACAACGGCTTGCCGGAGAAAAAGCGATAGGTACGGCCCGCCATGGAATAATCCTCGAAATCAGGAAGCTGCTCCGTATTCCGATAGAATGTTACGGGAAGTTTCCCGCTCGGAGCCACATCTCCGAGCAGCACTCCGGCAATCGCAGTCCCACCCTCCTGCCCGGGGTACCATGCCTGAAGTATTGCATCGCAACTGCGGGTTTCGGGTTCAAGGGCAATAGCCGATCCCGAGAAATTCACGAGTATGACCTTCTTGCCGGCGGCTTTGAGAGCAGTAAGCAGGTCCCGCTGGGCCTGAGGCAGTTCGATGCTGGTGCGGTCGCC
>DGVM01000162.1 GCA_002395925.1 Bacteroidales bacterium UBA4284
CAACAAGCAGGGCGCCGGTCTGGGCCTTACCATCTGCAAGATGATAGCCTCAAACCTCTCCGGGGAGATATGGCTGGACACGGAATATACGGGCGGAGCGCGCTTCGTCTTTACGATACCCTACGATGAGGCATAGAATGTTTGTCTGTCCATGAGAGCGGTAATACAAAGAGTATCCTCAGCATCGGTCACGAACTGGCGATTCCGCTTTACGAACGTTTCTGCGCCGCACTCTCTGCCGCCGTCGGCCGTCCTGCAGGTACCGGAGAATTCGGGGCTGATATGAAAGTGGCCCTTGTGAACGACGGCCCTGTTACCATCTGCATCGTCACCAGGAACAGGGAATAAAAAAAAGCCACTGACATGTGTCAGTGGCTTTTGTGACTCCTACAGGACTCAAACCTGTAACCTTTTGATCCGTAGTCAAATGCTCTATTCAATTGAGCTAAGGAGCCATTATTTAGCCGGGCCGGAGCCCGGCAGAGTCCTATTCGGCGGAGGCTTCCTTTATGACGCGCTTGGCCTCTTTGATGCGAGCCTTCTTACCGGAGAGCTTGCGGAGGTAGAAGATGCGTGCCCTGCGAACCTTACCAACCTTGTTGACCTCGATATTCTCGATGAAGGGGGACTCGTAAGGGAAAATCCTTTCTACGCCCACTCCGTTGGAGATCTTGCGGATGGTGAATGTCCTGGTATAAGGAGTAGCACCACAAATCTGGATAACTACACCGCGGAAGTTCTGGAGTCTGTCCTTGTCACCTTCTTTAATCCTGTAGGTTACGGTGATGGTGTCGCCGGCCTTGAATTCAGGATAGGAGGCCGTCTTGTTCTGCGAGAAGGATTCCTCCACCAATTTAATCAAATCCATAATAATATTTCAATAAAATTCGCAGCGTCACTGAACCGTTCAACGAGAGGCTGCTGAATGGGACTGCAAATGTAGTAACTTTTTTTGAGTCCGCAAAATTATTTTAAAAATATTTGCACTCTTTTTCGAAAAGGTTTCTGTCGTCCCGGTTGGGGTCGGGCTTGAATGCGCTGCTGTCCTTGATCTTTTCGATAGCTTCTTTTTCTGTACGGCCGAGTTTGCGGGGTATCCATACGAGAATCTTTACGTACAGGTCGCCCTTGCCGTAGCCGTTGACTTCGGGCATGCCTTTGCCGCGCAGGCGTGTGACGGTTCCGGACTGAGTGCCGGCATCGACTTTCATCTTGTATGGCCCGTCGAGGGTGGGGATCTGGATTTCCGTGCCCAGGATGGCCTCCGTTACGCTTATGACCCTGGTGTAGAACAGGTCTGAGCCCTGGCGCTTGAGCTGGGGATGCGGCTGCTCCTCTATGATCAGCAGCAGGTCGCCGTTGACTCCGCCGCGCGCCGCCGCATGTCCTTCGCCGCGTGCGGTAATCTGCATGCCGTCCTCCACGCCTGCGGGAATACGTACCTGGACTGTCTCGCGTTTGCGCTCCAGCCCCGTGCCCTTACAGCGGGAGCAGGGGTTGCTGACAATCTTGCCTTCGCCGCCGCACTGGGGGCAGGTGGTATATGTCATCGTCCTGCCGAACAGGGAGTTGACTACATTCTGAACCTGGCCGCTGCCTTTACAGGTGGGGCAGGTCTTGATGTCGGACGAGTTTTTGGTGCCCTTTCCGTTGCATTCGGGGCAGGGGCGGTTGCGCTCGATCGTAACGTCTTTGGTGGCACCCTTTGCGATTTCTTCCAGAGTGAGGCGTACGCGGGTGCGGATGTCACGGCCGCGCATGGTCCTGGTACCCTGCTGGGAACCGAATCCGCCGAATCCACCGAAGGCGCTGCCGAAAGCCCCTCCGAATGCTCCGCCGAACAGGTTGTTGAGTATGTCGTTGAGACTGCCGAAGCCCTGGCTCCAGTCCTGGGCGCCGGCTCCGTCAACACCTGCGAATCCGAATTGGTCGTATTTTGCCTTTTTGTCGGGGTCGCTGAGGACCGAGTATGCCTCGGAGGCCTCCTTGAACTTCTCTTCGGCGGTCTTCTTCTCCTCGTCCGTGCCGCTTACCCAGCGGTCCGGATGCCATTTAAGCGCGGCCTTGCGGTACGCGCCCTTGATATCGTCTGCAGAGGCGTCCTTGCCGACGCCGAGCACCTCATAGTAATCTCTTTTTTCTGCCATAGTATTATGCTCCTACAATCACCTTTGCATAGCGGAGAATCTTGCCGTTGAGCATGTAGCCTGTCTGGAAGACGTCGAGCACCATGCCTTTCTGTTCCTCCGTGGGTGCCGGAATCTGGGTGAGAGCCTCGTGGAAATCGGTGTCGAACTTCTTGCCTTTAGCTTCGATGACCGACAGTCCGCGGGTCTTCAGGTAGTCCATTAACTTGTTGTATATGAGGGTGGTGCCTTCTTTTGCCGCTTCGTCTGAAGAGTTCTCCAGTATTTTGAGTGCCTGCTCGCAGTCGTCGAGCACGGGCAGCAGACCCTTGATGGTGTCGGCTGCTGCGGAATTCACGAGTGCAAGCTTCTCTTCTGAAGTGCGGCGGCGGAATGTTTCGAATTCTGCGTACAGGCGCAGGTACGAGTCGTGCTCGTCGGACAATTTGTCATTGAGCTCGTCGATTTTCTTCTGCAGGGAATTGTCCTTTTTCTTTTTTGTGGACTTTTCGGTTTGCTCTGCAGCTTCTTCCTTTATGATATCTTTTTCTTCCATTTCATTTGAATTTTGCCGCAAAGGTATCAATAATTTTGCCACTGACACATTGTCAGAATGGAAAACTTGTGCTATCTTTACAATCCGTTTCTAAACTGATAACAATGGCAAGATTCTTAGACCCGCCCAAGCCGAAGGCGCAAATCCAGGCAGAAAAAGTTGATTCCGAATACAAGTCCATGAGGCTCAAGGTGTTCCTTGGAGCGTTCCTGGGATATGCAGGATATTATCTGGTGCGAAAGAACCTCTCTCTCGCAGCCCCCGATATGATTAACGACGGCATACTCGATGCCGGTAAGGTAGGACTTGCAATGTCCGCCGTCTCCATTGCGTACGCTTTCAGCAAGTTCGTGATGGGCAGCGTGTCCGACCGCTCCGACGCCCGTAAGTTCCTCTGCGTAGGCCTGGTGCTTTCCGCCATCACCATGATGGCAGTCGGACTGATTCCCTTCGGCCCCAACACCGCCGTCAATACCGCCATCATCTTTGTGCTGATGCTTATCGTCGGCTGGCTCAGCGGTTTCGGCTGGCCTCCTTGCGGCCGCATCATGGCACACTGGTTCAGCCAGAACGAGCGTAGCTTCAAGATGAGCGTATGGAACGTATCTCATACAATCGGTAGTTTCTCGCTCGGATTCCTTGCAATCGCAGGCGTGTCCCTCGCCGCCGACCTTGGCGTCGTCCAGACCTGGAGAGGCAATTTCGTTTTCCCTGCGCTGGTGGCCCTGGCTATCGCCCTGTTCTGCTGGTGGGCCATCCGTGACACCCCGGAGTCGTGCGGACTGCCGTCGGTTGCCGACTGGCGCGGCGACCACAGCGGCCTCAAGTCCAAAGGCTCGGCCGGCGAAAAGCTTCCTTTCAAGACCCTCTTCGTAGATTACGTCCTCAAGAACAAGCTTCTTTGGGTGGTCGCAATTTCCAACGTGGCCGTTTACATGGTCCGTTACGGCATCGGCGACTGGGCTCCTACATATCTTCAGACCAAAGGCATCATGACCGCAGCTGAAAGCAAGGTCGCATTCTCCGTCCATAATATAGTGGGTGCCGTTGGTACTATCGCATGTGGCTGGGCCACCTCCAAGATATTCAAGGGACGCTGCGCTCCCATGAACGTAATCTGCATGTTCCTGTGCGCCCTCGGCGTGCTTCTGTACTGGATGGTCGGTTCCGGTATCATCGACGTCGCGCCCTCCGTGCAGAAGGTACTTGTCTATGTGGCCCTGTGCCTTATCGGTTTCTTCATCTACGGTCCTGTGGCTCTCACTGGCGTGCAGGCTCTCAACCTCGTACCCAAGAACGCCGCGGGTACGGCAGCCGGTTTCGTGGGCCTTTTCGGTTATCTTGTGGGTGATGCCATCTGCTCCAAGATAGTCGTCGGAGGCATTGCCAACGGCAGCTCCTGGGACGCAGCCATGCTGTCTGTTGCCATCGGAGCGCTTATAGGCGTAGGTCTCTGCGCTGTTCTTATCCCCAGCGAAAAGAAAGTCCTGGTCGGCTAAAGGGCCGCTTAAAGTTATTTCTTTATCGGGTCGCAGGTTACGCCGACGCCGAGTTTCTTGAATACCTTGCGGTCGACCTCGCTGAGCATGACGGTGCAGTGGACCTGACAACCGTCGAACAGCGGGAGAGCGTCGAGGGCCTTGCGGCAATTGTCGTCGGACAGGCTTAGGAGGCTCAGGGCAACCAGCACCTCGTCAGAGTGCAGACGCGGGTTGTGACCATGGAGCAGGCTGACCTTGGTGTGCTGGATGGGCTCTATCATCTCCTGGGGGATGAGGCGCACCTCGTGGGGAATTCCGGCCAGATGCTTTGCGGCGTTGAGTATCAGCGCGGCGCTGGGGCCGAGCAGCGGGGAAGTACGGGCGGTGATTATGGTGCCGTCGTGCAGCTCGATGGCGGCGCTGGGGGCCCCTCCTTCTTCCATTTTGCGCTCGTATGCGGCTACGGTGGCTTTTCTCCAGGCTGTGGAGATGCCGGCTTGCTTCATGAGGAGGGCGATTTTCTTGACTTCGGAATCGTTGCCGTCGCCTTTTGCCAGGCGGCCAAGTGCGGTGTAGTAGCGGCGCACGATTTCGTCTTTGCTGGCATCCATGCAAACCTGCTCGTCGCTGATGCAGAAGCCTACCATGTTGACGCCCATGTCGGTGGGAGACTTGTAGGGACTTTCGCTGTAGATGCCTTCGAACAGGGCATTGAGCACCGGGAATATCTCGATGTCGCGGTTGTAGTTTACAGCCGTCTTGCCGTAGGCCTCGAGGTGGAACGGGTCTATCATGTTGACGTCGTTCAGGTCGGCGGTCGCGGCTTCGTAGGCTATGTTGACGGGGTGCTTTAGGGGCAGGTTCCAGACGGGGAAGGTCTCGAACTTGGCATATCCGGCCTTGATGCCCCTTTTCTGCTCTTGGTAGAGCTGGCTGAGGCATGTGGCCATCTTGCCGCTGCCGGGCCCGGGTGCCGTTACCACGACCAGTGGCCGGGTGGTTTTGATGTAGTCGTTCTTGCCGAATCCCTCTTCGGAGTCGATGAGCGCGACGTTCTCGGGGTAGCCTTCTATGTTGTGGAGGTAATAGACCTGAATCCCCTGGCGGCCCAGGCGCTCCTTGTAGGCTATTGCGCTGGCCTGTCCGTTGAAATGGGTGATGACGACGGAACTGACCAGCAGCCCGCGGCTCTCGAACTCGCCCTTGAGACGCAGCACGTCCATGTCGTAGGTGATTCCGAGGTCGGCCCTGACCTTGTTGCGTTCTATGTCCAACGCGCTGATTACTATGATGATCTCCGCTTCGTCGGAGAGCTGCATCAGCATGCGCAGCTTGCTGTCGGGCTGGAAGCCGGGCAGAACGCGGCTGGCGTGGTTGTCGTCGAAAAGCTTGCCGCCGAACTCAAGATAAAGCTTGTCGCCGAATTTGGCGATACGCTCCTTGATATGTTCGGACTGGATTTTGAGGTACTTGTTGTTATCGAATCCGTAATTCATACGGGTTACAAATATAACCAATCCAATTGATTTTTCAAACGGCGCATGCGCAATATCTTCCGCTGAATTGCGAAAAAATGACTACATTTGTGAAAATTATGCAAAGATGAAAGTAAATAAAGACAAAGTGGTGGCTGTAAGCTACGAACTCCACGTTGAAGGTAAACTGGCAGACAAGGCCGCACCCGAGTCTCCGTTGGAATATATACACGGCAACCATATGCTCCTGCCGCGTTTCGAGGCATCCCTGGAGGGCAAGGAACCCGGCGACGAATTCGCCTTCACCCTCACCCCGGAAGAAGGATACGGCACTTATAATCCCGCTTATCTGGTGAGTCTCCCCATAGCGGCATTCCAGATCGAAGGAAAGACGATGACCGAGCTTCTCGTTCCCGGAAAGGTGCTTCCAATGCTCAACAGTGAGGGCCAGGTCGTCCAGGGTACAGTAAGCCAGGTTGCCGAAGATCACGTCGTTATGGATTTCAATCATCCCATGGCAGGCAAGACCCTCAATTTCAGCGGCCGTGTCGAAACTGTGCGTGACGCTACCGAAAAAGAACTCACCGAAGGGCTTCACGGCGAATACCTCCCTCCGCAGGAAGGCTGCTGCCATAAGGGCAAGGGCCATTGCCACAAGGGCGAAGGCGAGGGATGCTGCAAAGAAAACGGCGGCGACTGCGACTGTGAAGGCGGTTGCGACTGCGAAAAGCAGTAGTGCCCAATGCGCACGGCGGTAGTCATACTCAACTGGAATACGGAGGCATATCTTCGTGCCTTCCTGCCGCCGCTGTTGTCGTCGTGCCCCGACGATGCTTCGGTAATCGTTTCCGACAACGGATCTTCCGACGGCTCGCTGGGCCTTCTTTCCCGCGAATTTCCGCAAGTCAGGACTATATCTTTCGGCGAGAACTTCGGATTTACCGGCGGTTACAACCGGGCGTTGGCACAAATCGATGCCGAATATTTCGTGCTGCTGAATTCCGACATCCTGGTTTCTCCAGGCTGGCTCGAACCGCTCGTGTCGTATATGGATGAGCATCCGGAATGCGGCGTCTGCGGCCCCAAGCTGCATGCGCTGGTGGAATCGGCAGACCGAGGCTACAGCAAGCTGGACCGTTTCGAATACGCTGGCGCGGCAGGCGGACGGCTCGATTATTTCGGATTCCCGTTCTGTCGCGGCCGGGTGATGAAGCATACGGAAGAAGATACTGGCCAGTACGACGCTCCCTGCAACGTGCTCTGGATTACAGGGGCCTGCATGATGACTCGAAGCAGCCTCTGGAAAGAGCTCGGTGGTCTGGACGACCGCTTCTTCGCGCACATGGAAGAGATTGACTACTGCTGGCGGGCCGCCCTTCGAGGGTATGCCGTCACGGCTGTCCCGCAGAGCTGCGTGTGGCATCTGGGAGGCGGCACCCTCAAGCCCGATTCGCCGTTCAAACTGGAACTCAATTACCGTAACAACCTCCTGCTGCTGGAAAACAATCTTCCCTCAACCATCGGCGTTCCGAGGGCCCGCGTGCGCATCTTCCTGAGGATGCTGCTCGACCTGATGTCGGCGCTGGTTTACCTCCTGCAGGGCCGCAGGTCTTATTTTTCTGCGGTGCTCAGGGGACATAGGGGATTCAGGAATATGCGAAATGGACTCCGGGGCGCGGCATCGGGCCATGCGGACATTTCGGGTTTTTGGAAAATTTGCGTAATATTGCAGAGTCTGCTCAGGGGAGCGGGCGTGTTCAGATACCTCAAAGCGTATGAAGATAGTCATCGCGGGAGCAGGTGAGATCGGCTCCCATCTTGCAAAAATGCTTCGGGCCGAAGCCAACGACGTCACCGTTATCGACAACGATGCCGGACGCCTTTCCGCGCTCGGGACATATGCCGACGTAGAGACTTTCCAAGGCAGCCCGACTTCGCTTTCTTCGCTCAGGACGGCAGGGGCCGGCAAGGCCGAACTGTTCATCGCCGTCTTTCCGTTCACCACGCAGGAGGTCAATATAGTGTCTGCGCTGCTCGCCAAGCAGGTGGGTGCGCGCAGGGTCATCGCCCGCATCAATGACGAAGATTATCTGACTGCCGAGAACCGATTGCTGTTCAAGGAGTTGGGCATAGAACTCATGTTCTATCCCGAAAAGAGTGCCGCCGACGAAATAGTCGCGTCGCTCAAGCATACGTCGGCTTCCGATTCCATGGACTTTGCGCACGGACGGCTCCAGATTTCCGTCTTCAAGATAGATGAGGATTCGCCTTTGATCGACCTTCGCCTGGAGGAGTTCATACGCACCATGACGCCGGAAGAGACTGGCCTGTTCCGCATAATCGCGGTGTCGCGCGAGAATGAGACCCTGATACCCAAGTTCGATACCAAGTTCCAGTTCGACGACCTTGTGTTCACCGTCTCCAAGCGCGAGGGCATGAAGAGCATACTTAAGTATTTCGGCAAGGCAGAGAAGCCTGTGTCCAAGGTGATGATTCTCGGCGGCGCCTCGATGGGGGAGATGCTGGCGGGTATGCTTGCCGGGCAGATGTCTCTGGTGAAGATCATCGAGAAGGATAAGGAGCGTTGTGCCGTGCTGTCGGAGCGTCTGCCCGACAACGTGATGGTAATCAACGGCGACGGTTCCAATTCCGATTTCCTGTATGAAGAGGGAATCAGGGATTACGATGCCTTTATCGCCCTTACCGAGAGCGATGAGAGCAATGTGCTGTCGTGTGTGGTGGCCAAGAAGTTCGGGGTCGCGCGTACGGTGGCCGAGGTGGAGAACATCGAATACATCAAGCTTGCCGAGGAGATGGGGGTCGATACCGTCATCAATAAGAAGCTTATCACCGCCGGTAAGATTTTCAAGTTTACCCTTTCGGGTAAGGCTCGTTTCGTAAAATATATGTCGGGTAGCGACGCCGAGATCATAGAGTACACAGTTGCTCCGGGCAGTGCCGTCACCAAGGCTCCTCTCAAGGATCTGAATTTCCCCCAGAACGCCATCATTGCCGGCGTGGTCCGTGGCAGCGATTCATTCATTGCCGTCGGCGATACCCGTATCGAGGATTATGACCGCGTCGCCATTTTCGCCCTTGCCCAGTCTATCAAGGACATAGATAAATTCTTCAAAAGTTAGTTCCGGCAACTTCAATCGGAACCGCTCCCGCCTCCTGTTCG
>DGVM01000117.1 GCA_002395925.1 Bacteroidales bacterium UBA4284
AGCAATTTCGTTCGCGGGCTAAAGGCCTGCTTTTCTCCATTTTGGCACTGGTATTCGTGATGCCAATATGTCTGAAATTACATCAGGAACGACCTTCGGATAGCCACTTTTCCACACCAGTATTCTGAACGAAGTTATTTAAGATGATAAATACCAGTTCGTTATCCATTCTATCCTCCATCGCATTTTTCCACACCCAATGCTTGCAGGGTTGCGCAAAAGGCCGTACCTTTGCCGCCGAAATCAACCCCCAAAAGACTACAACTATGCGTACGAAACTATTCTTACTGCTTGCAGCCCTCGGCACGCTCTCGGCCAACGCCGACACTCGCCTCGACAGCCTCTCCCAGCGCCTGCGCCTCTTCGGAGAGCGCATACCGCAGGAGAAGGTGTACGTCCACCTCGACAACACCTCCTACTTCCTCGGCGACACCATCTGGTTCGCGGCCTACACGCGCCGCACCAACAACGACCATCCCAGCCGCATATCACGCGTACTCTATGCCGAGCTGTGGAACCACGACGGCTACCTCGTGGAGCGCAAGCTCATAGAGATGAAGCATGGACGCGGCAGCGGTTTCTTCGAACTGCCCGACACCCTGTATGGAGGTTTCTACGAGCTGCGAGCCTACACCCGCTGGCAACTCAACTGGGGACAGACGGAACACCCGCACAAGTGGACCTCAGAGCTCTGGTTCTACAGCAAGGCGATGGCCAAGGAGTACTACCGCGACTACGACAAGCTCTACAGCCGGGTATTCCCCGTCTATGACAAGCCCAAGGCCCCGGGCGAATACTACCACGACATGACCCTGCGACCCCTGCGCCGTTACTTCAAGGATGACGCCAAACCCAGCGAGCTCTGCCTCTCCCTCTTCCCTGAAGGAGGCAACCTGGTGGCGGGAGTGCCCTGCCGCGTGGCCTTCGAGGCAGCAACCACTGAAGGGGAATACCAGGAAGGGACGCTTTCGCTGAAAAAGGAAAATGAGGAATGGACGATGGACAATGCCCTGGGCCAGCACGTCAGCAGCGTTGCTACGATCAACCGCGGTCGCGGCGTCTTCACCTTCACACCCGAAGCGGGCAGGAAGTACACCGCCATCTTCACGGCCAAGGACGGACGCAGCATCAAAGCCACCCTGCCGAGAGCAGAGGAGGACGGCGTAGCACTCTCCGTTGACCGGGAGGGCGACACCTATACTATTAAGGTACACGCACAAGGAAAGCCTGCCCGGCAGCCACTGGGAATGACCATCATGCACGAAGGGGTGCTGAAGCTTTTTGAGGAAATCGGAACAAGTAGTAACTCTGCCACGCAAGTACGTTTCACTCCCGCCTCTGCCAGAGAGGGGACGTCCTCCGGCGTCCATCAAGTCACCGTCTTCGATGCCGACGGGCACATCCATGCCGACCGCCTCTTCTTCGTCACCGACACCGCCCTCTCAGCCCCCACCCTCGCCATCTCCGGCATCAAGGAGCAGTATGCCCCCTTCGAAGCCATCGACTTGCAGGTGGCTGCCACCTCCATGTCAGAGAGGACAGAGGGAGAGCCTGCGCATATCTCCCTTGCTGTCCGCGATGCAGCCCACTCCGACAACACCTTCGACTCCGGCAACATCCTGACCGAGATGCTGCTGGCCTCCGAAATCAAGGGCTTCGTCCCCCACCCCGGATACTTCTTCGAGAAGGACGACGAAGAGCACCGAATGGCACTCGACCTGCTGATGATGACACAGGGATGGCGACGCTTCAACTGGCAGGAGATGGCCGTCAAAGGAGCATTCGAACTGACAGAGCCGGCAGAACAGACACAGATACTGGCGGGGCAAGTCATGCCATATTACGCTGTTATTAAAGAAAATAAGCTGCTCGCTGGAGACTATACGCAACATTTCATGAATATGGGTATGGACTATAATATAATCTCAGAAATGCTGACTTCCACATTCGGAAGCGTGAAAGCCGATGAACTGGAAAAGGAGTACGCGGCACTCATGAAGTCTCAGGATGCAATGCAACAGACTCAAAACCCGCATGACACTGAAGATGCTGGTATGGGGGCGATAGCTGAATCCTCCTATGCTGAGCAGGCTAACGAGTTGAGGAAGGTCAGATTAGTCGGACCGGAAACCAGCACGCAAACGGCAAAAGAAGCGAGTGAACGCATCAAGGAGCTAAGCCCTCTGAAGCGGGAAGTGAGGATTCATGCGGAATTTGTGCAACCTGGAAGCGACGCCCTCGAAGGCGATATGAATACTCGCGGTGGGATTTTCCAACTGCAAGTTCCTGATTTCAAAGGACAATGCCTTTTCTATCTCGGAGCAAGCGATACGACCCTGTGGAAGAAAGGTCAGGCACCTGTTTGGGTAGATACCGACGAGGAGCACTATCCGGAGTTCTTTGTACGTATCTCCTGGCCCTATCCGCATTTCTGCAAGCCCTATTCTTACTATCAGACCCGCCAGGTTACAGCAGACGAGGACGAAAGCATCTGGTCTGGAACAAACTCAGAAGACAGAGTTCAGGATTTGAAGCCCATGACCATACGTTCGCGCCACGGAGGCCTCCGCCATTTCGATGCCAGCAAACCTGCTTTCGTGCAGGATGCCTATTCTGCATTTAATTCGGTGGCAGATGCAGGGTTGAATCAGGGTTGGTATGTAGGACAAAACACATTCACATCTCAGATTGCCCGGTATTATATTGGTGATATGCAAAGCAGCCGCAGCTACGAACTCGAACAGCGACTACAGGGACGTAATCCTTCGGCCCTTGTCTCTTACCAAGACCGGGATGCCTACAACTACCTCTATAACCTCGACAAAGTGTATATCTACACAGACTACTCGCCTCGCAATGAAGGCGATGAGCGTTTCACACAGGCCAATCAGCCAACCGTCACCGTGGATCTCCGCCGTCTGCCAGATGAAGGTCGCCGCGTCACTTACCGCGACCGCCGCTACGTCCTCGACGGCTTCGCCTATCAGGAAGACTTCTATCACCCGGACTACCGCCGCAATCCGCCTGCAGAGGGGCAGAAGGACTACCGCCGCACACTCTACTGGAACCCCGATCTCCAGCTGGATGCCGAAGGCAAGGCCCACGT
>DGVM01000189.1 GCA_002395925.1 Bacteroidales bacterium UBA4284
TTGATCATGTTGTAGGGGTTGGAACCGGTCTCTGGGTTCGACAGGGTGCCGTCGCTGAACACCTTGGGGAAGCCGATGGGGGTAATCTGCATCACGTAGTTGTAGATGTTGCCAAGGCCGGTGCCGGGCTGGTTCTTCTTGGTGAACTGCGTGCTGAGGTCCATTCCGAGGGTGGTGGACGGAGTAATGTTGATGTCCACGTTTGTGCGGAAGTTGAACCTCTGGAAATTCATCTGGGAGTTGTAGCGGTCGTTCTGCTCCACATTGAAGATACCGTCCTCGAAATAGTAGGAACCGCCGGCGTAATAGCGTACGTTCTTGGTACCGCCGGTGACGTTCACGTTGGCCTTCGTCGTCATTGCCCTCTCCTTGAAAATCTCGTGTATCCAGTCCACGTTGGGGTAGAGGTCGGGGTCTTCTCCGGACAGGTACATGCGGCGGGCGTAGTCGTCGATGGTGCCTGGCTGCATGGTGTTGAGGTAGTCGATGAATTGCTCTGCAGTTGCCATCTGCGGCAGCTGGGTGGGGGAAGTCAGACCGGTCTCGACCTTTACGTTCACTTTGGGCTTGGACTCTGCACCACGCTTTGTGGTGATGAGCACGATACCGTTCGCTCCGCGCACGCCGTAGAGGGCGGTGGCAGTCGCGTCCTTGAGTATGGAGAACGATGCAATGTCTTCGGTGTCAACAAGGTCCATCGAACGCTCGACGCCATCGACAAGGATGAGCGGGTAAGCGTTGGCTCCGAAGGTGTTGACGCCGCGGATCCAGAATTCGGCGCTGGATCCGGGTTCGCCGCTGTGCTGCACCGCCACCACGCCGGCCAGTTTGCCGGCCAGTCCGGTGGAAAGAACGCCGATGGGGGCCTGGAGGGCACTGGCGTCAACGGTGGTGATGGAACCGATGACGGAAGCTTTCTTCTGAGTGCCGTAGGCTACCTTTACAACCTCTTCCAGCTGGTTGGCCTGCGGAATGAGCTTGATGAGTAAGTCCTTTTGGTCGCCGACCCTGACTTCTTCGTCCTGGTAGCCAAGGAAACTTACGACGAGCACGTCGGTGGACTTGACGCTTATCTGGAAACGTCCGTCGTTGTCGGTCATCGCTCCGCGGGTCTCACCCTTGACGGTGACAAATGCTCCGGGGAGGGGCAGGTCGGCCTCGTCGAGGATGCGGCCTTTCACTTCGCGGCTTTGCGCAAAGCCGGGGACCGAAACCGCCAGGCATACAAACGCTGCCGCAAGAGTGAGCAAGAATTTTAAAAGTTTGTGCATGAGCTATTTATAGGTTAATGGGTTTCAAACAGTGACCTGAGTCCTTCGAAAACGGCTCCGTCGGGAACCTGGGCGATTGTGACTGCGGGGAGTTCATTTTGCAGCGGCTCGAGCATGAGGCTCGCAGAAGCCGAAATCTGTCCTCCGAGAAGAAGCGTCCTGATACCGAGACTGTCGAGGACGGGACGCAGGGCTTTGCCAAGCCTTGTTCCGGTATCGGAATAGACTTGCAGGGCCTTAGAGTCTCCGGCATAAGCCATTTGAGCAATCTGAAGGGGAGTGCAGCCGTTTTGCCCGGAAAGCCTGGCATAGGCGGCGCTGATTCCACGGGCCGAAAGCCTGTCTTCGAGAATTCCTCCTTCCTCGGCGCTCTTGTTCCAAAGGCTCAGCAAAGGAGATCCGTCGGGGCCGCATTGCACCTTGCCGGCCGTAGCATAGCTGAATCCGAGGCCGGTCCCCAGCGTTACCAGTGCGGCGTCGGAGGCTTCGAGCCCACGCATGCGTATGGCTCCAATCAGCACGGCATTCACGTCATGGGCGAACCTTAGCTGGGTGCTTTCGGGCAGTTGCGCCATTGCGCGGAAGGACTGACCATAAGCGGCTGCGAACTTGTGCTTCATCAGGAAAACACCGTTGCTGTAGTCGAACGGCCCCGGAATGGCGACGGCAACCCGGTCGGCGCCGTCGGCCGCTTCGCGCAGGGATGCGGTGATTTCGTCCCTGCTTCCGTTGCTGTGCGTCGGAATCTTCCGGCCGTCGGAGCATTTGATGAAAGTCCCTCCGACGTCAAGCAGGATCGTTTTCGTAGCCATCTCTCAGGCAGGTCTTGTGGACGCGGATAGGCTCCTTGCCCAGGTTTTCTATTACATATTCTCCCATAGACGCCGGCACGCAGGCGATCTCCATGAAGTCGAGGTCGAAGTAGCGCTCGGGGTGCGCGAGGCTGCGTATACGTATGTGGTCGCCGTCAACGAGGGTGAGAACATGGAATTTCTCTCCCTTGGTGTCCTGCTCGCAGCGCTCGTCGAATTCCAGACGGCGCAGCGAGATGTACATCTGGGGATTCTCGCCGAGGATGTATTCCTTCCATCCAGGTCCCTCGCAGTCAAGCCGGGGCTGCTGGACGATATAGTCCTTGCTGGACGGGTCGTGGATGACGGATGTGCGGCGCTGCTGGTTTACATTCAGCTCTCCGAGATGAGTGTGGATGGGACGCTGCTTGCCGTCGAAGTCGAGCCGCAAGTAGTCGTACATCTTGTATGTGTAGCTGCCGATGGTGAGCGAACCGATTTCCAGTATGACCTGGTTGCGGCCGCTGGAGTGTATGGTTCCGGCGGGGAGCATTACCTGAAGGCCCGGTTTGCTTTCTTCGTAGCTTACATACTTCATGTAGTCGCAGCTTTTGTGCTCAGTGTCGGCCGCCTCGATCTCCCTGAAGAAGGCGGGGATGTCGGCGTCGTCGCGGAATCCTATGAAGGTTTTGGCCTCGTGGCCGGTGATGACCACATAATAGCTCTCGTCCTGCCTTCCGAACTCATTGTAGTTCTCTACGTTGAACTTGCCGCCGGAGTGACACTGAATGCTCATGTTGCCGGTTGAATGATAGCTGTCGTCCCAGTTGAAACGGATAGGGAAGTAGCCTTGGTATTTCCCCACGCACTTCTCTCCCATGAGGCTGATGCCCTCCTTGTGAACGAACGAACAGTAGTTGATGTCGAGTTTCTCGGATCCTGCTTCCACCAGTACGCTCACCTCCATCGGGATGAAGTCGAACACCCATGCGGCGTTGCGCATGTTCGCGGGAAGGTGGCGCTGCTGTTTCATGTAGCTGCCGCCCCAGACGCCCTCAAGATAGCAAGGCTTTGCACGGAAAGGATACTTTACGAGCTGGGCGCACACGTCGGCAAAAGCCTCGAACGGCATCATCTGGAGGCGGGCCCTGTCGTTGTCGAGGAAGTACCAGTCGATGGCGCCCTCGGCGAACAGTTCCTTACGGAGCTGCACGGCGTTCTCGAAGTCGCAATAATAGCAGCGGCGTATGGTGCGGTTGATGATTCCCGTGTGCTTCTTTCCAAGGTTGGCATACTCTCCGGCGCGGATGCGGAGCATGCTGTTCATAGGGGTGATGTCGAAGAAACACTTGACGTCGTAAAGCTCCCTGAATCCTTTTGCCAGCGAGCCGTACCCGAATACGGCCACTATTTTCCCAGGAGCCTTTGTGGCGGGGAGACTGTTGCGGAAAGCTTCCGCCCTGGCCTCGTCGGTGAGCCCGGCATAACCGCCGTGATAAACCTTGCCGTAGAGCAGCGTGGGGTCTATTTTGGTGTCCCAGATGAGCAGAGGGTCGATGATCGCATCTATTTCTTCGCCGCTCTTGAGAGTGGCAGCGTCGAAATCGATTGCCTCGAGGCTCAGGCCGAGGAGGTCGCATTCGCGGGACATCAGGCCGATCATGAGGTCCCACTTTGTGGTGGTGTAGCCGTCGAAAGCGACGATGACGCCTTCTTTGCGGGCTTTGTCTGCCAGGGATGCCACAAACTTCTTCGCGACGTTCGGAGTGCCTCCGGCAACTATGGAATCTACTGTTTTGCTGCTGAGTTCCGGACGATTGACCGGTTTGGGGTCATGGTACGGAAACGGGTTGTACATGAAGCTCATACTGTTCTATCTGATGTCGTGATACTCGAATCCCATAATCTCGGCGAGAGCCTCAAGCTGGGGCCTCCAGTCGCCGTCGGCGATGGCATAATGCTGGGTTACGCCCACCTTGAGCACGCGCTCGAAAAGTTCCTTTACTGGTACTTCGGGGCGGAAGATGGTGTGAGAGTAAGTTGCGAGGAGGTGCTTCTTGGAACTCTGGGGGGCGTCTTTCTCAGACAGGCTCTCCGCCATGAAGGTGACCAGCTTGTATTTGCCGTTTTCTTCGTAGAGGCCGCATACAGTCTTGCGTCCGGGGCTTATGCGGTACCAGGCGAACGGGGCACCTGCATACTTCCAGGATGTCTTTGCGAAGCGCACGTCGCGGGCTATCACCACATTGTCCTGCCAGGAGGGGTCGTTGTGGTCGTTGGGACCGGCGTGCCCTCCGGCGAAGGTTCCGAAATCGTCTTCGATGTGGAAAGGCTCTATGAAGTTGACGTTCTTTCCGGAGATGAGTTTGAGGATGTAGGTGGCGAGTCCCGCTCCTATGTCGGCTTCGGGCACGAGTACGCTCACATTCTCGTTGAACCACTGAGGGTAGAATCCTGCCCGGCATCCGGCGGTGCGGAAGGTCGCCTGGTCGATGTCGTTGTAAACGTAGCAGTCGATGTCGTTCTTCTGGGCCAGTTTCTTGATGGCGAGGGTTGCCTTGACACATCCGATGAACTTATCGTATTCTACGTCGGGCATCATCTTGTACCTGGAGGTGAGATCGTCGGCGTACGCCTTGACCTCTTCGTCGGTAAGGTTGTCTATTTCAGTGCCGTAGTCGGAATAGGGGAGATAGTGGATTTCGGGCCCTATCTTGGTGAAGAGGTCGTAATTGTCGATGTAGGTGCTCCACATGGCTTCGTTCATGTTGGCCATGAGACCGACGTTGGAGCGGCGTAGAATCGCGCGTGCGCGTGCGGCCTGTGCGTACACGCGTACCTTTTCTGTTATTTCTTCCCTTGTGCCCATGACGGTGCGTACCCTCTCGCGCGGGATGCGCTTGAGGCTGCCGGAGCCTTCCAGGGAGCCTACGAGGGTGCCTGCGCAGAGATAGTCGACGAAATCATCCTCGTCCAGGGTGGTTTCGAAGCTCATCCTGGGCTTTGCCACATTGCAGAATATGATGGGAATGTCGGGGCAGTCCCGCAGGAACCTTATCCATGCGAAGTCTTCGCTCCAGGAGAGGAACTCGGCATAGATGAAATCTACTTTTTCATCGAAAAAGAGTTTTATCGCCTTTTCTGCGTCTTCCCTTTCATATACTATCCCCGGATCCACCAGGTCGAGGAAGTCCATGGATGCTTTGATCGCTTCGACCGCCTTGGTCTTGCGCTCTCCGTAGGTTCCGCGTTTGGGGCCGTAGAGATTCTTGAACCTGGGGGATGCCACAAGCAGCAGTCCCGCACGGGCTTTCCTTTGTTTTTCTTGTACTTGCATTATTCGCTTGCTTTATTCTTGTTATAGTCTTTGTTGTAGTGCCTCATGCTGACCCATAGGCATGCGACGCCGCATATCAGCCAGATGGCTCCGAGTATGGGGAAGGTTGCGTTGAGGCTGCCGGTGGCTTCCTTGATGAGGGCGAGGATATAGGGTGCCGTCGCTCCTACTGCGAATCCTGTCATTATCATTGCGCTGGAGCAGGATGCGTGGAGGCGTTCGGGGGTGACGTCGTAAAGGACGGCGTAGATGTTGGCGTCGAAGAATGCACGGAAGAAGCCCCATCCTGCGAAGCAGGTGTAGAGGAGCCAGACGCTCTTTGCCGAGCCCATGAAGGGGAGGAAGACTGCCCCCAGGATCAGGCCTGCGCCTTGTATCAGCATGCGTTTCCTGGGGTCTTTGGCGGCCCATTTGTCAGACAGCGTTCCGGCCAGGAGCACTCCGATGAAGGCTGCGACGTAGGTCCACAGCATGGAGTTGAGTCCCGCCTGGGCTCCGCTCTGGCCGAAGTTTTCCTGGAGGAAGGTGGGAACCCATGTCATGTATCCGGTAATCACGAATATGAATCCGCAGAATCCCAGAGTCACCATGAGTGCCGTCGGGGTGGTGAATACCGTTTTGAATCCGTCCCAGACAGAAACTTTTTTCAAACTTGCATCAGAAGGCAGTTCGCGGGGCAGGTCCTTGAGGCGCAGGGCCATGACGAGGGCCCAGATTACTCCGGCGCCGCCGAAGATGTAAAAGGCGTACTGCCAGCCCAGCTTGTCTCCGATGTAGCCGGCAAGCCATCCGGCGATGATGACGCCTACGTAGTAAGAAGTCTGGTGGATGGACATGGCCCGGGCCCGGGTGTCCGTGTGGTATTGTCCGAGGAGGGAGTAGTTGGCAGGACCGAAGAATGCCTCGCCTCCGCCGGTGGATACGGAACGGGTGAGAATCAGCAGGAAAACACCGTTTGCAAGGCCTGTGAACATGGTTGCAACGCTCCAGAAGAGTATGCTGATGGTGCATACCCATTTGCGGCTGAAACGGTCGCCGGCCCATCCTCCCAGCGGGACCATTGCGGCATAGAACAGATTGAAGAACACTGCTATCAGACTCACTGAAGTGTCGGTCAGGCTGAGGCTGTCACGTATCAAGGGAAGCACCGAGTTGAAGACCTGACGGTCTCCCTGGTTGAGAAGGAACGCTACCCACAGAAGGGCGAGGACCTCCCATTTGTACCATTTGCTATTTTGCGTCATAATAGTGTTGATATATCTGTGGTGCACTGTGGTGCAAAAATATATGAAAAAATTGGAATCTACAACATTATTCTCTAATTTTGTGGTGTATGTGGACGATTCAAAACGCAGATCTGACCATCAGCCTCCATGACCCTTCGGACGGTTTCTATCTGGGTACGCGTTTCGACAGGGGAGGTGTTTTCGACGGAATACTGTTCCGCGGTACGCAGATGTGCGGACGCTGGTTCGAACGCTACGACCCGCACATGCACGACGCGGTATGCGGACCGGCGGAGGAGTTCGCGCCCGTCGGATTTGAGCGTGCTGCGGCTGGCGGGACCTTCCTCAAGATAGGCGTCGGCCTGCTCGAACGTCCCGACGACGCTTCTTACGACCGTTTCCGTCTCTACAGGATTGCCGACCCCGGCGAGTGGACTGTGGACCAGGCTCCCGGCTCCGTAAGCTTCCGGCATGTCCTGGACGCTTATTACGATTACAGGAAGGTGATATCCCTCTCCGGCGGGCGCGGTCTGCGCATAAGTCACGAGCTGAACGTCCTTCAGCCCCTCGTTACGGAAGTCTATAATCATAACTTCTTTACGATGGGACGCCTGTGCGTTGGTCCAACCCGTCGCCTGGATTTCCCGTTCGCCCCTCAGGGGACATGGCGCGCGGCCTACGACAGCGTCGATTTTGCCTCTTCAGGCATACGTTTCTACCGAGACCTCGCCCCTGGTGAATCCGTTTACAGCGGTGACGTCCATGCGCAGGGGGCATCCGGCATGCCCTATTCGCTCACGCTTGGCGAAGGGCCGCTTTCGGTGAATATCAGGGGTGATGTTCCCGTTACGCGAACCGTTTTCTGGGCCAACCACCGTATCGCCTGTCTGGAACCCTACAACGATGTGCGCGCCGTTCCCGGAGAGCCCTTCGTATGGACCATAGAATACGAATTCGGATATGAATAAACGCTTTTTGCTTCTGAGTCTTGCGCTGCTGTGCTTCCTGCCGGCAGGCGCCCAGGTGTTCAACCGTGCCCCCTTGGAGGAGTCGCCGTATGCCGCGTTGCCCCTTGGCAGCGTAAAGGCCGGCGGATGGCTTCTCGATCAGCTGCAACGTCAGGCCGACGGCCTTACGGGGCACCTGGACGAGGTGTATCCCGAGGTAATGGGAGAGTCGAATGCCTGGCTCGGAGGCGACGGCGACGCCTGGGAGCGCGGCCCCTATTGGATAGACGGCCTGCTGCCGCTTGCCTGGATCCTGGGCGACGAGGACCTCATGCAGAAGGCTCGCCGCTGGGTCGATGCCATCCTTGCCTCCTCCGGCACCGACGGCTTCATAGGGCCCGCCGAGAGCCATCCCTATGTGTATGGCATCCAGAGAGGGAAGGCGCGGGACTGGTGGCCTCGCATGGTGGCTCTGAAGATTCTCTCTCAGTACTATGAAGCCACTGCCGACCCCCGCGTAATCGACTGTCTGTCGGGATACTTCCGCTATCAGTTGAATACCCTGGAGAAGAAGCCGCTGGACAACTGGTCCGACTGGGGCGCATGGAGGGGCGGCGACAATCTGGAGACGGTGTACTGGCTCTACAATATCACCGGACAGCCGTGGCTCATGCAGCTGGGCGAACTGCTTCACAGCCAGACCAAAGACTGGACCCGGATGTTTTCTTCCGGAAGCATTTTCTTTGAACAGAACAGCGTCCACTGCGTCAATCTCGCACAGGGCTTCAAGGCTCCCGTGGTGTGGTGGCAGTATTCTCACGACGCTTGCGACCTGAACGCCCCTTTGCAGGCCGAGAAATTCATCCGTCATACCGTGGGACTGCCCACCGGACTCTGGGCCGGCGACGAGATGCTCCACTGGGGCGACCCGTCCCGGGGCAGCGAGCTGTGTACTGCGGTGGAGATGATGTTCTCGCTCGAAGAAATCCTCCGCATAACCGGCGACATACATTGGGCCGACTACCTGGAGAGGGTGGCCTACAATGCGCTGCCCGCGCAGATCAGCGCCGATTTCGGCTCCAAACAGTACTACCAGCAGACCAACCAGGTGGAATGCACGCGCACCCGGCGCAGTTTCTCCACGCCCCACGAAGGCACCGACACCATGTTCGGAACGCTCAACGGCTATCCGTGCTGCCTGTCCAACATGCATCAGGGCTGGCCCAAATTTACCCGGAACCTTTGGTATGCCACTGCCGACGGCGGGCTTGCAGCACTGGTCTATGCACCTTCCGTCGTCACCGCATCGCTTGCCGGCGGCGTTGAGGCTGTCATTACCGAATCTACCGATTATCCTTTCGACGACCTCATCCGCTTCACTATATCATTTACATCCAGGAAGGTCCGCCAGGCATCCTTCCCGCTGGTCCTCCGTATTCCCGAATGGTGCAGCGCTGCGACCGTTTGCCTCAATGGAGAGGCGCTCGACGTCGAACCTTCCGACGGCATCGTAAGGCTTGACCGCAGCTGGAAGAGGGGAGACGTCCTTACCCTCAGGCTCCCGATGGAGGTACGCACAGAGCAATGGTACGACAGGGCCTGGTCGGTCGTCCGCGGACCCCTGGTATATGCACTGCGTATGGATGAACAGTGGAACTGGAAGGAGTTCGAAGGCTCCGACCGCTATTTCGGCCCTGGCGCCTGGGAAATCACTTCCGGCAGCAAATGGAATTATTGCCTCATGTCCGACAGCTTTGCCGCCGACAGCTGCAGCGTGACACTGCATGGCGTGCATGGATTCCCCTGGACTGCGGCGGACGCTCCTGTTGTAATGACTGTACCTGCCCGTACCCTTCCGGGATGGACTCATGCTTCAGATGTCGCATACTTCAGCCAGAACGGCTTCGATATCGGAGAGCCGGTTCGGATAGAACTTGTGCCGTACGGATGTACAAAGCTTAGAATCAGTTGCTTCCCGGTACGCACGGTGCCTTGGGACCTTCAGCTCCGCAGAAACTGGAAGCCCCTTTCGCCTGTGGGCGCTTCGTTGCAGCCCGGAAAAGACGTGGACCTGTAGGGAATGCCTCTAAAGGCTGTCTGTCAGCTGTTTGAGGAAAGAGAAGGAATCGTCGGCGACGGTATCCCAGAAATTCTTGTATAAGGATTCCGATTCCGAGTGCGATGCGTGTGTGTCGCTTATGACCCGGAAGCTCAGGAAAGGCACTCCGTAGTGGCGGCATACCTGGGCTATGGCTGCCGACTCCATGTCGCAGGCAAGTGCGTCGGGGTAGATTTCCAGCACGTGAGCGTCCTGCTGCGGGGTCGTAAGAAACTGGTCTCCGGAGCATACGAGGCCGCAGTGCAACTTACAATCCGTCTTCACTGCAAGCGCCGCCTTGACCAGGGCGGGGTCGGCGTCGAAGCGCCTTGGCTGGTCCATCATCTCTCCTGGCTCGTAGCCGTCGCCGCACCAAACGTCGTGATAGGCTGACTGCGAACCGATTACAATATCCAGAATGTTGATTCCGGGGGCAATTCCGCCGGCGCATCCGGAATTAATGATGCAATCCGGATGTCCTGTGAGTATGAGTTCCGTGGCGCCTCGGGCTGCATCGGCTTTGCCTACGCCTGATTTGACCATTCCGCGTACTCCGGCGCGCTGCAGGGCCTCGTACTCTTTGGTCATTGCTACAATGAGTCCTATTTTCATGCTGCAAAGTTAAGAAAAAAAAAGGACTGAATCCCTGAGAATTCAGCCCTTTGTTCAAGTATGCGATATTGGTAGCCGAAGGCTTTGGCTAAAGCTGGGGGCCAGCTTTAACCAGAGCCTTGCCGGCGTCGTTGCTTTCGTACTTGTGGAAGTTCTTGATGAAGCGTCCTGCGAGGTCCTTTGCCTTCTCCTCCCAGATTGCGGGATCTGCATAGGTGTCGCGAGGATCGAGGATTCCGGTATCTACGCCCTCGAGGACGGTGGGAACCTCGAAGTCGAAGTA
>DGVM01000126.1 GCA_002395925.1 Bacteroidales bacterium UBA4284
ACTACTACGAAGAGCACAAGAAACAGGACTATCGTAAGGAGTACACCATTCGTTCCTCTCAGTCCACGCTTTCTCTCCGATTGGCGGGTGAAAAGATCTTTAAGCAGGCAAAGAACGATGGAGACCTCATCGTGGGCCGCGACCTGCGCGAGGCGTACCAGAACTTCAAGCGCTACTGCAGCGCACCGGGCAGCAAGTTGAAGGCTATAGTGAAACCCTTCGAGATCGTCGGCATCAAGGTGCCACTGCCGGGGACCTCGTTCTTCTTCGTAATCAACTTTGAGGCGAAAATCAGCCTCTCTGGTGAGTTCTACGGCGAAGGGGCCGTGACCATTACCCAGCCTAAGACGCTCATGGGATATGAATACAGCAATGGCAGTAAGCGGGAACTCAAGCAGACCCTCGAACCGGCGTCTTTGTATTTTTCCAAGGCTGCTATCGGAGGCAGCGCCACCGTCCAGGCTACCGTCAGCGCGGGAATTGGAGCGGAACATGCATCTGGATTCGGAGCGACCATCAATGCGGGCATCACCGTGGGTGCAACCTACAACTTCGAACTGGGCTACAAGGGGAATGGCACATCGCATTGTGCCGACGTCACCAGTAAGGCCACCGTGTTCATCGACTTCAATGTCTTCGCAAAGGTGTATTTCAGTCCCGCAGGCATCTCACTCTTCAACTGCGATGTCGATATCTGGAAGAAACGACTCTACTCGAAGGATACGAACTTCCTGCCTGTCATAGACCGACATGAGTCGAACTTTAAGCGAGAGATCATACGTCCTAAGGAGGGAGTCAGTCTATGGCAATATACCGTGAACTATGCATTCAAGTCATTGTGGCCTCTGGATAATATCTTCGGACACAAAGAACATACCTTTCCCCGTCTCAGAGTTTACTACGGCTCGCTCGACGGTTCCTACCGCGAATTCAAGTCGGCAGCCGAGATTGGAGCAGCTCAGATTCCAATGCTGAAGTATGCCAGCACCATCGACGTCGATCGTACCTTCAGTTTCGTCTTCAACGATAATGACGTGGACCCCACAGCAAGCTCGCTCATCTGCGTGCCCGTCCTCTACGATGACATGGATGAAACTTACACCGTACTTACCAGCGTCAAATGGACGTACGAGAAAAGGAACCCCAAGGTGACAGTGGTAAAGGGCACCGCACGAGTGCGCAACGACAAAGCCAGCAAATTCATGGATGCCGAGGAGTTTGAGCAACGGACAGGGCGCTCTGGTAGCACTATTGACCAATACAACCGCTATGAATTCTGGAATACATTCAAGTTCCAGCAAACGGAGAACATCCAGAAATGGGGAGTATTCGTTCAGATCGTTGATGCCAGCGACAAACCGGTGTACGACCTCAAAAAACTCATATACAGCAAGGATGAAGTCAATGACCCAGAAGTCTATAGCAATGGATATGTCGAACCGGGAAACAAAACCGTCATGCTAAACTTCTTCACTACCTTCGCCCCCAAGCAAGTAAGCGAAGCCTGGAGCTGCAGAATGAGAATCTACACGGTAGATGTCCAGGGCAACGAGAAGTCCTACCCATGGACGAACTGGATAAGATTGGATTGTCCATACGACAACATCTCAAACATGTCCAAGAAACAGCAGAATGACCTCGGCGAAGGCTTCGGCGCAGATCTCTGACGCCAACACATCGTCGACGGCTTCGGAGCTGACATCTGACGCCAACACATCGTCGACGGCTTCGGAGCAAATCTCTGACAACCTCCAACGAACCCCCTTATTTTTCTCTCATGTTTTTTTGTAGTAATCCCCGCCGACCTCTCTTCCGGAGGTGGCGGGGACTCTTCTTTGTGCTCTACTGTACGATGTTTGCTGCGTGGGCCCCGAGGGTGGTCAGCAGCGCGGTGATGATGGTGACGATGAGTTCGCCGATGCGGCGAAGCAACTTCTTAGTACTGTCCTTCATGATTCATTAGATTTAGAAGACTCTCCCCCCGCCCTCCCTGTTAGGGAGGGAGCGGTTACTTTCAAGATTGGAATCTATGGGACCATCCAGTCTAAAGTATGTTTCAAGATTGGAATCTACTGGACAACATATTCTTGTAGTCATAATTGCCAGTCTAAGGTATTCGCTCCCTCCCTAACAGGGAGGGCGGGGGGAGAGTCCGTCCTCTTACGGTTCTACCTCTTCGCCTTCGCCGTCCTCGCTCTTGGGCGTCCAGTCGGCGTTGGTCTTGCCTTCCTTCTGCGCCACGAGGGCTGCGGCCTGTGCGGCGCGGGTGGTGGTCTGTTCGAACTCGGCGTCGCGGCGCAGGTTGAGCAGTGCGCTGCCCTTGGCGAAGTTGACCTTGAGGTCGGTGATGTTCTGGGCGGTGAAGTCGGCCATGGTCACGGCACCCTTGCAGGTGATGGCGGGCGTCAGGGTGCCCAGCTCTCCGAGGTCAATCTTGTAGCCCTGGAGGATGAGTTCGCGGATGCAGCCGCTGAGCTCGCTGAGGATGCCGAGGATGGTGCCCTTGGAGAACACGCTGTTGTGCTCGCTGATG
>DGVM01000129.1 GCA_002395925.1 Bacteroidales bacterium UBA4284
TCCTCATCTGCAACCCCAACAATCCCACGGGATATCTTTATACCCGTGCAGAAATGCAGAGGCTGCGCGACATCGTGCTGCGTCACGACCTGTTCCTGTTCTCCGACGAGGTGTATCGCGAATTCATTTATACGGGAATGCCATATATCAGCGCCTTCCATCTGGAAGGTCTGGAAGAGAATGTGGTGCTCTTCGACTCGGTGTCCAAGCGTTACTCCGAGTGCGGAATACGTATCGGCTGCCTGTGTACCAAGAATAAGAAAGTGCACGAGGCCGTAATGAAATTCTGCCAGGCGCGCCTGAGCCCGCCGCTCATCGGACAGATTGTGGCGGAAGCCAGCATCGGGGTTCAGAAATCCTATCTGCAGGCTGTTTACGAAGAGTATCTTGACCGCCGTAACTTCCTTATCGACGGCCTCAACCGTATCCCGGGCGTGTACAGCCCCATTCCCATGGGCGCTTTCTATACCGTGGCGCGGCTTCCGGTCGATGACGCCGAGAAGTTCTGCATCTGGTGCCTGAGCGAATTCCGCCATAAGGGAGCCACCATAATGATGGCCCCCGCTGCAGGATTCTACACCGAACCCGGCGAAGGACGACACGAGGTTCGCATTGCCTATATACTCAACAAGGAAGACCTTGCCGCGGCCCTGGAATGTCTGGCAAAGGCTCTCGAAGAATATCCCGGAAGAATACAATAGATTAGAAGATATGAATTTAGACCATTTTCTCCAACTGTTCGTAGTAAAGGAAAAGAGTTTCTTCCCGCTTTTTGTCCAAGCTGCAGAGAACATCAAGAAGGCATCTGAACTGCTGGTTCAGCAGGTGGCCGCATCCGATCCCGACGAGAGGCGTATCCTTGCGCATCGCATCAAGGAACACGAAACGGAGGGAGATACCATACACTCAAAGATTACTTCCGTGCTTATCGACGCCTACCTCACTCCGTTCGACCGCGACGACATCCACGAACTTGCCGAGGTCATGGACTCCTTCCTGGATTCCATGCGCGACGCCTCCAAGAAGATAGCGATTTATCAGCCCAAGGAGCCGTCCCACAAGCTCATTCAGATAGCCGAATACATCGACAAGGACGCCGATCTGCTCATACAGATAACGACCCGTTTCGATACCATGCGCAAAGACGCCAAGATACTCGCCGGGCTTTGCGACAGCATCAAGGAAATAGAGCATACGGTGGACGACATTTTCGAAAGCTACATGTCCAACCTCTTCGAAAAGGAACCCGACCCCATCGAGCTGGTCAAGAAAAAGAATATCGCGCAGGCATTGGAAGATACGTCCGATGTAGCCAAGAACGTTTCCAGCAAGATCCGCGGCATCGTGGTAAAGAACAGTTAGCCTGTATGGTAGCGGTCGTGATAATAACGGCGCTCATTGCGCTGGCGTTCAGTTTTACCAACGGTATGAACGATGCCGCCAACTGTATTGCGTCCGTAATCGCTACGAAGGCCCTGCCTCCCAAGGTCGCCGTTTTCTTGGCTGCCTTCTGGATCTTCATGGCGATGTTCATCTTCGATACCACGGTTGCGGCGACCATGGGTAAAGGCATCGTGGACCAGCAGTGCATCGACGTATATGTAATCCTGGCCGCCCTTCTGGGCTCGGTCATCTACATCTTCCTCTGTACCAAGCTGGGACTGCCCGTTTCCGCCTCCCATGCGCTCGTAGGCGGGCTCATCGGCCCGGTGTGGTTCGTTTACGGCGGACAGTACCTCATTACCAGCGGCATCTTCAAGATCGTCGCGTTCATCTTCATCTCGCCTGTCATCGGCATGCTGCTTGGATTCGGGCTCAACTGCATAATCATGCTGCTGTTCCACAAGACCAAGGTGCAGAAGGTAGATAAGGCTTTCCGTCGCATGCAGCTCGTGTCAAGTGCGGCCTTCTCGCTTGGATTCGGCGGCAATGACGGCCAGAAGACCATGGGTATCATTGCCATACTCTTCGCCACCGCTTTCGCCTCCGAACCCGACAATCCCGTGCTTCAGTTCCTTTACGGAAACGGCGCAGCGGCGGCCCAGGCGGCGGGCTACACCGGATTCTTCGTCCCCATGTGGCTCAAGTTCGCCTGCTACGGACTCATAGCCCTGGGCACCGTGACCGGCGGATGGTCTGTCATACGTACGCTTTCCGAAGGCTTGAGCAAGCTGTTTCCCACCCAAGGGTTCTGTGCCGAGGCTTCCGGAGCCATCACCCTCATAATGACCGCATTCCTGGGCATTCCGGTCAGTACCACGCATACCATAACCGGTTCCATCATAGGTACCGGCCTCACCAGGGGAGTCAAATCGGTAAAATGGATTACAGCCAAGAATATAGTGTGGGCCTGGCTGCTCACCATTCCGGCCGTAATCGTGGTCAGCGGAGTCGTGTACCTGATTATGGTTCACTGGTTCGGCGTACCTGTCAAAGTGCTGTAAGCCATGAAGGATTTGCGGAAAATGCTGTCGCGCTACATCAGGCCCTACCGGGGATATCTCGGCGGGAGCGTGGTGCTCAACATTCTTTCCGCCGTATTCAACATCTTCTCCTTCGCACTTCTCATCCCCATCCTGCGGATACTCTTCGGCATCGACACCACAAGCTACGAGTATATTCCGTGGGGCAGCCTGCACGGCTTCAAGGGCTTCAAAGAAACCCTTCTCGGCAATCTTTACTGGTATGTCACCGACGCCATTGCCGTGCATGGACAGAGCGCGGTGCTGCTGGTGCTCTGCCTGGTGCTGTGCTTTTTCACCCTGCTCAAGACCGCATGCTACTTCGGCTCATCCGCGGTCATGGTCCCGATACGTACCGGGGTCGTCAAGGATATGCGGATGGAGCTTTACGACAAGATCCTGTCGCTCCCGCTCTCTTACTTCAACCGGGAACGCAAGGGCGATGTCATAGCCAGGATGAGCGGAGATGTGCAGGAAGTCGAGACTTCGCTCACGGCGTCGCTTGACATGCTCATCAAGAATCCCATTCTCATAGTATTCTACCTGGGGACGCTTGTATTCGTGTCGTGGCAGCTTACCCTCTTCGTGCTCGTATTCGCCCCTGTCATGATGTGGCTTATGGGAGCGATAGGCCGCAGGCTGCGCCGGCAGTCGCTGCAGGTACAGACGCTTTGGAGCGACATCATGAGCCAGGTGGAGGAGACCCTCGGCGGACTGCGCATCATCAAGGCATTCCTTGCCGAAAAGAAAATGTCCGGCCGCTTCGACTCCGTCACCCGGGACATGAAGCGCCGCAGCTCCAGGGTCGCGGTGCGACAGGCTCTGGCCCATCCCGTAAGCGAACTGCTCGGCACTGTCATGATTGCCGTTGTACTGTGGTTCGGAGGGACCCTCATCCTTGGGGGACGCTCCGCTATCGACGCCCCTACCTTCATCTTCTACATGGTCATGCTGTACAGCGTCATCCAGCCTGTAAAAGACCTTGCAAAGGCTGCGTACGGCGTGCCCAAGGGACTTGCCAGCATGGAGCGCATCGACGCCGTGCTTTCGGAGGAGAACGACATCAAGGAACCGTCGTCTCCCAAGACGCTCGACGGCATGCACGATGCCATTGTCTTCAAGGACGTGAGTTTCGCCTATCCCGACGGGACGAAGGTACTGGAAGGGATAAACTTTACGATAAAACGGGGCACGACGCTCGCTATCGTTGGAGCCTCGGGAGCCGGTAAATCGACCCTCGCCGACCTGATTGCCAGGTTCTACGACGTCAGCGGCGGCAGCATCAGCATCGACGGCATCGACATCCGCGAGCTCTCCATATCTTCGCTGCGTTCCCTCCTGGGATATGTCAACCAGGAGCCCATCCTCTTTAACGACACTATATTCAACAATATAGCCTTCGGCGTCAAGGATGCAAGCCTGTCCGGAGTACGGGAAGCCGCCCGTATAGCCAACGCCGATTCTTTCATAGAAGAAAAGGAAAAGGGCTACGATACTGTAATCGGCGACCGCGGAGCCCTGCTGAGCGGCGGACAGCGGCAGCGCCTGAGCATAGCCAGGGCCATACTCAAGAATCCGCCCATCCTGATCCTGGACGAGGCTACGGCCTCTCTGGATTCCGAGTCCGAAAGAAGCGTCCAGGATGCTCTGGACCGTCTTATGAGCACGCGGACCACCATTGCCATCGCTCATCGTCTCAGCACCGTAAAGAGTGCGGACGAGATAATTGTCCTCGACTCCGGGCGTATCGTCGAGCGGGGGCGCCACGAGCAGCTTCTTGCCCTGGGAGGCTACTACAAGAAGTTTTACGAAATGCAATCCCTATGAAACGCACCACGCTGTTCCGTATATTGACCCTGCTGTATATCGCCGTCGTCGCGGTGATTTGTTTTGCGCGATTCTCTTCGCTACCCATATTCCCCGGCAAGTTCCTGGGGCTGGATGCCGACAAGGTGGTGCACTACCTCATGTTCCTGCCTTTCCCCCTTCTGGCTTTCTTCTCCTTCCGCTACGAGAAGAGGGGAGTCGTGTCCACCATCCTGCTGATACTGTGCATCTTCGTCGTCGGAGCCCTGATTGCGGGCATTACCGAATACGTTCAGGGACAGTTGCCCTACCGTACGATGGACATAAACGATTACAAGGCAGACCTGCTCGGCCTGTTTACATCCTGCATCGCCGTTTTCTTTGTCCGTCTCTTTACCCGTCCTGCCCGCAATGCGTAAATTCCTGCTGCCCATTATTTTCCTTCTCATGCTTCCGCTGTCGCTCGATGCACAGCTGGTGTCGGATTTCAAGACGGTATGCGATACCCTTACCCAAAGGTGCAACAGGCGTTTCGGAGTAAAATCCACAGTCGCAATCGACAAGCTTTCTCTCAACGAAGGCACTCTGGACATCAAATGGAACCGTTCGCTTTCTGATTATCCCTGGCACAAAGACGACCTGGCTTGGCTGCGTGAGCAGTTTGCCCTGGAGGCGGAAGCTCTGCTTGCCGGCAATACCCCGGGAGCCTTTACGGTCTCCGGCGTCAATATCGACGAGCTTTCGACCCCGGTCCTGACCCGCAACGGTAAATCTCCCTCCTTCGAGTTCTCCGTCCCCAACGCGCCCCGGATTCCGCTTGTACGCAGGGCGCACGGACGTCGTATATCCAAGGGCCTTGCGGGGCGTCACATAGCCCTCTGGCAGAGTCACGGCATATATTACAACGAGCAGCAGGACCTTTGGCGCTGGCAGCGTGCAACCCTGCACCGTACGGTCGAAGACATGTTTACGCAAGGATTCGTGCTCGACTATCTGATTCCCATGCTGGAGAATGCCGGGGCATACGTCATGACCCCTCGCGAGCGTGACATCCAGATCCGCGAGGTAATCTGCGACAACGATTCGTCGTTCGTGCGCGTCCCGGCGGACAAGCCTCTGCGGGTTCTTGGCAATTACGAGGAATTCGGCGTCTGGGAAGATGCCGGTGAGGGCTTTGCCGACCTCAAGCAGGAGTACGAAATCACCGACAATCCTTTCGTCATGGGTACCGCGCGCAAGAGCTGGTGCAGCCCGGCAGCGGGTTCCAGGGTCGTGTGGACACCGGTCATCCCGGAAAGGGGAGAGTATGCCGTATATGTCAGCTACGCCTCCATGCGTAACAGCTGCCGCAGTGCAAGATATATAGTCCATCATCTCGGCGGCGACACCGAATTCGAGGTGGACCAGCGCAAAGGCGGCGGCACCTGGGTTTACCTGGGGACCTTCGAGTTCGGCGCCGGAACCTTCGGATACGTAGAGCTCGACAACAAGGGGAGCAACGGCGAAACGGTGAGCGCCGATGCAGTGCGCTTCGGCGGCGGCATGGGCAAGATCCGCCGTGGAGGACGTCTGTCGGGCATGCCCAGTTACATCGAGGGCGCTTCTTACTGGATACCATGGGCCGGTGCCGACAGCACCCTTCGTGCCTGGGACACCGATTATACCAACGATTATGCCGTCCGCGGCGCCTGGGTGAAGATGCTCAAAGGCCGCAAGGGGATACCCTTCGACTGTTCGCTGGCGTTCCACACCGACGCCGGCGTCACGCCTAACGACAGCACGATCGGTACGCTGTCGATATATACTCTCCGCTGTGAGGACTCCCGCAAATTCTCCGACGGCACGGACCGCATGACCTGCCGCACCTTCGCCGATTTTGTGCAGACGCAGGTGGTGGAAGACGTGCGTACCGGCTTCGAGCCGTCATGGTCGCGCAGACAGCTCTGGGACCGCTCCTACAGCGAATCCAGGACCACCGACGTCCCCGCCATGCTTCTGGAACTCCTTTCGCACCAGAATTTTGCCGACATGCGCTACGGGCTCGACCCGTCATTCCGTTTCCTGGCCTGCAGGGCCGTGTACAAGGGCATACTCAAGTATCTGGCGTGCCGCTACAACGTGCCGTACGTCGTCCAGCCAATGCCCGTGCATGCGTTTTCCGCAAGGCTGATAGGCAATAACGAAGTCCTCCTGAGCTGGAAGCCTACCACCGATCCCCTCGAGGGCACCGCCAGGCCCAAGGGCTATCTTCTTTACACACGCATCGACGACGGAGCCTTCGACGACGGGGTTCCTGTAGAAGATACCTTTACGACCCTTACCCTGGAGCCCGGGCATGCGTATTCTTTCAAGATAGTGGCCTACAATGACGGCGGCGTCAGTTTCCCTTCCGAGATTCTCTCTGCCGGCATTCCATTCAGAAAGGCTGGAGATGCGGTGCTCATAGTGAACAATTTCAACCGTGTCGCGGCGCCGGCGTGGATAGATACTCCGCAGTATGCCGGATTCGACTCCAGACTCGACCCGGGAATGCCGTATATGCGCGACATCACCTACATCGGAGAAAACTACGAATTCCGACGCCCGCTGGGCTGGGAGAGCGACGATGCTCCCGGTTTCGGCGCGACCTATACCGACAAGGCCGGACTGGTTGTGGCCGGCAACACTTTCGACTATCCTATAGTTCATGGCCGCAGCATTATGGCGCTCGGGCTGCCGTTCTGCTCGATGTCCTCGGAGGCGTTCTGCGCAGATACCCTGCTGCACTCTACCTTCAAGACGCTCGACCTTATCTGCGGCGCCCAAGTTACCACCAAGTCGGGCCGCGGCGTTTTCCCCGACCGTTTCCAGGTATTTCCGCAACAGATGCGAGACGCCCTTCGCCGCTGGGCCGGCGCAGGCGGCAACATACTGCTGAGCGGCTCCAACATAGCCACCGACGTGTGGAGCAGCGTGTACGACATCACTCCCGACCTGTCCGGGCGCGACAGTCTCAAGGCTTTCGTCGGGAATGTGCTGGGCTATAAATATGCGGGCTCCAATGCTACGGCGGTAGGCCTTGTGGGATCGATGCCGTTCTACAATTCCCCCAACGAAGACCGCTACTGCTGCCCGAATCCCGACGGAGTGGCTCCGGCAGACAAGCAGGGAAGCGTGTGGCTGCGGTATGACGTTTCCGGAACCCCGGCCGGAGTCCTTTTCCGGAGTCCTTCGCACAGGGCCGCATCGCTCGGCGTCCCGCTGGAATGCATCAAGCGCTCCGATGACAGGGAGAGGCTCCTTCGGGATGCCTTCCAGTTCTTCGGCCTCTTCGACGATGCGCCCTTCGCCATGTCTGGCTATCAGTTCGGCTTCCTGTACTACCTCCCGGCAACGGTCGCCGGCATACAGGAACCCTTGGCACTGCGAAGCATCAGCTGATGCCTCAGTCGCTTACAGATAGTACAGCGGGGAGGCTGTCTGGCGGGGGAGTGGCGTGAGCGGAATGCCGGCGGCGGCAGGCTGACTGGTTTCGTAGGCCAGTTGCGGAGTGTTGTTGTGCTCGCTGAGATGGCAGAGGAAGATGTGCCGCAGGCCTTCGTGACGGAATGCAGCTATGGCTTCTGCACATTCGGGATTCGAGAGGTGCCCATGTCCGCCGCGGATGCGTGCCTGCAGTTCCGGCGGGTACGGACCCAGGCGGAGCATCTCGGGATCGTAATTGCTTTCTATAACTACCGTGTCGGCCTGACGCGCCCAGCTCAGAGCCTCGTCGGTCATGCGGCCTATGTCGGTCATTATCACGAATTTGTAAGAGTCGAGAAGAATGGCGTATCCGACTGTCTGACTGGCATCGTGGGGCATCTCGAAAGGACGTACGGATATGCGGCCGGCAATGACGTCATTCCATGCGTTTTCGGACATTATCACTCTTTGGGAAGCAATCCAGTCCCGGGTCATGGGGTTGAATCCAAGGGCCCGGTGGAGCCTTTGCGTTGCCCAGACAGGCTTGCCTATGTGCTTGCAGATGGACCCCAGGGAACGGATATGGTCCATGTGGTCGTGCGTTATGAGTACGGCCCCGAAGTCGTCGAAGCACAGTCCTTCCGTCTGCAGTTCCTTTTTGAGCCTGCGGGGGCTCACTCCGGCATCTATCAGCACGCCGGCCTCGGCGCGGCGCGAATCATCCGGAAACAATCCTATGTAGTAGCAGTTTCCGCAACTGCCGGAAGAGAACGATTTGAAACGTACTTTACTCATTGCTCTTGCAATATTTTTCGATGACGCTGTAGGCGTCGCCGATTCCCAGCTCACCGGCCCTGGACAGGTCGATGCAACCTTTCTCCTTGTCTTTGAGATAAATGAGCACAAGGCCGCGGTTGAAGTATGCGTCTCCCATACCCGGGTGCAGTCCTATGGCCTTGGAGTAGCTGTCTATGGCGGATACCATTTCCGACGACAGGCAGAGGAGGTTGCCAAGGTTGAAATACAGCTGGGGCATGTCGGGGACTATCGATATGGCCTCCCGCATGTCACTTATGGCCTCGGAATAGTCGTAGCTGCGGGCTACGCGGTCGGAGACCCTTGCCCTCGTGGAACCGTTCTCGTCCATGGACAGAGTCTGGACATTGCCTTCGAGGGATGCGATGAAATCTATCATCTCGGCCCGCAGTACGCCCCTGTTCATGAGGTAGAAGGCCTTGTAGAAGCGTTCGTAGCGGTCGCCTCCTTCCTCGGAGCCGGCGGCTTCCACAGCCTTGTCGAACCAGCTCAGGGCGTTGCTGTATTTCTTCTCCTGAACGTCGTATATGCCTCGGATGAAGAAGGTCTGGGCGGGGGAGAGAGAGATGTTTCCGGCTCCGCTGCTGCCGTCTCCGGAAAGCACTGAGGATAGGGAACGTACCAGGTGCAGTACCTGGAGGCTGTCATTGTTGGAAATGACGACAGGCACCGGAACCGCGTCGGTGAACCTGTCTGCAAGGGGATTCTCGAACCTGCTGCTGAGGGCCATGTTGCGCTGTTCGCGCTGTGCCGCCAGACTGAACTTGTAAAGCGGCCGCAGCCTTATGTCGATGTCGCGGTGCTGCAGCAGTTCGTTGTCGAAGTCTTTCCGGGCAAACTCGGCATCAAGTGCAAGGAGGGAATTGTATTTGCGTGTGGTGTCGGCAAATGAAGCTTCGCCGCTTGCGTTCTTTGCCCTGTATTCGCCGACCTTGCGCTGGGCGGTGCGGTAATCCTCCTTGGACTGCCTGGTCATTCCGAGAAGGTTCTCTACCCAGGACCTGTTGAGATACGCTTTGGCAAAGTCGGGGTAAAGTTCTATGGCCCGGCTGTAATCCGACAGGGCGTCGCGGTAGCGTCCCATCTCCATGAAAATGGCGGCCCTGTTGTAATATGCCAGGACGTTTTCCGGGTTGATGTTGATGACCCGGTCCATGTCTTCGAGGGCGTTGGGATAGTCGCCCACCTGGGCGTAGATGAGAGCGCGGTTGTACAGCGTCAGGGCGTTGCCCGGCTCGTCCTTGAGCACGCGGCCAAGGTCGCGCATGGCGGAGTTGTAGTCGTGAAGCTCGTAGTACATCAGCGCCCTGTTGAAATAGGCGAAAGTATTGGTGCTGTCCAGGTCGATGGCCCGGGTCATGTCCTTTACCGCATCGGTGTAGTTGCCCTTGGCGGCATAGACCCTGCCGCGGCGCAGGTAGCACTCGGGCTCGAATCGGTCGAGCTTGATGGCCTTGTTGTAGTCGTTCATGGCCTTGAGCGTGTCGCCCAGGAACAGGTACGAGGCGCCCCTGTTGAGATATGCCGAAGGGTCCTTTGGCTCCCTCTTGATGTAGCGGTCAAAATCTTCTACCGCCTGAGGGAAGCGCTGCGAGAGGAAGTTCGTTACGCCACGGCTGTAGTAGAGTCCTATGAATCCCGGACGCAGCGAGATGGCCTTGTCGAAGTCGGCGAAGGCCTGCTCGTACTCGCCGGTGCGGCTTTCCGTTATGGCGCGGTAGTGGTAACCGTTGGTAAAGACCGGGTTGAGCCGGACCGAAGTGTTGAAGTCCTGCTTCGCTCCGCGGATGTCGCCGAGGTTGAATTTAGCGATGCCCCGGAAGAAAAAGCACCAATAGTCGGTGGTGTCGAGCCGCGCGAGAATGTTGAAATGCTCGATAGCCTGCGTGTATTTGCCGTCCTGCAGTGCCAGCCTGCCGCGCAGGCTGAAAACGTCCTTGTCGTACTGGGCAAGGGCAGCGGCTGAACTAACGAGCAAAATCGCTATTGAAAGCAGAAACTTTTTCACTACTTTTGCAAAGATAATCATTTATCGTGCCGAATCGACCTGAATGGTTAAAATTAGTTGTCCGCCTCTCCAAACCGTCGCCGCGCGACCCTTCTCACCGCACAAGAATGCGGCGTGCCTCTTCTTCTTGGTATTCTTCCTGTTGTTCAATATATTTCCCGCCAGGGCAGGAATGAAGGAGGACGTGGAGTATCTGGCAAGTCCGCTGCTTGGCGGCCGTGTGACCGGATCGGTGGGCGCCGTGGAGACGAGCTGGTATGTCATGAGGCGTTTCCGTGCGGCTGGGCTCGAGGTGTCGCTTGACAAGTTCCAGACTCCTTCCGGGGTGGGACGGAGCGTACTGGGCGTACATCGCGGCAATCCCAAATCTGCTTCCTACGTGCTTGTGACGGCTTATTATGACGGTCCCGGCAGCACCGGAGGCGAAATCCTTCCAGGAGCCGATGCAAACGCTTCCGGTGTCGCCATGCTGCTCTCGCTTGCCGATTCCCTGGCATGCTCGGGGGGCAATTACATTTTCGCGGCGCTCGACGGTCACAACAGCGGCAGGGCAGGAGCGGAGTCCCTTGCGCTAAGGGGATGGAAACTCGGCATGGTCGCCAACATCGACATCATCGGCAGTACCCTGGCTCCGCCAAACAAGTATCGCACCGACTTTCTCATCGTCCTGGGAGGCGAGCGCTTCGAAAAGCAACATTCCAAGGAGATGGACCGTCTGAATGTCGGTCCGCGCCTTCGTATCTATTATGACTATTACCGCAGCAAGGGCTTTACCGACTATTTTTACAATACCGCCTCGGACCAGGCTCCCTTCCTGCGGAGGGGCGTTCCGGCAGTGATGTTCACCTCCGGCATCACCATGAATACAAACAAGCCGGGCGATATTCCTCAGACCCTCGACTACGATGTCATGGAACGTCGCAGGGCCTTCATCCTTTCGTGGTTAAAAACTATCTGATATGGCAAAACACAGTCTCAAAGAGTGGATTGCAGTAACGCGTTACTGGTCTTTTCCCGTTTCGACCATGCCGGTTGTGGCATGTTTCGCTTTCCTTTTCAGCAAAGGGCTCCTGCCTCAGGGAGGCATGCCCTGGGTGCTGTTCGCCCTTAGCCTGCTGGGCGTGGTGCTGCTTCATTCCGCCGGCAACGTGCTTAGCGACTGGGCCGACTACCGCAGCGGGGTCGATAACGAGAATGCCTTTGCCGTGCCCAATCTGGTATTCCATAAGTTCGAACCTGTGGAATATCTGACTTTCAGCATCGTGCTGTTCATTGCAGGCGCCACCGTAGGGGTCGTCGCCGCTATTCTGTGCGGCGGGCCGGGACTGTGGATTATCGGCGGAGCGGGGGTGCTGCTTACGGCGCTGTATTCCGTTCTCAAGTACCATGCACTCGGAGATCTGGATATTTTTATCATTTTTGGAATCCTTACCGTGCTCGGTACCGCTTATGCCGTGACGGGGGAATGGCATCCCGAGGCCCTCGTGCTTTCGTTGCCGCTCGGCGTCATTACCGTGTCTGTGCTCCATGCCAACAATACGCTTGATACCGAGAGCGACAGGGCTGCGGGCATCAAGACTTTTGCCATGCTCATCGGCGGCAAAGCTTCCAGCGTACTGTATGCGGTTTACATGGTCGTGCCTTTCGTAAGCGTTGCCGTTTTCGTCATCCTCGGAATGCTTCATCCGCTTGCCTTGCTTTGCTTCGTCGCTGCGGTGCCGGCTTTCAAGAACCTGCGTCAGGCCTGTACCTACGACAAACTGGGCCTCGAAGCCATGAAGGGCCTCGACCAGGCTACAGCAAAGCTTCATCTGATTTTCTCTCTGGCCCTTTCGGCCGGATTGTTCCTTTCCGTCCTGTTCAATTGATGTCGAAGATTCAGGAATTATCATCTGGAGACCGTCTGCGCCCACGCAGCCGTGAGTGGGAGGGGCCCGCAAACGAAGTGCAGCGGGAGGGATAGGCCGAAGGCCGTAGTCTCCAGATGATAATTCCTGAATCTACGACACTGAGATAGTATGAAGAATCTGGTAATAGCGGTATCTGCAGCAGCTCTGCTGTGGTTCTATATGTTCAGTCCCTGGACTGCCGGGGCACCGAATTTCTGGATTTGCATGTCGGTGTCGGCGGTAGTCCTTACGAGCCTGGGGCTTGCGTTTACGCCCGACCGTGCGGCGCTTGCGAAAGTGGAAAAGCCTCTGCTTCAGATCCTCGGCGGCATAGCGCTGGCCTTCGTCCTCTGGGGTATTTTCTGGATAGGCGACAAACTGTCGGCGCTCATGTTCGATTTCGCACGTCCCCAGGTCGATTCCGTTTACTCCATGAAGCAGGGCCTTCCCGGGTGGCTGATTGCCGTCCTGCTACTGTTGCTCATAGGTCCGGCGGAAGAATTCTTCTGGCGCGGCTACGTCCAGAGGACGCTTGGCAAGCTTCTGGAGGGCAAAAAATTCGCTCCCGACATAGCGTTTGTCGTTACGGCACTGGTGTACGCCCTCGTGCACATCTGGTCCTTCAATTTCATGCTTATCATGGCTGCACTGGTGGCCGGTGCGGTGTGGGGCCTGGTCTATCGACTGCAGCCGAAGGCCCTTCCGGCGCTGATTGTAAGTCACGCCGTCTGGGATGCGCTGGTGTTCGTGATCCTGCCTATATAGGAGGCTGTCAGATACCGGCTCCGTCGGAGAATTCGGCACTTGCGATGAATTTCTCCTGGCGGACCTTGGTGTGCGGCGGCACGTCTTCCGTCACCCAGACGTTGCCTCCGATTACGGCACCCGTGCCTATTCGGACGGGCCCGAGTATGGAGGCGTTGGAGTAAACGGTGACGTGGTCTTCCAGGACAGGGTGCCGGCGTATGTTCATCGGACGCCCGTTCTCGTCGTAGCGAAAGTTCTTGGCACCCAACGTAACTCCTTGATACAGCATTACATGGTCACCGATTACGGAGGTGGCTCCGATTACCACACCGGTGCCATGGTCGATACCGAAGTAGGATCCGATGCGGGCTGCCGGATGTATGTCGATGCCGGTCGATGAGTGGGCCGCCTCCGAAATCATCCTCGGAAGGACCGGAACACCAAGCTCATGCAGCGAGTGTGCGACTCGGTAGTACAGCATCGCCTTGAAACCGGGGTAGCAGAGTATGACTTCGCGGGGGTCGGAGACTGCCGGGTCGTTGTCGAGCAGGGCCTGGGCGTCGGTGCGCAGCAGCTGAGCTACGGCCGGGAGGCCTTCGACGAACGATTTGAGTTTGGCTTCGTCGAGGTACGGCGACAGCAGGCGGCTCACACTCGCCTCGGGATGCTCTCCCCAGTATAGCTCGGGGAAAAACCAGGCGCGGAGAGCATCGAACAGCTGTTCCAGTCGCTGCTTGTCGGGAAAAGTCCTTTCCATAGGGTCAGCGCTTGCTTGCCGGGCTGCAGAAGAGTTCGGTGGACAGGTAGCGTTCGCCTGTATCGGGCAGCAGAGCAACGATGGTCTTGCCGGCATTGGATGCATCCCTTGCCAGACGGAGCGATGCCGCAAACGCGGCTCCGGACGAAATGCCGACGAGTAGCCCCTCGCGCGAGGACAGCTCGCGGGCGGCCTGCATCGCGTCTTCGTCCGATACGGTCAGTACCTCATCGACTGTGGCAGGGTCGTATGTGTCGGGCACAAATCCTGCACCTATGCCTTGAATCTTGTGCTTGCCGGCGACGCCTTTCGAGAGCACCGGAGAACCCTCCGGTTCCACGGCGAATACCTTCACGGAGGGCTTGTGCCTTTTGAGGGCTCTGCTTGCACCGCTGACGGTGCCTCCGGTTCCCGCTCCGGCTACGAATATATCGACCTGCCCGCCGGTGTCGGCAAATATCTCTTCTCCGGTGGTGCGCTCATGTGCCAGGGGATTGGCGGGATTGACGAACTGGCCGAGAATTACGGCTCCCGGTTCGGCATCCCTGAGGGCTTCCGCCCGGGCAATCGCTCCTTTCATTCCTTCAGCGCCGGGGGTGAGGACCAGCTTGGCTCCGAATGCCCGCAGCAGGCTGCGACGCTCTTCGCTCATGGTGTCGGGCATGGTGAGTATGACTTTGTAGCCTTTGGACCTTCCGACCCAGGCAAGTCCCACTCCGGTGTTGCCGCTGGTAGGTTCGATGATGGTGGCGCCTGGTTTGAGCAGGCCCCTCTCTTCTGCATCTTCTATCATTGCGAGGGCCACGCGGTCTTTTACGGAACCTCCGGGGTTGAAGTATTCGAGCTTGAGAATAATATCGGCCCTCTGTCCCGGGTAACCGCTGACACGGAGCATCGGGGTGTGCCCTATGAGTTCTGTGAGTTTATTGTAAATCATTCTGCTTCTTGTTTATTTGTTCGCTCAGAAAGGATTCCCTCTCTGCGCTCCATGACTTTTCCAGCCACATGGCATGAGAGCATGTGGGGACGCAAAAATAGCGTTTTTCTTTGGAACCGAGGTTGTTGTAGATAGAGAAATTGGTATGGGGCGGGCAGGTTTCGTCCTGCAGGCCGAACGACATGTACACAGGGCACTCTACGCGGGGAGCGAAATTCTTGATGTCGTAATAAGAGAGCATTTCGAAGAGGGCGTCGCGGTCGATGCCTTCGGCGTCGGCCTGCTCGAACACCTCGTGGACGGGCCACCATACGATGCGCGCATAATCCTGATAATCACCGAGGAACGGCACGGACGGGGCGATGGCTTTGATGCGTTTGTCAAGGGCCGCAGCGAGGAAGGTAAAGGCGCCTCCCTGGCTTTCGCCCCATGCGACGATACGGCTGGTGTCGGTCTTTTCCAGTCCGGCCACGAAATCTACTGCGCGTTTGACGTCGCAGAACGCCCCGCGGTAGTAGAACTCTTCCTTGCTTGCAAGCCCCCTGTCAATCCATCGCTGTGCAGGATCCTTGAATATGCCTTGCTCGCGTACGCTCACGAGGTACTCGATCCTGTCGGGAGAGGCGGAAGGGTCGAACCAGTAGGGTTCGGCACCGTAGCCCATGTAAACGATGACTGCCGGGTACTTGCCCTCTTTGACCGGGACCGACAGGATACCGCCTGCGATGGCTCCGCCAAGCGACTCATAACTAACATTGTAACAGGTCCTCAGCTCATTGGAATGCTCCGGAACCTCGGTCAGCACGGGCTTCAGGGGCACTTCGGCCAGTTGCTTGAAGGTTTCTTCCCAGAAGGCGTCAAAGTCGGGACGGGCATCGACGGGGCTCACTACATCATCGGGCCTGACGCCTATGTTCCATCGGATGCTGTCGCGCAGCCGCACCTGGTAAAAACCCGGGTCAAGGGCGCCAAGGCTTACGCTGATCGTACTGTCTTCGGCTACATTGATTTCCTTGCTGAACACTACTGACGGCTCTTGGGCCATCAGCGACAGGTCCGTCACCAGTTGGAACGTTGCAGGTCCGGGGACTGCGTTTACGCGGGTTTTGAGGGTATAAGGCCCGTCGGCGGTGAACAGCCAGCCAATATCGGGAACCGATTTTCCTGTAGGTGGAGTGAAATTATCGTTGCAGGAAGGCAAGAGGAACAGCAGGAGAGCTGTCAGTATTGGGCGAAGCTGGATTTTCATACCTGCGAAGATATTAAAAAAAGCCAGCTTTTACAATATGAATGAAATCCCTTACTTCTGTTGTTGGTGCAAAATAAAAACCCCGATGACTCATCAGCCATCGGGGTTTTGAAAAAGAACTAACTCTTACTCGGAGAGTTTCTTGTAAGTGTTGTA
>DGVM01000089.1 GCA_002395925.1 Bacteroidales bacterium UBA4284
TTGCAGAAGCGTCTTAATTTCGACGAAAAATAAGGTTTTCCGAATTAAAACTTTGGTTGCCATACTGATTGCAAATTTAGGAATTTCAAAACTGTTTGCAAAGTAAAAACGCCTGAAATTCGCAAAATTTTTTCTGACCCCAACCGGTCAAATCTTAAGTAATTGATTAAGACCTATTTCCTTTATACAACGGGGGATACACTTTGGTTTTGACTGCAACGCATTCAGGGATGATCAGGGATATATCTTAAAGTTCTAAAATTCGTGGCGGGATTTGAGGTGTACACAGCTTTCAACCGGGATTATAAGCGTATCACTGCCGAAACTTGATTGACTTAAATTATTTTGTAACTTTGCAGGAATCGCATTCAAAGAATTGTTTTTAACTTGCTTATATATAAGCGGTTACGTATCGCCTGCGGGTAAACGCCCGCAGGTCGATTGCCAACATACTGATTATCTGCGGATTAGCCAAGGCAAGGGTGCCTGTATTGAGGCAGAGTAAATGGTTAATAATATGCATTAACTAAAAAATGCTTACATTTGGCTCCGATATGAAAGCATTACTTACTGTCGCCGTATTGTTGGCGGGGATCTTTGCCGGGACGGGCGCGAGTGCGCAGGGGACAAACGCAAAGACCCTTGAAATCGGGGTGACGCTGGGGCAGGTCGGATCGTTTACCGATATCGCGCGCTTCGGCATAGGAGCGAGCGTGTCTTTTGCCGGAGCGTACGTGGACTTTCTCCACGCCAATCCTCAGCATAAGTATTTCTCATACGACGTAGATGCCCGCTGGGACGACAACGAGGCCTTCTGCATCAATGCCGGATATCAGATTCCGATTCTGCCGTGGCTGCGCATCCTGCCCCTGGTCGGTTATGCCCAGACCAACGAGGGCGTCACCGACGGTACTTCATCCTACTACTCCGGTGACGACTCAGGCTCCTGGGTCCACCCATATACCGTCACTCCCGGCTCCCGCAACCATTATTTCAACTACGGCGGAGGCATATCCATCCACCCTGTCAAATACTTCAGCGTCAACTTGATTGCGACAAGACGCGCAATTTACGGAGGAATCGTCCTGAACCTTCTGGCATTTGCCGGCAGATAAAAGGGGCTACGGGCCAAAGGGCCCGGCTTGCCGATTTGCAGTTTTATTTGTATCTTTACGACAATAAAAACCTTGCTTATGAAAAAAATTCTTGCTCTGATTTTCACCGCTTCAATGATTCTCGCCGCCAATAACGCTTATGCACAGCTGAGCGTCGGTGCCGGTTATAACAATCCTGTCTTCAGGAATTCCTCTTCTTCCGACGCCTTGAGATTAAACGGCTTCTATGCCGGAGCATCTTATACGCTGCCTTTGATCGGTTCTTTGAAAGTCAGTCCCGGACTGTATTATTCCTTCAGTGCGGCCAATCGTATAGATTCCGGCAAAATCTTTTCCGCCACGCTCTCCCTTAAATCGGACCTGGCGGAGCACTATATCGACATTCCTGTTATGCTGAGCTACGGAATCCGGATTATCCCGGACGTCAAGCTCTTCGCTTTCGGCGGCCCCACTCTGTCAGTCGGCCTGAGTTCAACCAGCGGATCTTCAGTATCCATCAATATTCCCGGGTCTCCGATTAATGACAGCAGCAAAGACGACAATTATTCAGAGATCTTCTCATACAATCGTATGAACTTACTCCTCGGAGGCGGACTCGGAGCGGAACTGCTCGACCACTACAGAGTACAAGTCAGCTACAATTTCGGACTGCTCAACCGCAGCTCCCTTGGCGGCGACTACGTCCTGCTCAACAACAGGCTCCTCGTCGGCGTCGCCTACGTATTCTGAGCGGCCCTGCTTCGGCTGACGAGGACTACCCCGCCGACGACAAAGGCCGTGGCAAGTATTTTCTGCCAGGTAAGAGAATCCATACCTATCGCTATGCTCACGATTGCGGCAATGATGGGCTGGAGATAGTTGTACATACTGACCAGCGTCGGGCGTATGCGTTTCTGCCCGAACGGTATGAGGAAGTAGGCAAAGAAAGTGGCGAATACGATCAGGTAGCCGATTTCCCAGCGTATGCCCGCAGGTATGGCAGCGAAGTCCGTGGAAATCAAGCCCTTGAATGAAAACGGCAGCGACAGCAGCAATGAAGCCAGAAACATCCATTTCATAAACGTCACCACGCTGTACTTGGATATCAGAGGTCTGAAGTAACCCAGGTAGAAGGAGAAACTGATGCTGTTCAGGAGCAGCAGCGCGATACCCAGAGGCGAAGACGACGACGCGCCTCCGGAATGCACAGAATTGAATATAAGGAAAATAACGCCGGCAAAGCTAAGGGCCACGCCGCCGGCCTTCCGTCCGGTAATCGGCTCCCCGAGGAAGATGAAGGCGAAAAACATAGTGAAAATGGGTCCGATGGTCCCCAGCACGGCCGTATCTATCGACGAAGACATCGTTATGGCCATCAGGAATGTCATCTGGGGGACGAAAAGGCCGGTGAAAGAGGCCGCGACAATCTTGAGACTGTCGCCCTTTTCTATACGCTCCTTCGGGAGGAAAAGCGAAATCAGCCAGAAAAGCGCCGACGCGCCGATTGCACGGAGCGTAAACAACACCTCAGGCGCTACCACCTCACTGTTGGCGATGTCCTTGCAGAACACGATATTCAGGCCGAATATCGTATATGCGGCCGCTATTGAAAGGTGGCCTGAGAGTTTGTCGTTCATCATTTCATAGGGCGACGTCGAAATCGCACCACACCGGGAAGTGGTCGGAGATGAAGCGCACGCCGTACTTGGTCTCGCTGTCTTCCACACGGTACACCTTGGCCGTGGCGCCGCGGTAGAAAATGTGGTCCAGCCACTTCCAGTTGGTCTCGCGGTAGCCGTTGTAGGTCTTGGAGTCGTCGGTATCGGGAGCCTTGAAGCGCGCGCTGCTCATCCAGTCGAAAAGAGGCTGGAGCGAGGCGTTCTCCGGCTCGAGATTGAGGTCGCCGCAGAAGAAAATCGTGGAGTCCTCCCCTGCGAATTCCTTCATATAGGCCACGGAGTCGAGGGCACATTGCTTGCGGCCGACAGTCCCGTTGGGGAAGAAATGCGTATCCCAGACATAGATAATGTGCTGAGTCTCCTTGTGGCGGAGTTTCAGCCACAGGCTCAGCTTGGGGGTGCCGCCGTCGGAGTAAAGCTCTCCGCTGTAGCTGCTGACCTTCGGAGTATCGCTGAACCAGTAGTAGCCCCAGTCGAGCATATCGAAGACACCTTCACGGACCATTATGACGTTTCTCTGGCCCTTGTTTTTCCAGATGCTGTCGTCGGTGCAGTTGAGCTCCTTGACGCCGCTCACGGTCACGCCGTCCTTGGCAAACTGGTAATAGGTGTAGCCTTTGCAGAATATCGTCAGGTCAAGAAGCTGCTCGCGGCGGCATTCCTGCAGGCAGGCGATGTCGGGATTGACCTCCTTGAACATATCGAACACTCCGTAACGGCGTGCCGACCAGGGGAACAGCACTCCGGCATCGACTGTCGAGTTGCCGCCCTGGAGGATGTTGAACGACATAACCCTCAACGGCAGAGTCTTGGGGCCGGGCTGAGGCTCAGGCTCCGGTTCTGGTTCCGGCTCGGGCTCGGGCTGGGGTTCGACCTGTTCATCGGGCTTTTTGCCTCCCTCGTCAGGGACGGGGGCGGTACAAGACGCAAGGAAGAAAGCGGAAAGCAGCAAGACAAATAACTTCTTCATAATGAATTATCTAACTAATGCCGGATTGTAGTTGAAAATGGTGCCGCGCCTCTCGTCCGCGGAATTCTTTGAAGCGAAGCCGCAGTACACGACGCCGCCGCGCACCTTGACGCCCTCGGGCTCCATATAGCCGGTGTCGGTGATGCCGGCAGACTTGAGTTCGGAAAGGTCTTCAAGGGCGGTGATAGTGGTAAGAGGGACGACTACCGTACCGTCAACCTTGCGCAGCTGCACCCAGCCGGGAGACGGCGTGCCGTCGGCGTGGCCGTTGCCCTGGGCCTGGTAAATCAGGCCGCCGTGGATGTCGAAGCCCTGCCAGGAGACGGTGGTCCCGTCTGAGTACGTCCCTCTCTGGATGCTGAAATCCCCAAGAGGAGTCAGTTTCCTGGCATCCCTGGCCTTCACGACGGGAGTAACGGTGGTCTCCTTGTGGGGAGCCTTGTCTTCGCCGCCGTAGGTAATCTGGGCGAGCGTGATGTCCTCGACGGGGAGAGCCTTGAGGTCACTGAGCTTGTAGGTGCGTATCCTGCCGGATGAAATGCCGAGAATCGTAAGCATATCGCCTTCGAAATCCACGGCCACCGAGATGTTGGACTCGCCGAAATAGTAGTTCTCCGCAGCCTCCCAGGCATTAAGCGTGGTGCCGCTCTTGACCGGGAAGCGCGAGATTATCTGCGCGCCCCAGTAGTCGCCGCTGGCATTCTTGCTGGAATAGTTGTCCATCCACAGCCAGGTGCCGTCGGCAGCTTCTTCTATGGTGAAATTGGACCCGTGGCCCGTATAATTCAGTGTCATATAGGTCGAAGGGGTGCTCTTGCCGTTGCGGGGCCCCCACGACAGGTACACCCTGAACTTGCTGTTAAGCTGGGTGTAGTAAATGGTCTGCCCGTCCTTAGACAGGTCGAAACTCTGCATCACGGCGCTCGTCGTGCGCAGCCGGCCGGTGCTGTAATGCATCAGCGTGCTGAAGTGCGAGTCCAGGTACAGATCCTGGACCGTCTCCTCCTTCTTGGGCTCGTTGTGGCCCTGGGTGAGGAGCAGCGTGCGCTTGTCGCTGCCGCAGCTGAGGTTGATGAAGGTGGTCCTGTTGGTGACGCCTTTGTTCTCGCCGACCTCCACCTTAACTTTGAAATCTCCCGCTCCTCCCGATTTCGGATCTATTGCGACCCACCCCGAAGGGCAGTCACAAGTCCAGTCGCCTGTGGCCGTAAGGCCGATGACAAAGCTGCCTCCTTCGACAGGCAATGTCCTGTCCTCCAGGCCGCTTACGGAAGTGAATTCCGTATTGGAAGCCCCGCCTCCGCCGTCGGTTATCGGCTGGCAGGAGGCAAGGGCTGTCAAAATAAGAGTTGATACGAACAATCGTTTCATTACTGGGCGAAAGTCACTCCGGCGGTATTCACGTTGGGAGCGCTACCAACAATAAATGAGGAGAAGTTGCCGGCGTCGACAGTCACGGCTTGGCCTGAGTTGACAACCTGTCCGGCTACCTTGCCGGTCAGGGCTGCGGTGAGGCTCTCGTCGGCGGTACCGATGGCAAGGCCGATCTGGCAGCCTTCAGCGCCTTCTACCACGGTCTTGGAAGTCACGGTGAAGTTGGTGAACGTGGACTTCTCGCTGCACCTCATACCGAGGATGCCGCCCACGGAACCCTTGCCGGAGGAAACGATGCGGCCGGCATTGGTGCAGCCGTCGCACACGATGATGGCAGAGATTTCACTGTAGGCGATGATGCCGCCGATACGGTTGTTGGCGGTGGTGGAAGTTGCGGTCACGTCGCCGTTGTTCGTACAGTTCTTGAATGTGTAGGTGTACACACCGTCAGGGTAGCTGCTGCGGCCGCAGTGGCCGGCGATACCGGCGGCGCGGGTCCTGGACTTGGTGTCCACGACGTTACAGTCGATCTTGCCGTTGTTGATGCAGGTGTCGTAAAGGATGGTCGCGCCGTCGGTCGGAGTGCCGTAGTAGCCGGTGATACCGCCGATGTAGGACCAGGAAGATGCGGTGTAGTCACCCTCGTTCCAGAGGATGTAACCGTCGTTCGTGCAGTTCTTGAAAGCGACTTCGGTAGCGTTGTTGATGTAGCCGCAGATACCTGCGATACGGGGAGTGCCTGTGCCTTCGTAGGTGACCTGGCCGCTGTTGGTGCAGCCGACGACCTCACCCTTGCCCTCGATGTGGCCCACGATGCCGCCGAGCTGGGAAGCGTTGGACGCGCCCTTTTCGGGGATGATCATCTCGACCTTGCCGGTATTCTTGCAGTTGGTCACGTTGACGCCTGCGGTGGTGAAGCCGACGATGCCGCCCATATGGTGGGTGCACTTGGTGGTGGCGAGCAGGT
>DGVM01000031.1 GCA_002395925.1 Bacteroidales bacterium UBA4284
ATGCGAACATGGCGATGAGCATGACCTTCTTGATGCCGAACTTCTTCATGAAGAACGGGATAAGGAGGATACACAGAGTCTCGGACGCCTGCGAAATGGCTATGAGGGCATTGGAATTCTTGACGGCGAAGGTGCCGGCATACTCGGGAATGGAAGCGAACGAACCGAGGAAAGTGTTGGCGTAGCCGTTGGTAATCTGGAGCGAGGCTCCCAGCAGCATGGAGAAGATGAAGAATATGGCGAACTGGCTGTCCTTGAAAAGCGAGAAGGCCTTGAGGCCGAGGGCGTCCGCAAGGGTCTGGTTCCCGGCAGACTTGTTGACGGGACAGGCGGGCATGGTGAGCGCATAGGCGCAGAGCACCAGGGAAAGTATGCCCGAAGACAGAAGCTGGGTGTAAGAATCCTGCATTGCCACTCCGCCGATCTTGAGGAAGTTGGTGAGCAGCATGCTGCAGATGAAGCCGACGGTACCGAATACACGGATGGGCGGGAAAGCCTGGACCGGGTCCATCCCCTCCTTGCTCAAAGCATTGTATGCTACGGAATTGGCGATTGCGATGGTGGGCATGAAGAAGGCCACGCTGACGCTGTAGAGCATGAACAGCGGAGCGAATGCTATGGCCGAGCCTGCCCGCATGCAGTACACTCCGGCGCCGATCATGAACAGGCCGGCGAGGGCATGGCACAGGGAAAGGACTTTCTGCGCCTGGATCTTGCGGTCCGCGACTATGCCCATGAGGGCCGGCATGAAGATGGACACGATGCCCTGCATCGCAAAAAACCACTTGATTTGGGAGCCGAGACCGATATTGCCGAGATAACGGCCGAGCGAAGTGAGGTAAGCCCCCCAGACTGCGAACTCCAGGAAGTTCATCAGGATGAGCTTGAGGGTGATTGGTTTGATTTTCATCTGTATTGTGTTATTGGTTAATTACACTGGCGTAATCCTGTCCAAATATACGAATTTTTTCAGTAACTTTGCGCCCTATGATAAAATTCACCAAGACCGCATCAGACCCTTTTTCCCGGGCACGCACGGGCGTTCTCTCCACAGACCACGGAGAGATTCCCACCCCCATCTTCATGCCGGTGGGCACCGTAGGTTCCGTCAAGGGCGTCTATCACCGTGACCTGTCGCAGGACATAGGTGCGCGGATAATACTTGGGAACACTTATCATCTGTACCTGCGTCCGGGCCTGGACATATTGCGCCGGGCAGGCGGCCTGCACAAATTCGAGCACTGGGACGGCCCCATCCTTACCGACAGCGGCGGCTTCCAGGTTTTCAGCCTCAGCAAGATCCGCAAAATCACCCCCGAAGGCTGCAAGTTCTCCTCCCACATCGACGGCTCCCGCCACATGTTCACCCCGGAGAACAACGTCGATACGCAGCGCATAATAGGAGCGGATATAATGATGGCTCTGGACGAATGTTGCCCGGGCGATGCAGACCGCAGTTATGCTGCTAAGTCACTTAAACTTACGCAAGGTTGGCTGGAGCGATACTCGAAGCGGTTTGCAGAGACTGAACCCCTGTACGGATACGCCCAGACCTTCTTCCCCATCATACAGGGATGCACATATCCCGACCTCCGGGTGGAGGCTGCGGAGCATGCGCTTCAGTTCGCTCAGGCCGGAATAGCCATTGGCGGACTGGCGGTCGGCGAGCCTACCGAAGTCATGTACGAAATGCTCGAAGTCCTCGACCCCGTCATCCCGCAGGACAAAGCCCGCTACCTGATGGGCGTAGGCACTCCCGCCAACATACTCGAGGGAATAGCCCGAGGCGTAGATATGTTCGACTGCGTAATGCCCACCAGAAACGCCAGGAACGGCATGATTTTCACCTGGGACGGCGCAATCAACATGCGTAACGCCAAGTGGGCCGACGATTTCTCGCCAATCGACCCCCTCGGCACGTCATTTGTTGACCATTATTACACCAAGGCATATCTGCACCACCTGTTCATCGCAGGCGAGATGTTTGCGGCGATGCTCGCCAGCGAGCACAACCTCGCGTTCTACCTAGAACTCGTGCGCCAGGCGCGCGCCCATATAGAGGAAGGAGACTTCACAGCATGGAAAAACAGCGCCGTGCAGCGCCTCAGCCAAAGGATTTAGGATGGAGTTAAGGCCCAAAATACTCGACCGCTACATAGTGAAGAAGTTCCTCATGACCTTCCTCATAGCGCTCCTTGTAGTCATCCTCCTCGTCATCATATTCGACATCTCCGAAAAGATAGAGAACTTCGTAGAGCACGAAGTTCCCCTGAAGAGCATCATATTCGACTACTACGTGAACTTCATTCCGTATTTCATAAACATGTTCTCTCCCCTGTTCGTGTTTATTACGGTTATTTTCTTCACGTCCCGCATGGCCGCCAACTCGGAGATCATAGCTATACTGTCGGGTGGCGTAAGCTATCACAGGATGATGGTGCCGTACATGTTTTCGGCTGCGGTCATAGCCCTGCTGTCCCTTGGGCTGAACCTCTACGTCATACCAAGGTCCAACTTCTCGCGCGTAGATTTCGAAACTAAGTATGTCGACCAGTCCTACACCAAGTACAGCCGCAACAACGTCCACTACCAGATAGCTCCGGGACAGTTCGTATATGTGCAGTCCTTCAGCGCTTACAACAACACTGCGTATAAGTTCACCCTCGAAACCATCGAGGACAACAAGCTCGTTTCCAAACTGACCGCGGAATCCGCCACCTGGGACAGCACCTTCGGCGGCTGGCACCTGCGGCGCTACTTCATCCGCGACTATACAAAAGGCCTGGAGGACTATGTCAAGACCGGAGAGGCCAAGGACACCGTGATAGCTCTCAAGCTGAGCGATTTCTACCGCAACCAGAAAACGGTGGAGACGCTTACGCGCCGCGAGCTCAACGCACTTATCGACACCCAGAAGATGCGTGGCGACGCGAACGTCATGTACGCCCTCATCGAGAAGAACAAGCGCTATACTCTGCCATTCTCGGCCTTCATCCTGACCATCATGGCGGTATCCCTGACCTCGCGCAAGAAGCGCGGCGGAATAGGTTTCAACCTTGCCCTCGGCATAGGCCTCGCGTTCCTCTATATCCTGTTCCTGCGGTTCAGCGAAATGTTCGTTTTTACCGGGACTTTGCCGGCTGCCCTTGCGATGTGGCTGCCCAACATAGTTTACACCATAATAGCGGCCGTTTTGTACAAATTGGCCCCCAAATAGGCCATATAACAAAATTGTTAAGGTTTAGAACTTTTTTGTTTTAAATATTGTTAATCAAGCGCTCCCAAAAGGGAGCGCTTATCGTTTATACTATCGAAAGTAAACAAAACCCAAAAGCCCGGAAATGAAACGGAATTACGTGCGCCCGCGCTCCTATTAAGTGTAATTTCAAAAAAAAGTTTCTATCTTGCGTTCCCTTCGACAGAAGAGATTATCCTTAACAATTAATAACACAAATAATGAAGCACCATCTTCTTTCCTTCCTATGTGCCTTAGCCGCCTTGTCGGCCTTCATGCTGGCACATTCCCCGGAAGCGTCCGCTCAGCAGGAAGGCAAGCTCACGGTCACAGGTGTCGTCATCGACGAACTTGGCGAACCCATGATCGGAGCCGGCGTCCTCGTCAAGAACACGGTCAACGGTGCCATCACCAATCTCGACGGCGAATATACCATCACGGTTGACGCTGCGGGCGGCGGCGGCATCCTCATCTTCTCCAGCATAGGCTACGCCGACCAGGAGATTCCCGTCAACGGACGAACCGAAATCAACATCCAGATGAAGCTTGACACCGAGGTCCTCGAAGAAGTCGTCGTCGTTGGTTACGGCACGCAGAAGCGCGAATCCGTCGTCGGCGCCATCTCCACCGTGGACGTAAGCAACATCAAGGTCCCTTCGGCCCAACTGTCCTCCGGTCTCGCAGGCCAGCTTTCCGGCGTCGTCGCCGTACAGCGTTCCGGACAGCCCGGTTCGAGTTCCGCCGACTTCTACATCCGAGGCGTATCCTCCTTCCAGGGCACCGTCACTCCCCTGGTCCTCGTTGACGGCGTGGAACGCGACATAGACCTGGTCGATACCGACGACATCGCATCCTTCTCCATACTCAAGGATGCATCCGCATCAGCCGTTTACGGTGTGCGCGGAGCCAACGGCGTCATCCTCATCACCACCAAGAAGGGCGAGGTCGGCCGTCCCAAGGTCAACGTCCGCGAAGAGACCGGCATCACCCAGCCACTTGTCATGCCGTCCTTCGTCAATTCGGAGCAGTTCGCCAACATGTACAACTGGGCTTCGGGCGAGCAGTACTACAGTCCCGAAGACATAGAGAAGTACCGCACCCACTCCGACCCCGACCTCTATCCCGACGTAAACTGGATAGAGACCATGTACAAGCCGCTCGCCAGCAACGAAAGGATCAACGTATCCATCAGCGGCGGTACCGACGTGGTGCGTTATTTCGTATCCGGCAGCTACTTCACGGAGAGTTCTATCTTCCGCAACGCCAAAAACATATACGACTACGACTCGTCCATCAGCTACGACAAGTTCAACTTCAGGGCCAACGTGGACATCAACCTCACCGAGTCCACCGTGCTCGCCCTCAACGTAGCGAATATCTACGAGACCCGTGTATCTCCCGGCACCAGCACCGGGAATATCTGGAGCTGGGCTTTCTCCACTTCTCCCAACGCCGTGCCTTACGAGTACTCCGACGGCACCATATCGCGCCCTTCGGGAACCAATGAGAACCCCTGGAACCTCCTTGTACACACCGGCTACGCAGAGTCGTTCACCAATTCCGCCCAGTCGGTCATCGGTCTTACCCAGGACTTCGGCAAGCTGTGGGAGCCCCTCGAGGGCCTTACCGGCAACATGAAGTTCTCCTGGGACGCCTGGAACTATCAGTACCAGGGCCGTACCAAGACTCCCCGCCAGTATCACGCACAGGGCCGCGACGAGGAGGGCAACCTTATCTTCGGCGACCCCATAGTCGAAGGCACCTCCAGCCTGAGCTATTCCGCAAGCGGTTCCAGCAGCATGAATACATACCTGGAGGCCTCTCTCACCTACAACCGCCTCTTCGGACATCACCGCCTCGGCGGCATGATCCTTTACAACCATTCCATACGCCGCACCACCCTCGGAGGCAGCGAGACCACTTCGCTTCCCTATAAGAACCAGGGCGTCGCAGGCCGTGTGACTTATGCATTCAAGGACCGTTACTTCGCAGAGGTCAACGTGGGTTACAACGGCAGCGAAAACTTCGCTCCAGGCCACCGTTTCGGCTTCTTCCCCGCAGTTTCCGCCGGTTACCTCATCTCCGAGGAGCCTTTCTGGGAGCCCGTCAAGAACACAGTCAACATGCTCAAGCTCAAGGCTTCCTACGGAAAGGTCGGCAACGACCAGATAGGCGGCGACCGCTGGCTGTACCTGCCCACCATCATCAATGGCAACTATGCGACCATCGGCGAAACGGGCGGCAACGGCGGCTACGGCCTCGCCATCGGCCGTCCCGAGAACCTCAACTTCTCCTGGGAAGAAGAGACCAAGCTCAACGCCGGCGTAGAGTTCGAACTCTGGCACGACCTGCGTGTCATGGTCGATTACTTCGACTCACACCGTACCGGAATCCTCATGCTCCGCGGAGGACTTCCCGGCATCGCAGGATACCAGAACGGCAGCAAGCTTCCCTACGTCAACGTAGGCGAGACCCGCAACCGCGGCGTGGATCTGAGCGCCGAGTATCACAAGCAGATAGGCGACCTGTTCCTCGCAGCCCGCGGCAACTTCACCTACAACCGCAACAACCTGGTCAACAACGACGAACCCGACTGGAAATACAAGTACCAGAACCGCATCGGCAAGCCTTATGGCGTAGGTGCCAGCCAGCCGTGGGGACTGCTCGCCATCGGCCTGTTCGAAAGTGAGGAAGAAATAGCCAACTCCCCCGTCCAGACCTTCGGCGAATACCGCGTTGGCGATATCAAGTATCAGGATATCAACGGCGACGGACGCATCGACTCCGACGACCAGATATACTTGGGATACACCACGTTACCAGAGATTACCTACGGCTTTGGTTTCAATGCCGAATACAAGGGTTTCGACTTCAATGTCTTCTTCCAGGGCATTGGCAACGTCAATTTCTTCCTCAGCGGCTCATCCCTTACCTCTCCCTTCTCGTCCACTGCAATCGAGCGTTCGGCCGTACAGAAGGATGTGTGGGACAACGGCTGGAACCAGCTTACCGCCAACGGAACCGACATGTCACGCGCTTCCGAAGCCGTATATCCCCGCCTGTCCATAGGATCCGCTGCAGGTTCCTCCAACAACCAGCAGACCTCTTCCTGGTGGCAGAGAGACGGCAGCTTCCTGAGGCTCAAGAACTTCGAGATTGGTTACTCTCTTCCCAAGCCTCTTCTCGCTCGCTCCGGATTCATCCAGTCCCTCAGGCTGTATATCTCCGGCAACAATCTGCTCACCTTCTCCAAATTCAAGCTGTGGGATCCCGAGCAGGGCGGCGGCCAGGGTGCTTCCTACCCCAACAACAGGGTCTATTCCTTCGGTCTCAACGCTAACTTCTAATGGGCACTACAATGAAAACATTATACAAATGCCTTCTGGCAGCCCTCTGCGGCCTCGCCCTTGTTTCCTGTGAGAGTTTCCTCGACCGCCAGGAAGACGAGCAGCTCACGGAAGAAAAAATCTGGGCCTCGTTCAGCTATACCCGCCAGTACTTCTTCAACTGCATGGGTTACCTGCCCAACGACGCCACCAACTTCTACAACAGCACTCCTTATTTCGGAGCGACCGACGAGGCTTCCATGACCTGGAACTACGCCTACAGGTACATCAATTTCGGTTCATGGAATGCCACCACCGTACCCAACGACTATTTCAACGTTCGTTACGAGTGCATCCGCGACTGCAACATATTCCTCAAGAACGTGCTCAACTGCTCGGACCCCATACTCGAGAACGACGCAGCCCGCAAGGCCCAGCTCCAGCTGTGGTACGACTGCGCACGCTGGGCCCGTGCATACACGTACTTCCTGCTCATGCGCGACTACGGCCCTGTGTTCCTCGTCGGCGACGAGGTCATGGACTTCACGGCTTCCACGCAGGATCTTCAGCGCCCCCGCAACACCTGGGATGAATGTGTCAACTACGTAGTATCGGAAATGACCTACTGCGCAGAGAATCTGCCCGCAACGCTCACCAGCGCCAACTACGGTCTGCCTACTCGTGGAGCCGCCCTTGCAGTCATCTCCCGTCTGCAGCTCTACTCCGCCCGTCCGCTTTTCAACGGCAACCCCCTGTACCGCACCATGCGCAATCCCGACGGCACACAGCTCTTCCCTACCGAGTTTGACGCACAGAAATGGGTGCTCGCCGCGCAGGCAGCAAAAAGGGTCATCGACCTCGGGGTTTACAGTCTCTACAAGGACAAGGAAGACCCCACCAACCCCTACCTCAACTATTACGGTGTATTCCAGCAGACCTGGAATGACGAGCTGATTTACTGCGGCGGCGGTTACCAGAACCGCTGGTCACTCAGCGTCCACACAGCTCCCACAGACATCGCTACCGGAACCGCATACGGCGGTTGGGGTCCCACGCAGAGCTCCGTGGACAGCTATGCCATGGCAGACGGCCGCTATCCCATCACGGGTTACGACCGCAGCGGCGCTCCCATAGTGGATTACAGCTCCGGTTATCCCGCACCCGACCGCGAGTTCGACCTCACCAGCATAGTAAACCCGTTCCTCACGGCACTCAAGGTCTCAGCAGCCGACGCCACGTCCAATTCTCCCAGGATGTACGCCTCCCGCGAACCCCGCTTCTACGTGACCGTTTACTATCCGGGAGCCGGCTGGAAGCACGGTGAAGCCGTAGGACGCGCCTTCTTTGCCGACGGCGCCGCAGGCCACACCACACACGACTTCCCCATCACCGGCTATCTGGTGAACAAATGGTACGACCACACCCTGGATTCTTACCAGGACCAGTGGGGCAACGTGACCTTCCCTACCTTCCGCTACGCCGAAATCTACCTCAATTACATCGAGGCTGTACTCGAATGTGAAGCTGCAGGAGTCAGCGGCGCCGACGTCGATCACGACCTCGCAATGCAGTACTGGGCCGAGCTTCGCGCACGCAGCGGAATGGCTCCCATTACGGAGATCTATCCCGAGGCCGACACCGAACGCCTCATCGAATACGTCCGCCGCGAGCGTCAGATAGAACTTGCCCAGGAAGGCCACCGTTACTTCGACGTACGCACCTGGATGCTCGGTACCGAACTTCTCAACGGCCCTGTCTATGGTCTCGACACCAGCGTCAAGTCCAACAGAAGCGCCACGACCGTACCTCCCGAGATGTGGACCCGCAAGGTGGTGGAGACTCGCGTCTTCCGTTCGAATCACTATCTCTATCCTTTCCTCCAGAGGGAACTCGACCGTAACAAGGTCCTCACCCAGAACTTCGGATGGTAAACCTTAAGATACTAGTAATTATGAATATACGTTATATATCTTATAGCCTGCTTCTGACTGTTGCAGCTCTCCTCTGTTCCTGTGAGGACCACCGGAGCGACTACATGGAAGATTTCCAGACCATGGTTTACTTCCGCAACGGAGGCGAGCAGTCGCTCACCCTCTTCCGTACCGGAGAGGACGGGCTGTACCGCATCCCCGTCTGCAAGTCGGGCCGCAACCTCAAGGGTGTAGCCAACGCGGTTGTCATACCCTTCGACGAGGCGCAGATGTCGATGTACAACATCACCAACGAGACTTCCTACTCAATCATCCCGCAAAGCCTCTACTCCTTTGTGGACGGCAACCTCTCCCCTCTTTCGAGCCAGAACAAGGTTGACCTGGAGTTCGGTCCCGACGATTCCTACAAGATCGTAACCCTGAGCATCAATACCGTCGGGCTCAGCGCCCTGATGGAAGCGTCGCCCGAGGAGAGTTTCGTAATCGGACTGCAGGTGTTCGCCGATGAGAACGTCTCCGATGACATCAATCTCATCGTGCTCAAACCCGAAATCGAGGTCCCTTACGTTTCTTTCATCACCGCCGGGCTGGAAAGCCACAAGTACACCAGCGCAAGCCCTATGAAGGAAACCTACCGCAACACGGTCTCCCTCAACATGGACGAGAACCGCTGGGATTTCGACTGCACCATAGCGCCCGCCGGCAAGCAGTGGCTCGACGATTACAACAATGCCAACGGTAAAAACTTCGAGCTTCTTCCCGCCGCGGCATATTCGCTTTCCGGCAATACCCTGCATTTCGCAAAGGGCGAGCTGGAATCGTCCTTTGAGGTGGAAATCAACCGCGAAGGCATGGAGATGCTCAAGGACTACGTACTTCCCGTCGTCATCGAAAGCTGCTCCAAGAGCGAATTCGCCATCGACGCAAAGAAGAACGCCTACCTGCTCAACGTCCGTCTGGACCCCGACCAGATTACCATCACCGAAGACATGGTCACGGTCAGCCACAACCAGTCCAACGACGGCGGCGGCGCCCCGGCACTGTGCGACGGCAAGGAATCCACATACTGGCACTCTCCCTGGAGCGTCCCCGTGGCCAATCCCGACCCCGTCTATGGCATCTATGCCGACATCACCCTCAAGAGCCCTCTGAGTTCTATCGTCATTTCCTACTGCAACCGTACCGGCAACGGCAACGGAATCCCCATGCATGTAGTCATAGGAGTAAGCAATGACGGACAGAACTGGACCGTTATGGAAGGCGGCGACATAGCCACTGAAGAAATGGCCTCGTCGATTGCAGGACAGTGGATTACCCTACCGGTCCTCAGGCACGGCTCTCCTTTCCGCTACATTCGTTTCGGCATTGCCGAGTCTGCAGCCGGCGACCTCCGCGTGCCCGACACCACAGCATTTACGGCTGTAGCCGAGATTCAAATTTTTGGAACCGATAACTAGCGAGCCAAATGAAATCAATTATAAAATACATAGGAATCTTCCTGCTGGCTCTCTCCGGAGCCGTAAGCTGCATCAGCGAGAAAGGTGAGAACCTTGCTCCGGGCACTTTCAGGATAGATACGGACGAGTATTCGGTAGTCGCCCTGAGCCAGGAAGCCCAGGTAGCCTTCATACCCGTCGTCACCAACATTCCGGAAGACCAGTGGACCTTTGAGTCCAACGCCTCCTGGTGCCAGGCAGGCAGAAGTCTCACCGCCGAAAAGGGCATCATGATTTCCGTCTCCGACAACACCGACAAGGAACAGCTCCGACGCGCACAGGTGGCGGTCAAGGCTGCCGCCAACGAGTATGTGATCTCCGTCGTTCAGACCGGATATGGTCCTGCCATAATAGTGAAGGACGCATCCATCGGCCCCGAGGGCGGTCTTCTCTACCTCGACGTCGTTTCCAACGTCAACCTCGACGAGGACCTTCTCCAGAAGCCTCAGTTCAACTCCGAAGACGGTGAGAACTGGATACGTTTCCACAGCATCGCCACCACAAAGGGCTTTGCGACCACCAGGCTGGCCTTCAACGTCGATCTCAACGAGCTGCCGTACAAGCGCCAGGCCGTGCTCTCGCTCAAGGCCGCCGACGCTTCCGACAATTCAGCCGACACCAAGTGCACGATCACCCAGAGCAGCATTTCCATCACCTCAACCGACATCTTTACGGACAAGAAGGTACAGGCCCTGTCCGTGCGTGCCAACCAGGTGAGCAGCTACGAGGGTCCGGTCGAGAGCCTCATCGACGGCAGCTACGAGACCTACTACCACTCCCCCTATGAGGTCGAGACCACCTTCCCCGTAGTGTGGGAATTCGAGTTCGCGCCCGGCCAGAGAATCGACTACATCAGCCTCATGCATCGTGCAGGCAACGGTGTGGCCGGAGGACACTGGAGAGGCCAGGTCGGCAAGTTCAACGTGTATTACAAGCTCAACGCCACCGACGAGTACACTTTTGCACAGAGCTTCGACTTCGGCGGAAACGGAGGTTACCAGACAGCCAATCTTTCCACCCCGATAGAGAACGCCACCTGGATAAAGATTGAAATCCTCGACGGCGACCCCGAATCCGTCAATTATACCGACGGCAAATACATTTCCTGCGCCGAGGCTGAATTCTACAACACCAACCGCGGAGAGGTTAACGACTGGATACGCAAGATATTCACCGACCTTTCCTGCTCCGAACTCCGCGACGGCGTCACCAAGAAGGACATCATCCAGATGAATGCCGTATCTCCCTATCTCGCCACCAACGTCGCGATGCCGCTCCTCAACGGAACGTACAGCGAAGACGAGAAGGACTTCCGCATCCACAGCTATGAGCCTTATTCCGACAACCGCGTCAACCTTGCCCTCGTAACCCGCATCTATTCCGCCATGGACAACCCCACCGGCATCGAGGTTACTGCAGGCAAGGATATCGTGGTATGCGTTGACCAGATACCGGCCGGACAGACGGTAAGCCTTGCTGTTTACGGCGAGCGAGCCGGCGGCGAAGGCCCCAACTACGGAGGCGGCGGCACCGCGGAGGGCTACGACCAGAACACTGTACTGGTCGCCGGCGTCAACAACGTGCGCATCCAGGCAAACGGCATGGCATACGTCATGAACACCGTGACCCAGAAGGATCCCCGCAATCCCGACACCACCCCCATCTCGGCCTACAAGAATGTCAAGGTGCATATCCTCCCCGGCTGCGGCACCGTCCAGGGCTACTACGACCCTTCACGCCACTCCGAAGCCAAGTACAAGGAGCTGCTCAACCGCTGCACATACAAGTATTTCATGATCAAGGGCAAGAAGGTTTCCTTCCTCTTCCATACCAATCAGCTGCGCAGCGACTTCCCCAACTCCTTCCTCTCGGGTTCCCAGGCATGGGACGACATCCTGAGCTGGCAGCATGAGCTCATGGGACTCGACAAGAAAACATGGTTCAACAACCACATGATGGCCGTCACCACGACCAACGGTTACATGGATGCATCCCACCGCCGCGTACAGTTCGGCATACAGACAGTCGGCAACATCGGTTCCCGCGAGGCACTTCTCGCAAACGAGGGCGGATGGGGTCCCTGCCACGAGATGGGACATGTAAACCAGCAGGCCATCAACTGGTGCTCCAGCACGGAGAGCTCCAACAACCTGTTCTCCAACTACTGCGTGATGCGTCTTGCCGGCGACAGCTACTACAAGACCGTATGGTCACGCGGCAAGGGCATCGGCGCCCTCGCCTCCGACTATGCGGCACGCCGTCCCTGGGCCCTTCTGGGCGACGGTTCTTACCAGAACGAGGATCCCGAGCTGCACATGCGAATGAACTGGCAGCTCTGGAACTACTTCCACAACTGCGGATTCAAGCCCGATTTCTGGCCCGAGCTCTTCGAGTATCTGCGCCAGCATCCCCTGCCCGGAGAGATGTCCACCTCGCTGGGCCGCGACAAGGACGACCCGGGCCTTGCACAGCTTGAGTTCTACGAGGCCTGCTGCGCCGTGAGCGGATACGACCTCACCGAATTCTTCGACGCCTGGGGCTTCTTCATCCCCATTGACCAGCAGTACACCCAGTACTATACAGTGCTGTACCGCGTGACCGAGGCCATGATCAACGCTTCGAAGGCCAGGGTGCGCGACATGAAGCTTCCCAAGGCTGCACCTATGCAGTACCTGGAAGACCGCAGCTCGGAGTGCGACATGGGCTATTGGGAGACCTACCGCGACAAGGTAGCCATCACCAAGACTCCCACCGCTACCGTCAGCGGCACAAGCGTCACCGTAAACAATTGTGATCAGGCCGTAGCAGTGGAGCTGCGCCGCGGAAGCGATGCCTCCGGACAGCTGCTCTATTTCTCGAACCGCTATAACTTCACATCCCCCGTCGCCGTGTCCGGCAACAGTCTCTGGGCCGTACAGGCAGACGGTGCACGCATCAAGATAAACGTCCAATGATGAAGCAAAGACAATACAGACATCCGGAAATCCAGCTCGCAGAATGCGGGCTGGAATTCCTGCTTGCAGAATCCAACGACGCCGTGGGCGCCGATATGCCCATCGACGATATCGATCTGACTTTCAACATGTAGCCCTATGAGAACATTATTGGACATCATTCCCGCTGTAGTGATTCTCGCTACATGCTGCACCCCCAGGGAGGCAGAACTTTCCGCTCTTCCCGGTACAGAGCTTTCTGCGTATATAGTCGAGACAAAGACCGGCTATACAATCGACGAGACTGCAAAGAAGGCCGTATTCTCGTGGCTCGAAGGCGACCGCATCGACGTTGCAGTCCGTTGCGGCAGCGATTATGTCGCATTGCCCTTCGCCTCAGCTTCCGCCGGGGCGCAGGCCAGATTCAGCGATGGAATCGACAATCAGAGTCTCGCCCTCATCAGGCAGGACAACCCCGGAGCGGAATTGTCCCCTTGGGCGTTCTACCCTTCCGGCAGCAGCTGGAGCATCAGCGGAAGCGACATTTCCGTGCATCTTCCGACCGGAGACAATTATGACGCCGCCAATCCGCTTGCCATCGTTCCCATGTTCGGTATCGCCGACAGCAACGGCGACTATGCCTTCAGTCCCAGCACCGCAGTCCTTGCCGTCCCGGTTCAAGGAATCACTCCCGAGATGGACTTCATCACCCTCGAATCTGAGGCTACCATCAGCGGTGAATTCACCCTCGCCGTTGACGGGAACAGCGGAACCGTCAAGCTTGAGGGAGCAAAAGACAGTTATCCAGGCGTAATGTCACTGAGCTTTTCGAATCTCTCCGGCGACTACACCTTCTACTTCCCTCTCCCGGAAGGCACCATCCCTGCCGGGCTCACCATCAGCCTTGGACAGACCTCCGACTGGGAAGGCAGGATGACTCTGGTCAGCCAGAGCCCTGTAACGCTCACCCGCGGACGCATTTCCCGCATTCCCCCCATCCAGTTCCAGTCTTCCGGGGAATGGACGACAGTCACCACTGAAGGCAAGTTCCTCGACGACTTCCTGTGGAACTGCCACAGCGCCTTCACCGCCGGAACCTACGTCCCCGTCACGATAGAGCGCAGCCAGAGCGACCCTTCGAAGTTCCGCATCGCCAATCCTTATACGGTGGCATGCAGCACCTTCGGCTATACCCCGCACACCAGCGGCATCGTTGCCGATCCTTACCTCGTATTCACCGTTTCCGATGACGGTTCCGTGAGTTTCGAGAGCTTCCGCACCGGCATCGAAGACAAAGACAGCGGCGGCCGGGCCATGATGATTACCTATCCTCCGACCTGGAGCGCCTCCCGTCCGTCCAAGGAATGCAAGGTCAACTGGTTCAGCACGCAGGACGCCACGCTTCCTGTATCCATGCAGCTCGGTTGCGTCTATTCCGACCCCGACGACAGCAGCTACATGTACAGCCGCGACGGCAGCACCCAGCACACCGACCGCATCCACATCCTCTTCTCCGACGAGCCCGAGCCCGCCGAGACCTGGACATCCCTGGGCACCGGCCGCTTCATCGACAACTTCTTCTGGAACAACAATTCCTTCTCCGGAGCAGTCGAAACCGAAATCTGGCGCAGCGACCTCGACGCCAACCGCTACCGCATCGCCAACCCCTACCTCATAGCGAACAAAGTGTTCGGGCGCAGCGGCTACGAGGGCGACGAGTACTTCTTTTTCAGCATCGCTTCCGACGGCGCTGTGACTTTCGAGACCCTCGTGACCGGCATGACGCTTACGTCAGGAGGCTCGCTTGTCGACCGCAACTTCGCAATCAAGATGCCGTCCGACGTCAGCGCGACGAAGGTCATGTCGGGCACTGCCGCAGAGCCTCTGGCCATCCAGCTGGGTGCTGTAAACTACGACAGCAACGATGCAAGCTACTTCTACACGAGAGCCACCTACGACCTCAAGTACCTGTACTTCCCCGGTTATGACGACAAGGCCTACGTGGAGCCTTACAAGATTCCCATGCTCGCGGCGTTCCACAATCCGGTGGCGTCCCTGAGCCTGCCAGGCGGTACGCTTCAGAAACTCGTCGTCAAGATCACCAACGGCGACCTTTCAAAGGTCAAGGGACTGAGACTCTGGCAGAATGCCACCGGCGGCTGGATGGAGAGCGATTACGTCGCCCCCGCCTCCGACGGCACCGTCACCATGACCAGCTTCACCCGTCCTGCCATTTCCGGAAGCATCGACCTCAACTTCTGGGTAGATGACCCCGATATCGCTTCCTCCTATACATTCAGCGTAACGGAAGTGGTGATCGGCGGAGTGTCGTACCAGATCGATCAGGATGATTCCTTCATCCATATCTTCGGCGTACGCGTCAACAACGGCGGCGACACCGAGAACGTCCGCGGCACCAGCGAGACGGTGGCTTCGTTCCGCATCCCCGCCCTCGTCACCTCCAATGCCGGCACGCTCATCGCCGCATACGACGTACGTTACGCCAACTCCGCAGACCTTCAGGGCGACATCGACGTCGGCATGAAGCGTTCCACCGACGGAGGCAAGACCTGGAGCGACCTCAAGCTAATCATGGACATGGGTGAATACGGCGGCCTAGCTCAGAACCAGAACGGCATAGGAGACCCTTGCCTGCTGGTTGACGAGAACACCGGCCGCATATTCTGTTTCGCAGTTTGGGCGCACGGGCACTACAATGACGCCGACCGCCGCTGCCTCGCATGGTCCGGCACCGGATTCGCCATCAGCGACACTCCCCAGTTCATGATGGTTTACTCCGACGACGACGGCATCACCTGGAGCGATCCCGTCAACATTACGACCCATGTCAAGAAACAGGACTGGAGAATGACCTTCCAGGGCCCCGGACGCGGAATCACCATGAAGGACGGCACCCTTGTAGTGCCCATCCAGCATCAGGAGGGTTCCAGCAAGTCCATGCACGGACTCTATCCGCTCAACTCCGGCATCATGTACTCCACCGACCATGGCAACACGTGGCAGGCTTTCGAAGGTTTCGCACATGCCACCACCAGCGAGAGCGCCGTAGCCGAAATCGAGCCCGGGGTACTCATGCTCAGCATGCGCGACGAGACCGATTCCAAGGCGCGCAGGGTTTACACCACTACCGACCTTGGCAAGACCTGGACGGCGCACGCCTCAAACGGCAAGGTTATAGAACCCACCTGCGAGGCTTCTCTGCTGCATGTCGATGCCGCAGACAACTCACTCGGACAGGACCTCCTGCTCTTCTCCAACCCCAACAGCACCAGCGGCCGGGTAAACATGACAATCCAGGCCAGCCTCGACAAGGGCGTTACCTGGAGCCATTCCCTGCTGCTCGATGCCGGCGGTTCCCTGGGCTATTCCTGTCTTACCATGGTCAACAAAAGCACCGTTGGCATCCTGTACGAAAGTTCAAGGGGCAGCATCCTTTTCCAGGCTGTGCCCCTAACCGACATTATCAAGTAGTATGCAAAGATTATTCTCCCTCATAGCCATTGCGGCAGCCGGCCTTGCAGTTCTGGCCGGCTGCAAGCAGGGCGGCTCGGAGATCGCTCCCGACATCACGTTTACGGGCAGCGGTTCCGCCCTTGCTTCTTCCGGCATTTCCGCAGACGCCGCCGGAGCGGATTACGAACTCAGCTTCAAGTCCGCTACCGACTGGCATATCGCCTACCCTGACGCCACCAAGGCTCTCGCATCCTGGATAGTAGTCACACCTCCTTCAGGCAAAGGCGGCGAAGTGAACGCCATCATCACCGTCAATCCCAATGAAACTCCGGAGGCTCGCAGCACTCAGCTGCTCCTGGTCTCCGGCTCGGTCAGCAAATCGATATCCATTTCGCAGGCAGCCGGAAGCGGCATCGCCGTCAGCGGCATGGTGCTCAACGAGACTTCCCTTTCGCTGTATCCCGGCGAGAGCGCAGTGCTTGCGGCCTCCGTTTTCCCTTCATACGCCGACACCGACAAGACAGTCAGCTGGAGCAGTTCGGCTCCCGACGTGGTTTCCGTCGAGGACGGCCTGGTTACGGCCCTTTCCGAGGGCACCGCAACAGTTACCGCCACCGCAGGCAGCGTTTCCGCTTCCTGCAAGGTCACGGTAAAGCACCAGTACGTCCCGGTCTCCGGAATAACGCTCGACCAGAGCGAGATTACCCTAACAGAGGGCACCACAAAAGAGCTTATCGCCACCATAACTCCCACAGGAGCAGATGCTTCCGACCTTGAGTGGAAGTCTTCCGACAGTGCTGTGGCAAGCGTATCGGCTACGGGTGTTGTAACCGCAGTCGCCCCCGGCACCGCCGTTGTCACGGTAAGCGCAGGCGGATTCAGCGCCAGCTGCACGGTTACGGTGATACGCAAGGGAAGCACCGGCGAGAACCTCGACGATCCTATTAATGTAAATCCTTGGTAGCCATGAAGAAGTCTGTATTTTTCGCACTTGCGGCCCTGTCCCTTGCCGCCTGCACCAAAGATGCCGCCACTGCAGTTTCCCAGCTCACCCGCCCCACGCATACCGTAACGATTTCCGCCGGTATCGACCAAGGGTCCAAGACAGCTTACGATGAGCAGGGCAAGTTCTCCTGGAGTGCCGGAGACGTTATCGGAGTAGTATATCTCGATCCGGAGGAAAATATCGTCACCATTCCCTTCTCCACCACAGACAGCGGCCCCGTGGCCGATTTTACCGGAGAAGTTCCCGACGGGTATGGCCTGCCCAAAATGGCCACCTATCCTTTCAACACTCCGACAGATGGTTATGCTTGCAACGACTTTGCATGGAACGAGAAGAACTTCCGCCTGTGGGGCTCCATCAAGCCTGACATGCAGGATCCCCTTTCCATGATGCCCCTGACCGGAGTCATGGACGATGACGGATTCTTCATTTTCCGCTCCGCTGCGGGCGCGGTGAAGTTTACCGTGGTCAACATGCCCATGGAAACCTATTTCACCTATCTTGAGACTCCTGCCGAATCGGGTGCTTACCTCAACGGATGGTTCGCCCTCGACGAGAGCGGTGTGATAAAGATGGAAAATGCCTCCGAAGGTTACCTCGAGAGATACAACTGGAATGTTCCCACCGAGGCCAACAAGACCATGGATGTTTATTTCTTCCTGCCCGTGGGCACCCTTCCGGCCGGCACCAAGTTCGAAATCTGCGACAACAGCTGGGGCGCCATCCACAGTTTCGTGTTCCAGAAAGATGTGGAGGTCGTACGCAATGCCGTCACCGAGATTGCGCCTATAACCATTGAATCAATAGTTTACGAGAAAGGAGCTGAAATCCCTCTTAAGGAGAACATGATTTACGCCTCCGACGTATGCTCTCACGACGGACAGGGAGTTATCGGGCTTATCGACAACGACCCGGCCACATATTGGCACTCCAACTGGTACTACGCAGTCCAGGCCAACGATCCCCTGTATGGAGTATGGTTCGACTTTACCATCGCCCTTCCCATAGATTCCTTCCAGTTCAAGTATCAGGTAAGAGACTCCAACGCCAACTCCAAGCCTACCAAAATCGTATATGGGGTAAGCGAAGACGGAGTCACCTGGAAACAGGCCGGCGAGGTCGCCAACGATCAGATGAGTGCGGCAGCGGCCGGCGAGTGGGTCGAACTGCCTGCCGTAAGCCTCGATGGCAGCTATCGTTTCATACGTCTTGGCATTGCCGATTCCAACGATACCGGCAATGGTTCGCTCACCGGAAACCTTAGTTTCGAAGGCGGCAAGAAATGTGTCAACATGGCAGAACTCAAGCTGTTCCTGCCTGAGTAACAGACACTCGCTTCAATAAAAACGGCGGCGCTTTTCAGGCACCACCGTTTTTTTATATGAGTATCTTCACTCGGAAGCCTCGTGTCGTAGGCTCTTCTACTATGCCCTTCGCCTTGGCCCGGATACCGTCGAGCTGAGGGCCTTGCGGGAGCGGCGAGCGGTCGAGGCCTTCCACCATGAAGTCGAGGGCGGTTTCGCCTGAGAGCTCCGCATGAGTAAGCCTCAAGGTCAGCGGACGGTACTGCCGCATGTGTTCAAACAGCATCTCCTCCACTATCTCGTATGCAAGAGCGGCTTTGGAAGAAAGGTTGTATTTGAGGCAGAACTGGCTGAAGCCCGTGCGCACCTGCAGGAAATCGAAGGTGTCGGAATCGATTTCGTACACCAGTTTCTGGATGCGGTTCACAAAAGCCTTCGTCGCACTGTGGACCGGATGCTCGAATATCTGTTCCGGAGAGCCGTCTTCGTAGATTATCCCTTCGTACATGAAGAAAATCCTGGTGCTTACGTCGCGTGCGAAGCGCATTTCGTGGGTTACGATGAGCATGGTCAGGCCTTCTTTTGCCAGCTGGCGTATTACGCTGAGCACCTCCCCTACCATCGTGGGGTCGAGGGCGGAGGTGGGCTCATCGAACAGAACGACCTCGGGATGCATTGCCAGCGAGCGCGCAATCGCGACCCTCTGTTTCTGGCCGCCCGACAATGAGGAAGGATAAACACCGGCCTTCTGCGCCATACCGACTTTCTTGAGAAGCTCCATGGCCTCCTCTTTTGCCTGGGCCTCGGGCATTTCCAGGAGCTTCATCGGCGCATACATTATATTTTCCAGCACCGTCATGTGCTCGAAAAGGTTGAAGCTCTGGAATACCATGCCCATCTTGCGGCGCATCTTGTCGAGGGGGTAGCCCTTTTCCATGATGTTTTCGCCGTCGAACCAGATCTCGCCGCCGGTGGGCGGTTCGAGCATGTTGAGAGCCCGCAGCAGCGTGCTCTTGCCGGTTCCGGAAGGGCCTATTATGCTTATGACCTCTCCTTTCTGTATTTCGCAATTGACATCCTTCAGGACGGTTATGGCGCTACCGTCCGGATTGTTGAACGTTTTGCTTAAATGCTTTATGCTTATCATGTTACTTTGTTTTTAGGAGAAGTGACAAAAGGCTTCGTATCAACCAGGCGAGCACAAAATAAAGAATCGTCACCACCAGCAGCGGGACGAAGGCGTCAAAGGTACGGCTGCGGATGATGTCGCTCGCCTTCGTAAGGTCCTGAATGGCTATGTAACCTACGATGGAGGTACTCTTGAGCAGCGACACACACTCTCCAGTGTACAGGGGCAGTCCCTTTTTGAGAGCCTGTGGGAACACTATGCCGGTAAAGGTCTTGAACGGGGTGAAGCCGAGGCTCAGTCCTGCTTCCGTCTGCCCCTTGGGAACGGTGGAAATGGCCGTGCTGAAAATGCTTCCAGAAGTGGACGCGAAGCAGAATGCGAAGGTTGCTACCGCTACCGCGGAAGCGCTTACTCCGGAGCCGGCAAAAATCACATAGAACATTATCAGCAGCAGTACGAGAGTAGGGGTACCCTGGATAAATGCCTGATAAACACTTATTATCGAGCGAAGCCACTTGCGGCGGCTGCGTTTTGCCGCACATACGCCTATTCCAAGCAGGGTCCCTATGAGTATGGAAAAGAGGGTTATCTTCACCGTTTCCCAAAGACCTTTGGTAATCAGTTGCCAACGGCTTTCCGTAATCAGGTTCATTTTGAAGCGTTCCCCAAGGCCGGGGCGGGTGCTATTGCTCTTGTCGAGGACGAAGAATGCCGGATGACATCTATAATACGGCATTGTGAAATCCACCGATTTCTTGCGCTCTTCGGTAATGAAAAGGCATCCAGAGACCATGTCTGCCTCTCCGGACTGAAGAGCCAGTATGGCGGAACCGAGGTCCTGGGTGAGCATTTCGAAAGGACGCCCCATGGATGCGGCAAAGCGGCGCAGAATCTCGGCATCCATACCCATCCACTGCCCGCCTTCGCCCACGAAGCATACAGGCTCCAGGTTCACTGCCGTGACGCAGCGCAGAGGAGCGGCCCCGGGAGCCACGGGCTCTATCTCGGGAAGCTCCGGAGTACCTTCAATCCAGTGGGATATATAATCCTGTACCGGAGCGGTCTGCAGGAATTCGTTGAAGCGGTTGGCCAATTCGATGTTACCCTTCTTTACGGCAAATGCGGCATCGAAACAGTCAGTGCCGCGCAAGGCCTTTTTGACGTTCAGCCGCTTCATGGCTTCGTTCGTGAGCATGACTTCGTCCGACACGAACACGTCGGCAAGCCCCTGCCTCATAGCCTGAAGGGCATCGGACTCCGACTTTGCCGCAAACATATTGACCTCTTCGATTGCCGAATACTTGTGCTCATAATAGCTACCGCTCGTGCAGGAAACAGTAAGGCCGTTGAGGTCGTCCTCGGAATTGAGCTGCAAGGTTTCATCAGTGCCCCCCGAGCATCCGAACATGCAAAACAGCGATACCGCGAGGCATAAAGATTTAAAAAGATCCTTCATTCGAAATGATTCTACTGATAGAAAGTTCAAATATACGCAAAAATATTTGTTTTGTTTTTGCATCTACCGCTATCTGCTCTATTTCGCCCTTGTCCTCCCCACTCCACAAGCTGCCCTCAGCCGGGATCGATAATACGCCGTTTTGATCCCGTTCGCTTTCTACTTCACCCGCTTATGAGGTGATTCATGGTAATATGGACAAAACAGCTGAGAGCAACCAACCGGGCAAGGTGCTATTATTCTCGGGGGATCTTGCCCGGTAATATGGCTCAGAAGGTCATGTATGGCATGTTGGCGGGCAAGGTGTCGGCCATATTTCTACACCTTGCCCGGTTTCGAGACTGCCGAGGCTACAAACGGCAATATATCAGGTCATTAGATATGATTTTACCAACTGATAGTATCCTATAGACCTTACCATCATACATCCATTTACAACAAAAAAACAGCCGGCTCAATTGACCGGCTGTAGTAGAAACTGTTATTAAGTGATTAATTTTCCCAAAGCTGAAGTTCAGAAAGAGCTACGAATTTGCCAGTAGTAGCATCTTGAGTTAAATCTCCAGCTGCACTCTCTGTGAATCCGAGTCGCAGATAACGATATGAAGAACCTGCTGCAACCGAAATCTGATACCACTTGCCAGCTGCAGAGTTCAGCGTAGTCTCTCCTATAATTTCAGTCCATGAAGAATTGTCATTGCTTCCACCAATAATATACTTAGTGGGGAGTTGGTTGGAAGAATTACGGGTCTTAATGTTAAACGTAAAGTTCTCAACGCTCTTTCCTTCTCCCAAATCTATCTGAATATAAATACCATATGTAGTATCCAGGGAAGGAGTATCGACATAGTCCGAGTGCCAGTGGCTGTCGTCCTTGTCAATCAGGGCGTCAGCACCAAGATTGTCTCCAGAGTAGTTGTTATTTGCGCCCGTTGATGACACAGAAATCTTTCCGGTGAGGTCGACCTTACCTTTAGTCTTATTGGCGACATATCGTCCGAGCAAAGCATCTGCGTAGCTATCTGCTGAAACAGAATCCCAGAAGTTTCCGACTTTGGCTCCCCAAACTACAAGGTCATGATTTGTACTAGAATAGCCGTTACTGTTGAAGTGAATACGAAGAGCCCTTCCAATTTCGCTTATATAGTGATTATGGCCACCGCCATCTACATAGAACGGAGTGGAAATGGAAGTTGTGAAGGTTGTTTCGGATGCATTGTATACAGCGTACAAAGGAGACCCAGAGGTGAAACCGGTCCAGTCAGAAAGCAGGTACGTATGAGTATTCAGTGACGGATCATAATAATAACCACAGAACTCCGTCAGCATAATATTTCCGGAGGTCGGATCATTACTGACCTCGAGAGTCATCGTATTGTCGCCTGTAATTTCAAAGTCATAGTTAGACGTCCAATCTCCTACATTAGTGAGCACACGCATATACTGGGAGGCTACAGCACTTGCATCCGCATCTGTTATTACGAAAACAGATGTTGCAGAGCTAAGTTTGGCCTCTGTTCCCCTATATGACTGAGCAACTAGATACATGGCACCAGATGCTGTAACGTTAGTCATAGGAATTGACTTGGTCTCTCCGTCAGCAAAGGTTACGACAGAAGCATCGTTGTTGTCAATCAGAGTAAGACCTGCCGCTTCGCTTGCAGCGAGAACAACTTTTACGGAAGTGGCGTCCTTCGCAATGTCAACTGTCGCTTCGATTGCGGAGGAGGTTCCACCTGGAGTCACAGTTGCTGAGAAATCTTCCGCCGGGAGAGCTATTGCCTTCGTGATTTCGCTGATTGTATTGCGCTCGATAGTTACTGCGGAAGGGGCCTTGACAGTCCTCAAAACATTGTTGCCGGCGTCGAGAAGACGAATCTCAAAGGCACTTGCAAGTTCACCAACCGGAACCGGGAAATAGAAAGGAAGCTCTGTCTCGCTGCTTCTGTCTATATACTGTGATTCAAGTACATACTCAGATGCTGTAGATGATGTAGTCATAGCAATATACGCATCTGATCCGGAACTTGTCATAGTGTACGTGCCGTTGAGTTTCTGCCCATTAGAATATAACTGGACCTTGGCAAGACGATCGTCAATATCAGTGACTGTGACCTTGAGGATGCCTGTAGCTGTGTGGAAAGCGAAGTTGTCGTCAGCATCTTTGTAGCCTATCATGGGAACGAATTGCAAGGGGTTGGAAACTGATGACTTAAAGAGGCTTGAAACTATTAGGCCGCTCGCCTTGACTTCCGCAGAGCCGGAGTTAACGGCAGAGACGGAACCTACGTTCCATGTTTTAAGCCTGTCCGGGCAATAGGAGTTGCCGGGGAAAGGATAAAACGCATATTCACCAAGTCCCCATGTCTCATTGCTTAGGGAACCGGAAGAAACAAACTTTGCGATGCTGCCTCCTTCTTCAGTTTCATTGTAGAACAGCCAACGATCGCGGGTCGTTCCATCCGTCTTTTTAATAAGTTGCATGGAGAGGCACTCACTGCCAGTCCAACTGAAAGTAGTCTCGTTTTCGTAAGATGTCTTAGTAATATCGCCGTCAGAGACATATGCCATGATAGTGATACCGTCATTTGTTGCAGGAATCTTATCAGATTCTGCGGGGCCGTTCTCCTTATTGCAGGATACAAAAGCAACGGCAAAAAGGCTCAAAGAAAATAAAACAATCTTTTTCATTTCTGTCATTTATTACCGTTATTCTTCATCCCAGTCCCAATTGTAAGTATTCTTAGAGGAATTGATGTTCTCACCGGTGGAACCGCCCAGAGAGGCATCAAGGATACGGCTGTTTAACAGCACATCGATCATTCTTGTTTGAGGAGAAAAATAATCCTTCTTCATATAATTGGTTTTAGTGTATTATACCATATTATTAAACATGCAAATTTACAATAATTCCCCGAAAATCAAAGGAGTAGAAAGAAAAACATTGCCGTTGCTCTAACTACGCCCATGGTTCAACCCTTAAACGCACACTATAGACGGGCGATTTGCTTTGCAGCAGAGTGGCTCATTCCCGCTGTGACTTTTTGTCACAAAGAATGTCAAAATGACCCGTAAATGCCATTGGCACCGGGTTTGAAATGCTATTAATCGGTTCCGATAAGGAATCCCGGGAAAGAGGCCTTGCAGCACAGCCCCGAACCGGAACGCTTAAAACAATTAAAACTATGTTACCTGTTAGAAGAAACAATAGCTGGCTGCCGGAAATCTTCAATGACTTCTTCGACAACAGTTGGATGGAGCGCCCCACTTACACAGCTCCCGCTATTAATGTAATCGAAAACGAAAAAGAATATGATGTCGAGCTGGCCGCTCCCGGTCTCAACAAGGAGGACTTCAAGATTCATATTGACGAAGAAAACAACCTCCACATAGAGATGGAGAAGAAGAACGAGAACAAGGAAGGCGGACGCCACGGCCGCTACCTGCGCCGCGAATTCTCTTACGAAAAGTTCCAGCAGACTCTCCTGCTTCCCGATGACGTAAATGCAGAGAAGATTGAAGCCGCAATGGAGAACGGCGTCCTCAACATCCGTATTCCCAAAAAGGTAAAGGTCGAAAAACCTGTGACCATCAAGCAGATCGACGTGAAATAATACGAACAGACGTCATCATAATTAATAATGGAGACTGCTGTTAGCAGCCTCCATTATTGTTTTATGAATGCACCAAGTCTAGCGTTCTTTCAGCCTGTCGGCCTTTCTGAGCGCCTCCTTGATAATCCATTGCAGCTGACCATTGATGCTGCGGAATTCGTCCGAAGCCCAACGTTCCAATGCTTCCATCGTGGCCGGATCGACCCGGAGGACGAAACTCTTTACAGATTCTTTTTCCTTGGACATGCTAATACAGGCTGCCGGAGTTCACCACCGGTTGAGCCGGTTCGTCTCCGCAAAGGACGACCAGCAGGTTGCTTACCATCGCCGCTTTGCGCTCTTCGTCCAGATTCACTACACCCTCGGCCTTGAGTTTGTCCAGAGCCATCTTGACCATGCTCACTGCACCATCGACAATCTTTTCGCGGGCGGCGATGATGGCATCCGCCTGCTGGCGCCGCAGCATGACGGCAGCGATTTCCGGTGCATAAGCCAGATAGTTGATACGTGCCTCGGTCACATGGATGCCAGCCATGGACAGGCGTTCGTTCAGCGTGGTGACGAGTTTCTCGTTGATTTCGTCCGCGTTGCTACGGAGCGTGAGTTCGTCGGCCGTATCGGGATTGTCGTAGGCATAGCAGCCTGCTACCTGGCGAAGGGCCGCATCACTCTGCACCCGCACGAAGTTTTCGAAGGCCTGGGAAAGGAAGCGAGCGGAGGAGCCGTGTCCGGCAGAAGGTGCAAGAGACTGACTGTCAATCTCGAACAAAGCCTTATAAGTATTTTCCAACTTCCACACCAGCACCATGCCTATCAAGACCGGGTTGCCCACCTTGTCATTGACCTTTATGGGTTCCGGATTGAGGTTGCGAGCCCTCAGACTGACACTCTTCTTGCTCATCAAAGGGTTCAGCCAATAAAAGCCGGTGCGGGTAAATGTACCCTTGTACTTGCCGAAGAACACAAGCACGGACGCCTCATTGGGCTCCAGCTTGATGAATCCCGCCATGCATATCATCGTAAAAACCATCAGCAGGCCACCGACAAGTCCCAGAGGACCGGCGGCATCTGACATGACAAAGCAGAAGATGGCGCAGGCCAAAAAGGCCAGAATCAGGAGCAGGGCCAGAAAGCCATTCAATACGAGACCTTTATAGGCCATTTCTTTGTTGTTCTCCATAAGCGAAAGGAACTGTTAAAGATTATAATATCATTTTGATATTACAAAGATATAACATATTTTAGAATTCGCAATAGCTTTCACAATAAGAAGCTGTTTGGATTTTTCCGTCTCTTCCAAGCAAGAAAAAGCCGCCGGCCAGCTCCAAGGCTGATCCGACGGCTTTAATCTACCGAGAGCTCGGCAATCGTCAAATCTTGTTGGCTCCAAACTGCTGCCAGTACAAATCGTAGCTCGATGTATTGGTGTAGCAGTTCATCAGGTATCCTCCCCAGCAGATTACATCGTAGGTGGTGCCGTTGTAGGCATTGCTGTCGAATCCGAAGCGAAGCACATTGTTGCCATACTCGCAGATAAAGTGAGGATAACCTCCGGCGTCATAGTAGAAAATCTGGTCGGAGATGTTGCTGAAAACGAGCTTTGGATTGCTGCTGGCCGGATTGTAGAATCCGTACACAGGGCTGCCGTCGGAGAACTGGCTGAAATCGTAGGTGGTGAGAGAACTGTGCGTACTGCGCGATACGTCCCAGCAGAAGCCGAATGCATGAGTAAGCATTATGTTGCCCTTGGAGGGGTCGTCGCTTATCTCGAAAGTGATGGTGTCATCTCCGTTGCTTGTCATGCTTTCGGGATATATCGACTTATAATAGGCGTTCTTGTACGTTCCGGCCACATCGGCTGCATCGGCTGCGGAAATATAGTACACCGGAAGGGTTCCGCTGACAATTTCGTTCGAGGATGCGCCGTATGCCACATAGCCAAGGTAATACAGTCCGCTGGCACTCAGACCGGCAGTAACTTCTACGGCGTTTGCCGATCCGGCCGAAGTGATCTCAAGAGACGAAGCCGCAGCGGCGGCAAGGGCATCCGCCTCGCCCGTTGCTACAGCAAGCCTGACGCTCTTGACGGCAGGGCTTGCCGATTCAAGATAGGCAGAAACAGCCGAGGACGTACCGGAAAGGGCAATCTTGGCATAATTGCTTCTGCTGAAATCGATGACGGCTGCGATGTCTATGATCTTGGCCCGGGTGACGCTAAGCGAAATACCGTTGGCTTTGACCGTACCGAGCACCGTATCACCGGCTTTTAGAGTGATGGTGAGGTCGGTATAAGTGCCTACGGGGGCGGGGAAATAGAATGCATAGGTCTTCGCCGCATCGAGTCCGGAGAAGGTGAAGGTCTTGGATGTACCCGCGGTGAACCAGGTGTTCCTGAGACCGATGCTGGACTCGCCGACGAGGTTGCCTATGTTGGTGCGGTATTTGGCATCGTTGTCTCCCGTCATCTTGACGGAATTGCCGCTGAATCCCCCGCTGGTGGACGAAATGGAAATGGAAGTCGCATCCGCAGGAATGTTCTTGGCATTTATGCCGATTACGCCCGTTACAGGCTTGAAAGAGTACTCGCCGTCGGCAAGCGTACCGACCATGGGAACTATGTCCTTGAGGGGATTGGCGGCATCGTACACCAGGCTTTCGCCCAGATTGAAGTAGAGAGTGCTTCCGGAAAGATGCGTAAAATTGGCTCCGTTCGACTTGCCGGCGGGATAAAGCGCGTAGCCGGAATCCTCATAAGCGGAACCTACTGCAGAACCGTTGAAAGTAGCCCTCGCACCGTCGATGGACGCGGCCGAATAGGTATAATGGTCGTAGTCGGTATAATAGCCCTCGTTTTCGGTGTCGATTTTGCGCACGAGACGATAAAAGGCGTCTCCCTGGGTCCATCCGAAGGAAGCCGTACCGCCGGATATGGTATAATCCGACTTGGAGACGGGCTCGTCGATGACGGCCGATACGGTTTCGGTGGCCTGTGCCGCAGGCTCCTGCGCATCAGGCCCCGAAGGGACGGTCACTATCTCCTTCTTGCAGGAGACCAGCGCTGCTGCCGCAAGCGCAACAAAAAGCATGTATTTTTTCATGGCGATGCGGATTAATAGGTCCAACCGATATCGGTATTCTCTTCATATCCCATGTCGGCAGAACGGCCCGACACCTCCAGCAGGCCATCCTCCAGGAATCGCCCGCTCACAGAAACCTCTGGAACTATATAGTTTTTCTTCATAATTATCAATTAATTACGCTTCCAGACCTGCAGCTCGGCCATATGCGTGCAACCTGTAGTTGTAAGGTCTGATGCGCCATTGTAGCCGTTGGCCTGAAGAATCGCGACGCGGATGTAGCGTACGGGCGAAGCGGCCTTGCAGGCGATGAAGGGCACCCAGGCGGCTACGCCGTAACTGGAATAGATGCCGCTCATCTCACCAACTGCACTGCCCCAGCTGGAGCCGTCGGCAGAGGCGAATACCTTCACATGGTCTGCATGATCGTTGTAGCAATCCCTGAGCTTGAAGCAGATGTCGAAGTCGCTTACGGTATTTTCGCCCAGATCGATGTCGATATAGATACCATAGGTGGCGTCATAGCTGCCTGCCACCGTGTAAGGAGAATGCCAGTAAGTACTTGCGTTGCCGTCAACAAGGCCCGCAACGCTGCCCTCGGCGGTTTCGGTAGCGACAGGAGAAATCATGGATTCGGTGAGCTCGAGCCTTGTCCTTCCGGCCTGCAGCTCTGCGTACACGCTGTCGAAGCAAAGTGCCCAAGGCCAGCCGCCGCCGTACTCAGCCCAGTCGGCCTCGGTGCAGGTGCGGAGCCCAATAGCCTTGGCGTTGACGGCCTTTATCTTACCGGCGCCTACGAGCTGGAACTGGGCGTCAACTACGGATTCGTCGAAGAAATCGATGGCGACATAGGGCTTGTCGGCAGCGTCTTCATAAGGATTGGCGCCGAAAATCTGAGCCTTGGGGAAGGTTATCAGCTCGCCGTCGAAGGTGCCGTACTGCTTGCCGGGTACGCCTGCGAACATTGTCATCATGACATTGCCTTTGGAGGCGTCGTCACTCTTTGCGATTACAAGGGCGCCGGGAGTGCTGTTGCTCGAATAAGGACCTGCGGTCGTGACCATGTCGTACTCGCCGAGAACGGGAGTCAGGTCGACGGAAGGGGCCTCATAAGCGATAGGCGCTTTGGGAGTTATGTTGAGCAGCTCATTGCGGACTACATGAATGGCACTCACGGTTGCGGGTGTGGTGAGAAGCGCAGAGCCGTCTTCGCGGCAAAGGCTGAACGTCGCTCCTGCGGGTATAGTGCCGACTGGAACGGGGATATACACGGTAAAGTCGCTGCCCTGTGCAGGCTGAGGGAACTTTACGGAGACCGTATTGCCGCCGCTCAGGACCTCGCTCATCTGAAGACCGTTCTCGGCGCTGACACCGTTGAGGGGGAACTCGCCGCTAACGGTAGCTGAGGTATTGAGGGTCAGGAGCCTTGCAGCTGCGGGAACATTGGCAAGACGGACTTTGAGGATACCCACTGCCGTACGGAACCTGTACCTGAGTGCGTTGTCGGCGTCGGCGCGTCCGATGAGGGGAATGATGGACATGAAGTTGTCGCCGCTGACCTCGTAAACGGAAGGAAGGGTAACGGTGAGGCCGTCAGCCTTGGAGCCGCCGTGGTCGAGGGAAGGATAAATCGCAAAACCGGTAGCCTCCCAGGTCACGCCGTCGGGGGTAGTACCCTCGAAATCGACCTCGGTGCCCGAAGAAAGGGCCCACTGGGAATAGCGGTCGGCCTTGCCGGTTTCGACGTTGGTAACCACGACGCGCACCGCGTCACCCTCTACCCAGCTGAACTTTGTCTCGCCGTCGTAGGCTGTCTTGCTATCGGAGTTGTCTATATATGCACAGATGTTGCCGAGACCCGGCGCTACGGGAGCTGCTAGCTCTTTCTTACAAGCTGAAAAGAGTGCCAGGGCAGAAACGAAAAGAAGTGCTGAATACTTGATTTTCATAACTTTGTCCTCCATTTTAAAATTCTCCCCCGACAGACCACGGGTCGAGTTCTCCGGTTGTAAGATCTTCTCCTTCAGATGAAGAAAGGGCGAGGAGCATGCTTTCCAGCTCCACGTTTTCCGCCCACAAGCGGGGCGCAGAATACTTCTTGCGTGTTATCATAGAATGGTTATAATTGTGTTCGGTAAAAAAGTCTGCAAAGTTACTAATTATTTTTTGTGTTTCAAGTACTTGAAACTATCTTTGCAATGCATGAAAAGATTTTTCCCGCTACTTGTTTCTTTTGTTCTTGCGGCTTGCACGGCGGCGCCCGAAACTCCGATGATCCTGCGCTACGACAAGCCTGCCGCTTACTTCGAAGAGGCCTTCCCGCTGGGTAACGGAAGGCTTGGAGCAATGGTTTACGGCGACCCTGTAAACGAACACATTTCCCTCAACGACATAACCCTGTGGACCGGGGAGCCCGACCGCGGCGCGCTCCATCCCGACCTTGTAGCGTGCGGCCTCGACGGCAGCGGCGGGCAGACGCTGCGTGCCGTCAGGGAAGCCCTCGACCGTGAGGACTACCACGCCGCCGAAAGGCTGCAGCGGCGTCTCCAGGGGCATTTCAGCGAAACCTATTTGCCGCTCGGCACACTGCATCTGCAGTACGACAGTTGCACCGTAAGCGACTACAACCGCACTCTCGACATCGCAAAGGCCGTCGCAACGGTGGAATACAAGCGTGACGGCGCTCCCATGCGGGCCGAGTATTTCGTCAGCGCGCCAGACTCCGTCCTTGTGGTCAGGATAACTTGCGGCATCCCCTTCAACCTGAAGGCCTCCGTCGTCTCGCCCCTCCCCTGTACGTCCTTCGGAGAAGGAACATCCGCCGGCCTCGACGGGTACGTAGCATACCATTCATATCCAGGCTATTACGACTACAGCAAGATTGCGCCCGCCCAATATCTTTACGACCCGCAGCGGGGCATCCATTTCCGTACGATCCTGCAGGCAGAATCCTCGGAAGGAAGCATAAGTACCGATGGCGGCGTAATCGAAATGCGGGACGTCCGCAACGTCACCCTTTACCTCGTAAATGCCACCAGCTTCAACGGCGCCGGCAAAGACCCGGTGGCCCAAGGAAAACCATACAGACAGCTTGCCGATGCAGCCATTGCAAACGCTGCGAAAAAGGGCGCTGCAGGGCTCCTCAAAAGGCATCTGGCAGATTACGGCAGCCTCTTCGACAGGATCAGACTGGACCTTGGCAGCACTCCCGATTCCGTCGCCGCACTCCCTACCGACGTGCAGCTGCGGCGTTACACCGACCTGGGCGAGCGCAACCCCGCCCTGGAGGCCCTTTACTTCCAGTACGGACGCTATCTGCTTATAAGCAGCTCACGTACGCAGGCGGTACCGGCCAACCTGCAGGGACTTTGGAACGAAAGCATGGACCCGCCGTGGAGCTGCAATTATACCGTAAACATCAACCTGGAAGAGAACTACTGGCCTGCAGAAGCGGCCGCCCTGCCCGAGATGCACGAGTCGCTGCTGGGCTTCCTGCACCCTTTGAGCCGCAACGGAAAAGACGTAGCGGCACGCATGTACGGCATTCCTGAGGGTTGGAGCGCCGGACACAACAGCGACATCTGGGCAATGGCGACGCCGGTGGGACTGGGTGACGGCGACCCGTCCTGGGCAAACTGGAACATGGGAGGTGCGTGGCTCGCCACACATATCTGGGAGCATTGGCTGTTTACGCGCGACAAGCAGGCATTGCAGCGGGACTACCCCGTACTGCGCGATGCGGCACGGTTCTGCCTCGGCTGGCTGGTGGAGAAAGACGGGCAGCTCATCACCTCGCCAGGGACGTCTCCGGAGAACTATTATGTTACACCAGAAGGTTTTGCCGGTTCCACGCTGTACGGAACCACTGCCGACCTTGCAATCATACGCGAATGTCTAAGCGACGCTGCTGCCGCCGCCGAGACGCTGGGCACGGATCAGGCTTTCATCCTTCAGGCGCGCGAGGCCCTGTCAAAACTCCGTCCCTACTCAATCGGAGCAGACGGACACCTACAGGAATGGTATCATGACTGGCAGGACTGGGATCCGCAGCACCGTCACCAGTCCCAGCTCATAGGCGTATATCCAGGGCACCAGATAATTGACGGCCCGCTTGCGAAAGCAGCGCACAAAACGCTGGAAATCAAAGGTTTTGAAACAACCGGCTGGAGCTGCGGCTGGAGGGTGAACCTGTATGCCCGCCTGCGTGACGGCCAGAGCGCATACCGCATGCTGCGCCGGCTGCTGCGGTATGTAAGTCCCGACGGCTACAAAGGTCCCGACGCCCGGCGAGGCGGAGGCACCTATCCCAATCTCCTGGACGCCCATTCCCCGTTCCAGATAGACGGCAACCTGGGCGGCTGTGCCGGCATCATGGAAATGCTCCTGCACAGCACCGACAGTACGCTGACTCCCCTCCCCGCCCTGCCGGCTGAATGGAAAGATGGATACGCAAAGGGGCTGAGGACACGCCGCGGCACCGCCGTAGATATGTCCTGGAAAGACGGGAAAATCGTCCGGATGCGGGAATACCGGCCCCGCTGAGGGCCTATCGCCTTGGATGATGGGTCAGCACTTCGGCCTGCCAGGTGCGTGAGTCGATGTGGGTGTAGATTTCTGTCGTAAGCACGCTCTCGTGGCCCAGCATCTCCTGGACTACGCGCAGGTCGGCGCCATTCTCTACAAGGTGGGTGGCGAAAGAATGCCGGAAAGTATGGGGCGAGATTGACTTACGCACCCCCGCCTGAAGGGCCCTCTTCTTTACCATGTTGAACACCGACACCCTGCTCAGGGGCTTTCCGAAGCGGTTCAGGAAGGCATAGTCGGCATATTGCGCTTCGGGCTCCGGACGTACCGGGAACCACTCCGAGAGGGCGTCCAGGGCAGGCTGCCCTATGGGGACCAGCCTTTCCTTGTCGCCTTTACCTACGACACGCACGAACGAGCGTTCGGAATCGATGTGCGAGATAAGCAGGCCGCAGGCCTCCGACACTCGCAGGCCGCAGCCGTAGAGGACTTCCAGAATGGCCTTGTCGCGTATGCCGGTCGGAGAGTCGAGGGGCACCGCATCCAGTATCGCGCTTACCTCCTCTACCGAGAGCACGTCGGGCAGGTAACGCCCGAGTTTGGGGGCGTCAACCTTGTCGCAGGGGTTGTCCTTGCGCTCTCCTTCCAGGATGAGGAAGTCGAAATAGCAGCGCAGGGCGCTGAGGGCGTGGGCCTGGCTGCGCTTGCTCAGCTGTGTGGAACGGTACGACAGGTACGCTTCCACGTCTTCGGAGGTGCACCCTGCCGCGTCTTTCCCGTAAAAGGCGAGGAATGCCGACAACTCCGTGCCATAGGAAGCTACGGTATTTGCAGACAGCTGCCTCTCGATTGATAGATAATATGAAAAACGGTCCACATACAAAAATATAAAAAAAACAGTATATTTGTAATCTTATGAAGAATGTAATCCGAAATCTCTTCCTGTCCGCAGCGCTCCTTGCAATGGCGTCGTGTTCCGTTTTCGAACCCCAGACGCCTCCCCTGCACAGACTTACGATAATGTACGCCGCAGCCATGAGCAACCTGTCGTCTTCCATCGCGGAAGACATAGAAGACATATGCAACAGCAAGCTCCCCACTCTCAAGAGCGGAGATGTCTTTCTCGTGTATTCCCACATGCCCGCCCGCTACGGTTACTACGACATTCCCACCGAGCCGGTACTTTTCCGCGCCTGGAGCGACCCCGACGGCACGAACCACCGCGACACCCTCAGGCGTTACCCTTCGACCGACATCAGTTCCACGGCCGAAGTGATGCGTAAGGTAATAAACGACGCCCTCGACCTATTCCCCGCCCCGCATTGCGGGCTCATCATTTCCTCGCACGGCAAAGGATGGATACCCGCCGGATACAAGGAGAGTTCCGCCATAGTGTTCGGGCAGGAGAGTTCCCGCACGCCAGATACCAAAGACATCTGCATAGAAAGTGTAAAAGGCTCCGGAATAAACATCACTGAGCTTCGAGACGCAATACCCGTAAAGATGGACTACATCTTCATGGATTCGTGTCTGATGGGCTGCATAGAGACCGCATACGAAGCGAGGGGACTTTGCGACCTGCTGCTGTTCTCCCCTACCGAGGTACTGGTTGACGGCCTGAGCTACAGGACCATGGCGCCCCTTATTCTGAACACCTTCAATCCCGATGCAACCAGCGTCGCCAGAGAGTATTACGAGTTTTACGAGGCCCAGTCAGGTTCCAGGCGTTCCGCTACTGTAACGATAGTCGATTGCAACAGGCTCGAGCCGCTTGCCGACGCCTGCCGCGATCTCGTGTCAAAATACAGGGAGCAGATCATAGATACGCCCCACGACAACGTGCAGCCCTACTTCTACAACAACCTCCGCTGGTTCTTCGACCTGCGCGACATATTCGCCCAGTCCGGCATCCCCGAAGAAGAGCTTGCCGCCCTCGACGCGGCCCTGTCCGAGGCCATAGTTTATACCGCCGGCACCGACGCATTCATAGGTCTTCCTCTGGAAAGGGTTTGCGGACTCAGCATGTACAAGCCGTACCATGAGCTCCACGAGCTTAATCAATTCTATCGCACGCTTTCCTGGAACAAAGCCATAGGACTGTTGTAATGATAATAGACGGTAAAAGCATCTCTCAAGGCGTCAAAGCCTCTCTCAAACTGCGTGCGGCCGAGCTCGCCGAAAGGGCCGGCAGACCCGCATGCCTAGCAGTAGTCATTGCAGGCGACAACCAGGCAAGCCGCACCTACGTCAGAAGCAAGATAAACGCCGCAGAATTCGTAGGCATCAAGGGTTTAGGCATAGAATTACCCGCCGACGTCAGCGAGGAGCGGCTCCTGGAAACCATACGCACCCTCAACGCTAATCCGTCAGTCGATGGGATACTGGTCCAGCTGCCCCTCCCTGCACATATCGACGAAGGCAGGATAATCGACGCCATCGACCCGGCAAAAGACGTTGACGGCTTTCATCCGGCCAACGTAGCGGCACTGCAACTGGGCCGTCCGTGCAGCGTTCCCTGCACTCCCAAGGGCATCATACGCCTGATAGACAGCACTGGAGTGGATATCTCCGGCAAGCGTGCCGTGGTCGTAGGACGCAGCAACATAGTGGGCAAACCGGTGGCCAAACTGCTTCTCGACCGCAACGCTACCGTCACCATCGCACATTCCCGTTCGCAGGGTCTTGGCGACATAACCCGGGAGGCCGACATACTCGTTGCTGCAACCGGCAGGGCCGGTATCATCGGCGCCGGCATGGTAAAGAGCGGTGCCATCGTAATAGACGTTGGCATCAACCGCCGTAGCGACGGTTCCCTCGTCGGCGACGTGGATTTCGACGCAGTCAGCAATGTCGCAGGCTGGATCACCCCCGTCCCCGGAGGGGTAGGGCCCATGACCGTGGCCATGCTGATGGAGAACACCCTCGAGTGCCTGCAGAAGAGTCTGGAAGAAAAGCCTACGCGATAAGCTCGGCCAGTTCGAGCACCAGCCGGCGTGTCTTCTCCCAGCCCAGGCACGGATCGGTTATGGAGCGGCCATACACATGCTCCCCTGCCGCCTGGCATCCATCTTCGATGTAAGATTCTATCATCAAGCCTTTTACCAACGCCCCTACGGTTTCGCACTGGCGGGCGCTGTGAAGCACCTCCTTGGCGATACGCCCCTGCTCCTCATAGCGCTTGCCCGAATTGGAATGGTTGCAGTCTACCACGACGGCAGGATTGACGAATCCGCCTGCGGCATACAGGTCGGCAAGGCGCCGGAGGTCTTCGTAATGATAGTTGGGATGTGAGGTTCCATGGCTGTCCACATAACCGCGGAGAATCGCGTGCGCAAAAGGATTTCCGCTGCTGTGAACGTCCCAGTTGCGATATATGAAAGAATGGCCGTGCTGAGCGGCACGTATGGAATTCATCATCACGCTCAAGTCGCCGCCGGTGGGATTCTTCATGCCGGCGGGAATGTCGAGACCGCTCGCAACCAGACGGTGCTGCTGGTTTTCTACGCTGCGGGCCCCCACCGCCACATACGACAGCAGGTCGGACAGGAATATGTGATTCTCGGGATAGAGCATCTCGTCGGCACAGGAGAAGCCTGTTTCGCACAAAGCCCTCAGGTGCAGTTTCCTTATGGATATCAGTCCTTTGAACAGATCGGGCCGGGCCGAGGGATCGGGCTGGTGCAACATGCCCTTGTAGCCTTCGCCCGTGGTGCGCGGCTTATTCGTATATATACGCGGAACGATGACTATCTTGTCGGCCACCTCCTCCTGAAGCGGACGAAGGCGGGATATATAATCTATTACGGCATCTTCGCGGTCGGCGCTGCAAGGGCCTATGACGAGGAGCATCTTGCGGGAAGTTCCGTCGAGCACCTCGCGTACGGCCTTGTCGTTAGAGGCTTTATTCCCGGCCGCCTGTGAAGGCACGGGGTACATTTCCTTTAGCTCCGACGGCGTAAAAAGTTCTCGGTTGAATTGAAGGTTCATATTTCTGGTTTGTCGAACAGGGATCTTTGAATGGTTGAATGGCGCATCAGCGAACGAAGGCTCTCGGAATCGCCTTCTGCAATGGCCGTACGTATCTTTTCCATCTGCGCGGAAAAGAGGTCAATCTCCTTCAGCAGCTTGTCGCGGTTGAGCAGGAACAGTTCCGACCACATTTCATCGTTTATGCGGGCTATACGCGTAAGGTCACGGAAGGAGTCGCCGGTATATTTGCACAGATGGCTGTTGTCTTTGCAGTTCATGAGGGCCACGGCGATACAGTGCGTCAGCTGGCTCAGGAAGCCTATCATCTCGTCGTGCTCCTCTGGAGAAAGGCGCACTATTCGAGCGAATCCGAGCACTCTTCCAAGTTCCTCCACGTCTGCTACAGCCTGCGGGGTATTGGCCTCGGTAGGAGTGACTATATAATTGGCTCCCCGGAAGATACGGCTGTCGGCATTGCGCACGCCATAGACTTCGCGGCCCGCCATGGGATGGGCTCCCACGAATTCGAGGTCGGGGCGGAGCATCTTCTGGACTACATAAACCACAGGCCCTTTGACGCCGGTTACGTCGGTAAGCAAGGCTCCGGGCTTGATGAAAACTTGATATCTGCCAAGCCACTCCAGCAGCACATGAGGATATAGGGCGAACACGACCAGGTCGAAGCGGCCCACAAACTCTGCCGTAACCTCGGTTGCGCCCGAATCGATCATCCCCCTTTCGAGGGCATACGATATGCTGTCGTCGCTGCGGGTAATGGCGCCAACGTACCAGCCCTGCCTTCGCAAGGACTCGGCATAACTGCCTCCGATGAGCCCCAGGCCCACGATTAGTATGTTTTTGTTTCTGTCAAACATAATTGAGAATTCTTTGCAATGCCTCTTCCGGAGTACCGTCGTTGCTGATGCGGACGTCGGCCGTAGCGGTATATACCGGCAAGCGTTTGCGGTACAACGCATCGAGAGCTGCACGCCCCTGCGAAAGCGGACGGTCCGCTGTAGGCTGAAGAAGATGCGGCGAGCGGTCGAGGAAGACAAGGATACCGTTGAGTCTCAGGGCCCTGACATTGTCGGGATCCAACACTGCGCCACCTCCGGTAGCTATCACGCAGCCCTGTTCCGGAGCAAGGGATTCTATCGCCGCTTTTTCATACTTGCGGAAACCTGCTTCGCCCCAACGGGAGAATATTTCCGGTATATCCATTCCGGCAAAGGTGCGTACTATGTCGTCGGTATCGGTAAAACGCAGGCCGAGCCGGGCGGCAAGCATCTTTCCCACTGTGCTTTTACCGCTGGATGGCATGCCGGTAAGAACTATGTTCCGGCGTTCCCTCAACAGCGTAAGATATTCATCCTCAACAGCATCGGGGCCATAACTGCACGAATGGAACAGTTCCGCGGCACGCACCGCCTGCGAGACCACCATCATAAGGCCGCCGGCGCTGGGAATTCCGCGTTCGCGGGCATCGAGCACAAGAGGGGTGCTGATAGGGTTGTAGATGCAGTCAAGCACTCCGCGTAGATGCGGCAGAGTGCTGATGTCGAAAGGTTTATCCCATATTCCGGGGTACATGCCGACGGGCGTCGCATTTACAAGCACCTCGCAGTCGGCAAAGGCCTGCGGCTCGTCTATCGGCAGTCTGTCGGGGCCGAAATCGTGACGCACTGCAAAGCGTACTTTACGGGCGCCGGCGCTTATCGCCGCTACAGCCACAGCCTTTGCGGCGCCACCGGCTCCGAGTATTACGACGCTGGCTCCGTCCAGCACCACCCCGGCAGATTCCGCCATGGAAAGGAATCCGTCGAAATCGGTATTGTGCCCGGTGAGCGTGCCGTCCGCGGGGTTTCTTACGATGACATTTACGGCACCGGTCAGCCTTGCCGAGGGCGCAAGAGCGTGAAGGTAAGGAATGACCGCCTGCTTGTAGGGGATCGTTACGTTTACGCCTCCGAAGGGCTCCGACTGCAGGAAAGGCCCGAGCTGGTCGGGACGCAGTTCACGCAGTTCGTAGGGCAGTCCGGTAAGATGCTCGTGTATCAGACGCGAAAAACTGTGCCCCAGATGCTCCCCTATCAGACCGAATGTCATATTGCGCGAAGATAATCAGTCCCGAAGCGCAATGCCAGCAGGTCGCACAGTGCAATGGCGGTTATGCTGGTGGCTACTATGCAGATACGGCGTACGATGGCAGGATCGTGACGGCCTGTGATGGTTATGGTTGCACCCTTTTCTCCGTCCAGGTCCACCGTCTGCTGCGGCAGGCCGATGGAAGGAGTCGGTTTGACTACGGCGCTGAACACGAGCGGCATGCCGTTGGTGATGCCGCCGTTTACGCCGCCGTTGTGGTTGGAAAGCGTACGCGGACCGTCGGGGCCCGGGCACCAGGGGTCGTTGGCCTCGGAACCCTTCATTCCGGCAAGGGCGAAACCGCTGCCGAATTCTATCCCCTTTACCGCTCCGACCGACAGCATGGCGTTGGCGATGACGCCCTCTACGGAGCCGAACCATGGCTCGCCCACGCCCGCCGGAAGACCGCAGACCGCCGTCTGTATAACGCCGCCTACGGAATCTCCGGACGACCTGGCCTCAAGGATACGCTCCTCCATGCTGGCACGGACATCGGAAATCACAGGGAAAGCCATGCCGTCCAGTCGCTCAATCTGGGCTGCCGGATCGAGGTCGAACGGGACGTCGCTGACTCCGGCGCAGGAAAGGATGTGCGTGCCTATGCTTATCCCCTTTGCCTTGAGGGCGCTGAGGGCTATTGCTCCGGCAGCGACGATTCCTGCAGTGATGCGCCCGCTGAAGTGCCCTCCGCCGCGGCGGTCCTCAAAGCCGGCGTATTTGACGTGGGCGGCAAAATCGGCATGCGAAGGGCGCGCAAGGCCGTCGAACGACTGGTAGTCGGCACTGCGCACGTCTTCATTGGGAATCAATATGGCAATGGGAGCACCGGTGGTGTGCCCGTCCAGCACTCCGCTCACTATGCGGAACTCATCCTTTTCGCGGCGAGCGGTTTCGCCTGCCCCGCAAGGACGCCGGAGCGAGAGCTGCCGGCCGATAAATTCTTCGCTGACAGGGACTCCGGGCGCCATTCCGTCAAGGATGGCTACGATTCCGCTGCCGTGCGACTCCCCCGAGAGGGTAAGCACCACGCTGGTTCCTATGCTGTTCTTCATTTGTAACGCTGTATTATGCCGCGCAGCTGCAATGCGCTTACGGTTTCGAATTCAAATGAGCCTATATTGCTGACAGTAACGATCTTGAAGCCTGCCTCGCTGCGTTTTTTGTCGCTGGCGGCATAAGACATAAGGGTATCGGTGTCAAACTCGTCGGCAACGGGAAGGCCGAGCCTTGTCAGCAGCCGTTCCAGACGTTCGCGTGCCGGGCCGTCGCTCATGTACAGCATGCCCATGGCCACACATTCGCCATGATAATACTTTCCCTGTGCCGCCGCTTCTATGGAATGGCCTATCGTATGGCCGAAGTTAAGGACGGCGCGCAGGCCCTGCTCATAAGGGTCTTGGCGCACGACGGACATCTTGATACGCAGGGCGTCCTCGATAAACTCCCCTATCTGAGAGCGCAGGTCGGAGCAGTTCTCTATACGCGAGAACAGGGCCTCGTCGCAAGTTGCGGCCATCTTTACCAGCTCGGCCATGCCCTCGGCGAAAAGCCTGTCTGACAGGGTGTCGAGGGTGTCGGTATCCACAAGAACCGCCCTGGGACTGTGAAACGCTCCGGCAATGTTCTTGACTCCGGCGAGGTTGACCGCGGTCTTGCCGCCGACGGAAGAATCCACCTGCGAGAGGAGGGTCGTGGGAACATTGTAATAGTCTATGCCGCGCATGTAGCACGCTGAAGCAAAGCCGGCCATGTCGCCGACTACGCCGCCGCCGACGGCTACAACTGCATCGGATCTCGTAAAATCAAGCGACAGCAGTTCTTCCAGGATGCGGGCGGCACCTTCGAGAGTCTTGCCATCCTCGCCTCCCGCTACCGTAAGGATATGGCCGTCGGAACAAGCAGAGAGAACGGCCCGGGCATATTGCTCCGGCACTCCTTCGTCGGTCACTATCAGCACCTTGCGACGAAGGTCAAAATACTCGCCCGCCCTGAAGAGCAGTCCGCGGCCTACGGTAATGCCGGACAGGGTGCCCATCAGGCTGTCCTGATAGTCCCTGGACAGGGACATGGTATTTTCCAGGCTGCGGGCATAATAGCCCTTGAGGGATTGGTCCTTAATGTCTTCCATACCGCTTGCCACGACCTTTTTCTCCTGCCGGGAGTCCAGCACGGGGAGACCGTGTTCACGCTTGTAGCCGGCGACCTGGGCGGCAAGATGCATCCGCCTCTCGAAGAGGGCGGCAATATCCTTGTCCACGGCCCGGATTGCGAGCCGTGCTTCCTCAAGGGCGTCCACGGATTATTCCTGTTCGGGCTCGAAAAGGTCCTTGCCTACTCCGCAAAGAGGGCAGACCCAATCCTCAGGAAGTTCGTTGAAGGGAGTTCCTTCGGCGGCCTCATCATATACATGACCGCATACTGTGCAAACGTATTTCATACTTTTATCATTAAAAAACAAATGTAAGCAAATTCCGAAGATTATCCAATACTCCTGCCGGACAGATAATCCTTGAGCGCCTGGCGGTACATCTCTCCTACCGGCAGTATCGTGCCGTCCGAGAGAGTGACTTCACCTTTGCCGACCTCCCGCAGACGGCCCACCGGAATGATATAAGAGCGGTGAACTCTGATGAAGCGCTCAGCCGGGAGCTTCTCCGTCAGGAACTTAAGGCTCAGCAGGGCAAGCACAGGCGTCTGGGAGCCGTCGATGTAAATCTTGACGTACTCGCTCATACTCTCTATGTAGCGAATCTCGCCAAGAGCCACCCGCACCGTCCTGTAATCGGTTTTAATGAAGATGGAATCGCCGTCCGGAGACTCCCCCACCGGCTGCTGCCGCGGCAAGGCGGCAAGCATATATACGGTGAGGATGGCCCGCATGACATTGGGCTCGATAGGGCGGCCCCTGTAGCCTCCGGGCGGTGGCCCCATTAATCCGTCTTCCGGCTCCGGATACAGCCACGCATAATACCCGGCCACCGCCACCACCAGTAAAGCCACCATGGCGAGATAGGCAGCAGTGTTCTTCTCGTAAACCAGCTTTGGAGCGATAAAGGAATTATGCAGGCAGAAAACAATGAGGAAAGGGAGCATCATTATCCAGGTCTGCAGGATGGACAGGAAGTCTATCGCCTGCTCCCCTCCCACAAGGCACCCGATCGCTATGCGCAGGGCGGAAAGCAAGAACGCGGACACCCATATTATCAGATACAGGATGTTCTCTCTCTTTTCTTCGGGCCGTATAAATACCATATATATATTATCGTTTGTGCAAAAATAGGCAAAAGGCAGAAAAGAAAACCAGCGTTCACCGATATTTTTAGCCTGTTCGCTGAAACATTTGCAAAGTGGCAGTAATCTTGCTTATTTTGTATGTCATTATGAAACGTGTATTTTTATCCATCTGTATGACCGCGCTGCTGCTTGCATCCTGCAGCCGCGACTCCATCGAAACCACCGATGCCGTCATCGCCACCGATTCCGATGACAGCGACCCTCAGGAGGTAGAGGGAGATTTCGATTTCATAGATACCGCCGATTTCACCAGGACAATCACCATCAGCTGGTCCGGTTCGTCAGCATCGGTTGACGGCGACGACAACGGATGCGTCAGCATCAACGGTTCCAGGGTCACGGTTGACGGTACTTCCTCAACCGACGTCGTCAAATACGTACTCTCCGGATCAAGCACAGACGGCTCGCTCACGATATACGGCGCCGTCAAGCAGGCTCTCGTGCTCGACGGTCTTAACCTCGCGAACAGCGGAGGCGCAGCCATCAACAACCAGAACCACAAACGCACGTATGTAGTGCTTCAGGGCTCCAGCACCTTGCAGGACAGTGCTGTAAACGCCGAAGGGAACTATCCCGACGAAGACGGCTCGCAGGACATGAAGGCCGCATTCTTCAGTGAAGGCCAGCTTGTATTCAGCGGCAGCGGATTCCTTACTGCAAAAGCCACCGGCAAGGCGGCCATCACCTCCGACGACTATATCCGCTTCCTCGGCACTCAGACCGTAAATGCCTCATCCTCAGCAGGACATGCCGTAAGGGGCAAAGACGGGATAACCATAGATGACGGCACCCTTGTGGCTTCCACCTCCGCCGACGGCAAGAAAGCCCTTTCTTCCGACGGCCCGGTCACCATCAACGGCGGCACCATCTCCCTGACAGTCAGCGGCGGCACCATCGTGGAAAGCACTGACAGCGGCACGGAATATACCGGATCGGCCGGCATCAAATCCGACGGTCCGTTCTCCATCACCGGAGGCACGCTCACCGTCAGCAATACCGGGACGGGCGGAAAAGGCATCAGCGGCGACAGCACCGCAAGCTTCTCGGGCGGAACGGTAAGCGTTTCCGTAAGCGGTTCCAATTACGGCAGTTCTTCCTCAGGCGGCAGCGGCGGATGGGGGCCCGGCGGCGGCTCCAGGCCTTTTGCAGGCCCCGGGAACGGAGGCATGCCGGGCGGCGGTCAACAGAGCAGTTCTTCCAAGTCCGCCAAGGGCATCAAGTTTGACGGAGACATCACAGTCAGCGGCGGCTCAATCAGCGTAAGCGCCTCCGGTCACGAAGCCTTCGAGACCAAAGGCAAGCTGAGCGTAACCTCAGGAACCCTCTACGCCTTCTCGAGCGCCGACGACGCCATCAACAGCGCAGGAGACATGAATCTTAGCGGCGGTCTTGTATGTGGCTGGTCCACAGGCAACGACGCAATCGATGCCAACGGCAACCTCTATATAGACGGCGCAACTGTCTATGCCGTCTGCACAGCCGGCAGCCCCGAGGTGGCACTCGACGCCAACACCGAGGGCGGCAAGCAGCTTTACCTCCAGAGCGGCAATGTCGTCGCAGTAGGAGGTCTCGAAAACGGTTCCAGCATAAGCGGAACCGCATATTCCACCAGTTCCTGGAGCAAGGGCTCCTGGTATACTCTCTTAAATGCTTCCGGAAGCGAAGTCCTTACGTTCAAGACCCCTTCCAACTCATCCAACGGCACGCTGGTCGTCTATTCCGACGGCAAGAACGTGAGCCTGAAGAGCGGCGTATCGGTATCAGGAGGTACAAGTATATTCGACGGCAACGGCTGCACCGGCGCAACGGTCAGCGGCGGCAGTTCCGTCAGCCTTTCAACTTATTCCGGAGGTTCCGGACAAAGATGGTAGCCATGAAACGAATCCTCGCAATCTCGGCAGCCCTGCTGCTCTTCGTTCCTGCAGCATTCGCACAGGAAACGACCCAGAAAATCAACAAGAAGAATCTCGTCATCAAGGAATGGAACACCGACGCCAAATCTAAGGCCCGCATCCTTGACCACCAGACGACCTACAACGCCGACGGCAAGAAGGTGGAAGAGATAGAATATACTACCACCGGCCAGAAATGGCGCAAGCGCTACGAGTACGGCGCAAACGGCAAAGCCAGCCGCGAAATGGTGTACGACGACCGCAACAAGCTCCAGAGCGTCAAGAAGTTCGAATACAACGAATTCGGGCGCAAGAAGACCCAGTACACCTACGACGCCAAAGGCAGACTAAAGACGATAAAGATATTCGAATATATAAGCGAAGATGCTTGAAACCAGACACATAGAATTGGAGCATCTGCCGGTCCTCCAGCGACTTGCCCCCATCACCCTGCAGGAGATGGACTCGGTGAAACTGCTCAACCGCATAGATACCAAGTATCTGACCGACGAGCAGACCCTTGTCCGCATTCTGTCCGACGCAGCCGATTCCGGATACAGGGCGCTGTTGACCGAAGGGTCCAGGATTGCGCAGTACGATTCGATATACTTCGACACGCCCGGCCTGCAGATGTTCCTGGACCACCACAACCGCAGGCTGAACCGCTTGAAGGTACGCACGCGTGAATATGTGGCCTCCGGACTGTCGTTCCTGGAAATCAAGCGCAAGAACAACCACGGGCGCACCAAGAAGAATAGAATGGAGATTCCGGCCGCCGCTTTCCAGGACTTCCGCACCGACGCCGGCGCATGCGAGTATCTTGCCGCCCACTCCTGCTACACAGCAGAAGGGCTTACGCCATCGCTGGAAACCATTTTCCGCCGCATAACCCTGGTCAATCCCGCCATGACCGAACGGCTTACGATAGACAGCTGCGTGAATTTCGTAAACCGGAGGAACCGCAACGAAGCCTCGCTGCGCAACGGTGTCATAATAGAGCTCAAGCAGGACGGCCGGGCAGACAGCCAGATGAAGAGAATACTGCTGGACCACCGGGTCAAACCCATCAGGGTCAGCAAATACTGCATCGGCATAACGCTCACGGACCCCGACGTAAAATCGGGACGGTTCAAGGCCAAGGTACGTAAGATCGAAAAACAGATAAACAACAAAATAACAATATTATGATAGGACCCGACGAACTTGGCGAATTCAATCTCGCCGACGAAGACGTCATCGACGTCCAGACCATCACGGACGCCATGATGACCACTTCCCAAAGCCTCACGGAACTTGCCCTGAGGTTTCTGCTGAACCTTGTAGTCTGCTGGCTTATCGTCCAGTTCTTCTACTACCGCAAAAGCCGCAGGCGCGACTATTACTTCACGTTCATGGTATTCTCATCCGCCATGCTGCTGCTTCTCTATATGATGGGCAACGCAGAGGTTGGAGTGGGCCTTACGCTTGGTCTCTTTGCCATATTCGGAGTGATACGTTACCGTACGGAAACGGTTCCCATCCGGGAGATGACCTACCTTTTCGTCATCATCGCAATCGCAGCGGTCAACGGACTCGCCCCTCTGTACAAACTGGTCGGAGCCACAGGTGACAACCCGCACTATGTACTCTCTACCGGCAATGCCGGCGTGCTGGTGCTATCCAACCTTCTGGTAGTCTGCCTTATCTGGATACTCGAAAGCGGACGCTGGCTCAAGCATACATCCACCAAGCTCATTCTTTACGACCGCATCGATCTCATCGTTCCCGAAAGACGCGAGGAGCTTATAGCAGACCTCCAGAAGAGGGTCGGCGTAAAGATCGACGGAGTCGAAGTCGGCCATGTGGACTTCCTGCGCGACGCTGCATTCATCAAGATTTATTACACCCTGGAGAAAGGGCAGACCGCTACCATCGACACCCTTACCAAGGCAAAAGACTTTGTAGAACAATAGCTTATGAAAAAGATACTGCTTATCTTAGGGCTCATCGGCCTTCCGCTCATCGCTTCCGCCCAAGGCACGGTGAACGACATGACATACGATTTCCAGACGCGCACAAGCATAGGCGTCAACTGGAAACTTGCAAAAGGACTGCATCTCGAGGGTGAATACGAAATGCGCACCAAGGACAATCTCAGCACCATAGGCCGGCACACCGTCACGATAGGCCTGAGTTACAAGTTCCCCTTCGGCCTCAAGACCGGCGTGAGCTACAGCTACATGTACCACTACCGTTCGAGCAAAGGCTGGAATCCGCGCCATCGCGTAAACTTCAACCTGGGCTACACCTACAAGGCAGGCGACTGGAATCTGTCCATCCGCGAGCAGCTGCGATTCACCCACAAGACCGAGAGCATCAACACTTATCAGGAGAATGCCAATCCGATAGTGCTCAAATCGCGCCTCAAGGCCGAATACAAGGGATGGAAGCCTTTCAGCCCGTACGCATTCGTAGAATTGCGCAACGTATTCAACGATCCAAACGTCAATGCGACCTGGAGCACAACGAGCAACAGCTACGGAGATTATTCCTTCGGCGGATACGGTGACACCTATATCAACCGCATCAGAGGAGGCCTCGGCGTCGAATGGAAGATAAACAAGCGCCACGCCATCGACCTGTATTCCATGGTCGATTACTGCTACGACAAAGACATCGACGTCAACAAGGACGGCACAACCCTCAAATCCCTCACCTGGGACCAGAGCCTTAACACCATTGTCGGCGTAGGATACGTTTTCTCATTCTAAAGCTTTTTGAGGATTTCCTCGGTCGCGGCCTCGTAACCGGGTTTGCGCAGCAGGGCGAACATGTTCTTCTTGTACGCCTCGACTCCGGGCTGGTTGAAAGGATTGACGCCGAGCAGATAGGCGCTTATGCCGCAGGCGGCCTCGAAGAAATAGAATATCTGACCGAGGTTGCGCTCATCTACCTTCTCGATGCTGATTTCGAGCTGGGGCACGCCACCGTCGATGTGAGCCAGTTTGGTTCCCAGTGCGGCCATGGCGTTGCAATGCTCCACATGCTGGCCTGCGAGGTAATTGAGCTGGTCGAGGTTCTGGGCGTCAGTGCCGATGACAACGCTGCGTCCGGCCTTCTCTACCTTGAGCACGGTCTCGAAGAGGCAGCGGTCGCCGTCCTGGATGAACTGTCCAAGGGAATGGAGGTCGGTGGTAAAGGTAGCTGAGGCGGGATAGATGCCCTTGCAGCCCTTGCCCTCGGACTCTCCGAAAAGCTGCTTCCACCACTCTGCAAGATATGTAAGGCGGGGGTTGAACGTTACCAGAATCTCTACCTTCTTGCCGAGTTCTGAATAGATGAGATTCCTCATCGCGGCATACTGTACGGCAGGATTGTCTTCGCTGCGGACGCTGACTGCGGCTTTGGCCTGGGCAGCGCCTTCGAGCATGGCCCGGATATCGTAACCGGCGACGCAAATGGGCAGGAGCCCAACGGGGGTAAGTACGGAGAAACGTCCGCCAACGTTGTCGGGAACGATGAACGTGCGGTATCCTTCCTGGGTGGACAGGGTCTTGAGGGCACCCTTCACAGCGTCGGTTACAGCGACGATGCGGCTTGCAGCCTCGGCCTTGCCATAGCGCTGCTCGATATGCTCCTTGACGATACGGAACGCCACCGCAGGCTCCGTGGTAGTACCGGATTTGGAAATGACTATGCAGGCCACGTTGCTGCGCTCTGCAAGGTCCATCATCTCGGCAAGATACTCTTCGCTGAGGTTGTTGCCGGCGAATACGATGCGGGGACGGTCCTGAGGCTGGATGAACTGGTGGTTGAGGGCCTCCAGTGCGCAACGTGCGCCGAGGTATGAACCGCCGATGCCGATGACGACGACGAGGTTTACGCCACGTTCCTTCCAATCGTCGCGGACTGCCTCGAACTCCTTCAGAAGGGATTCGGGGGTACCGTCGGGAAGCGCCTTCCATCCGAGGAAGTCATTGCCCTCGCCGGACTCGGAGTCCAGCACATCATAGGCCAGAAGGGCCTTTTGAACATAATTCTTGTAATCTGCCTCCTTTACGAAGGACTTGCATCCGCTTAAATTAACTTTTACCATATATTATTTGTTTTTGTATTCTTTGTCTGCGAGAAGTTCTCTTACGAGCAAGGGTTCGTTTGTAGTGATGGCGTCGACGCCGGCATCTATCATGTTCTCTATGTCCTTCTTTTTATCGACTGTCCAAACGTTGACGGACATTCCGCGAGCATGTGCCTTGGTGACGTAATCGGGATGCAGCATGAACAGCATGAAATGATAATCGACGCCGTTGATGCCCTTGTCGGCATACAACTCGGGATTCTCGTTCTTCAAAGCGCCGGCCGACAGATATTGATTGACGAACGAAGGATGCCCGGCGGCAAGCCTCTCGCAGATATGGCGGCTGAAACTGATGAACAGCACCCTGGACGGATCGTACAGACCGTGTGCCTTGATTGCGCTGACGGCCAGGTCCACCAGAAGGTCTTCCCTATCGGGCGTGTCCTGAGGCTTGAATTCCACAATCAGCTTGGTGGTCCTGCTCTTGCGGGCCTGGACCAGATACTCGTCCAGCGTCGGACGGCGTTCGCCGTTGGGAAGCAGGTCGCCGGCAAAATCGTCGAGATTATGGGTGGCTATTGCCTTGCCTGCGATTTTATCGTCGTGGTTCACAATCACTTTACCATCGGCAGTAAGATGTATGTCACATTCGCTGCCCCACAGCCCTGCATCCTGCGCAGCCTTGAGGGATGCGATGGAATTCTCGCTCCACCCGCCATTCTCGCTGTTCCAGAATCCACGGTGCGCCACTATAGCTATTTTACCGTCCTGTGAGACGGAAGGAAAAGACGCCGTGCCGCCTTGAACGGCGGTCTGGCGGGATGCAGAGCACGCACAGAGGGAGACGAGTCCTGCCGCGAAAGCAGTCATGACAGATATAACTTTCATCTTTCGGTTTTTTTGTCCCGCAAATTTACCAAAAAGAATTATATTTGTGGTTAACGTTCGGTTTTTGTTGACGAAAATCAAACAGCTACTAACCACGGTTATGAAAAAATACATTCTTGCACTGGATCAGGGAACAAGCAGTTCCCGGGCCATCATCTTCGACCACGACGGCACACCTGTCGCCGTATGTCAAAAAGAATTTACCCAATATTTCCCCCGCCCCGGCTGGGTGGAACACGACCCCGAAGAAATATGGGCCAGCGAAAGGGAGGTAATGCTCAGCGTACTCGAGCAGAACGGCATCTATGCGTCCGACATAGCAGCCGTCGGCATCACCAACCAGCGCGAAACCACGATAGTATGGGACGCAGAGACCGGCAAACCCGTATATAACGCCATAGTCTGGCAGGACCGCCGCACCTCCGAATACTGCGATTCCCTCAAAGCCCTCGGCCTCACAGAAAAGATACGCGAGAAAACCGGTCTGCTCATCGATGCCTACTTCAGCGGCACCAAGATACGCTGGATACTCGAAAACGTAGAAGACGCCCGCGACCTTGCACGCCAGGGGCGCCTGCGTTTCGGAACGGTTGACAGCTGGCTCATCTGGAAACTCACCGGCGGCCGCGTGCACTGCACCGACGTCACCAATGCCTCCCGCACCATGCTGTTCAACATCCACACCCTCAAATGGGACGAAGAACTGCTCAACCTGCTTGGGATACCCGTCTCCATGATGCCCCAGGTGCACTCGTGCAGCGAGGTTTACGGCACGTGCAACCTCCTTGGAGGTGTACCGGTGGCAGGCGCCGCCGGAGACCAGCAGGCAGCCCTCTTCGGCCAGATGTGCACCGAGCCGGGCGATGTCAAGAACACCTACGGCACCGGATGCTTCCTGCTGATGAACAGCGGAAGCAAAGCAATATCTTCGCAGAACCAGCTGCTTACGACCATAGCTTGGAAAATCGGCGACAAGGTTAATTATGCCCTGGAAGGCAGCGTATTCGTCGCCGGCTCAATCGTCCAGTGGCTAAGGGACGGGCTGGGACTTATCAAGCAGTCTTCCGAAATCGAAGCCCTCGCCAACCAGGTACCCGACAACGGAGGAGTTTACCTCGTACCCGCCCTCACCGGCCTCGGCGCCCCGTATTGGGACCCGTACGCCAAGGGCACCATCAGCGGAATCACCCGCGGCACCACTGCCGCCCACATAGCCCGCGCCGCCCTCGAAGGCATAGCTTTCGAGACCATGGACGTTGTCGATGCCATGCGCCGCGATGCCGGTGTCGCCCTGCGCTCCCTTAAAGTCGATGGCGGAGCGTCGCGCAACAACCTCATGATGCAATTCCAGTCCGACATCCTCGACACCGACGTAGTGCGTCCGGTAGTCACGGAAACAACTGCCCTTGGAGCAGCATATCTGGCCGGCCTGGCCGTGGGATTCTGGGATTCCATCGACTCCCTCAAGGCCCTGTGGCAGGCCGAACGTACATTCCGTCCCTCCGCCTCCAAGGAGAGCGTCAATGCAGCCATAGACGGCTGGAAAGAGGCCATACAACGTACACTGACTAAATAAAAACATATGGAACTGTTAACCAAATGTCTGTTTGAACTGATCGGCACTCTCGTGCTGATCCTCCTTGGCGACGGTGTCGTCGCCGGATCCACCCTCAAAAGGTCCAAGGGACTGGGTGCAGGGTGGGTAGTCATCACTCTCGGATGGGGTTTCGCCGTCATGTGCGGTGTATTCATCGCCGGTCCTTATTCCGGAGCCCACCTCAATCCCGCAGTGACCCTGGGTCTTGCCGCCGCCGGCAAGTTCGCCTGGGCGGAGGTACTCCCCTACATCTGCGCCCAGATGATAGGCGGCTTCCTCGGCGCCATCCTGGTGTACCTGTTCTACAAGGATCATTTTGACGCAACCGAAGATGCCGACACCAAACTCGGAGTGTTCTGCACCATGCCTGCCATCCGCAACCTGTGGCGCAACTTCTTCTGCGAGGCGGTGGCCACCTGGCTTCTCGTATTCGTAATCCTCGCGTTCGCAACCGAGGGCAACACTCCCACCCTGGGAATGGGCAGCCTCGGAGCCTTCCCTGTCACCATGCTCATCATGTCCATAGGCATGTCACTCGGCGGTGCTACCGGTTACGCAATCAACCCCGCCAGAGACCTCGCACCCCGCCTGGCTCATGCCATCCTCCCCATAAAGGGAAAGCGCAGCAGCGGCTGGTCCTACAGCTGGGTCCCCGTCGCAGGTCCCCTCGTGGGAGGCCTTTTGGCGGCTCTCTGCTTCGTTCTCGTTTTCTAAATCGCATACAGTCCAAAGAGGAGCTGACCGAAGCGTTTTCTGGTCAGCTCCTTTTTTTCTATCTTTGCAGAATGTTTTACAGGGAACTCACACCGGAAGAATACTCCGACCTCGAGGCACGGATACTCTATGAGGATAATCATCTGCTCATAGTCAACAAGCGCTCGGGAGAAATCATCCAGGGCGACAAGACAGGTGACGAATGCCTTGCAGACGCCTACAAGGCGTTCATAGCAGCCCGCGACAATAAACCCGGACAGGTTTTCATAGGCATCCCGCACAGGCTGGACAGGCCGGTCAGCGGCATCTGCATCCTCGCAAAGACCAGCAAAGCCCTGGGCCGCCTAGGGGCGCTGCTTCGCGAGAGCGGGCTCCACAAGTTCTACTGGGCCCTGTGCTGTGCCAAGCCGGACCCTGCACAGGGGCAGCTGGAGAACTGGCTGATAAAGAATGAGGCCAAGAACAAATCGTACATAACCACAGAGCGTCCCGGCGCCAAAAGAGCAAAGCTCAACTACCGCTGGCTGAGCAGCACGGACAGGTATCATCTGGTCGAGGTGGAACTGCTTACCGGACGCCACCACCAGATCCGCTGCCAGCTCGGAGCAATAGGCTGTCCTATCAAGGGCGACCTCAAATACGGCGCGCCCCGCTCCAACCCCGACGCGGGAATATGCCTCCACGCTCACGAGATCCGTTTCGAGCACCCGGTCAAACACTGCGAGGTACACATCATCGCACCTCCCCCTGCAAGCTGGCCTCCACTGCCAAACTGTTAGATAAGTTTTTTCAATGATTGCGCAAACTCCGTCGGAGTCATTCGCTCATTGAGCTTGAAAGCCATATTGAAGGATACTACGGTATGGAAGCCGCACATGCGCGACACTTCGTTCATCCTTAGGGACGGGTCCTTGCGTATGAGTTCTACGGCATACCGCACCCTGTAGAAATTCACGAGCTGATTGAAGTTCCTCCCGGAATGAAAGTTAACCGACTTGCTCAGGTACACGCGATTGGTATGCGCGAGCCGGGCAAGGTCGTCTATGGAGAAATCGTCCTGCAGCCAGGGCTTACGGTTTTCCATTATCCTCACAACGTCGTTGAACAATTCCGCAGAACGGCTGTCGGAATCGACGTACTGGATGGGCTGGCGGAATGCCGAACCGCGCTGCGTCTTTCGGATCAGGATTTCCTTGTCGCGTCCCAGTAAAAGGGTGCTGCGCGTATATATACGATAATACTGAGTGGCGTACGAAAGCAGCAGGACGCCGGCCCAGCACCACGCCGTCCATGCCGAATGTCCCATCGCCGGAACCATGACTCCCTCCCAAAGCACTATACCCATATGTATAAGGGAACAATGCCCCTCCACTCCATGCCATACCGCAGAGATATGGAACAACGGAGCCACATCGGCATAACGGCAACGGCAGCGGTACAATGCAGACATCAGCGCTAAGGCTGAGCCGGTTACGATATGCTGTGTGGCCTGGGCGCCTGCGAGTGTCAGGCCGGCGGCGAGCAGCAAAGATACAGCCCCGAAACGGAGCGATGGCAGCACTGGTTCGTGAGAAGACGGATACAGCATCAACACCTGCAACGCCCACCACAAATCCACGCATATATCTGCAGGTCCGACGGAGCCGGCAGAAAGCAACGCGCAAGGAACGGTGAGCGGCAAAACTGCCAGCGACATCGCCCTTGCGAGTAGGTGAAGAGATATTTTTTGTTTCATGGCAGGGCCAAAAATAAATCTTGGCCCAGACAGCGGAGGGGTCCGAAAAGGGGTAAAAGAGAAGGTTTACAATAGTTGTAAAAACTATTCTTTGACCTTAACTTTTTCTTTTATCTGGTCGAAGCCCTTACCGTAAACGCCCGTTACTGAGGTCACGGACAGGAATGCATTGGGATCGATGGACTTTATCATACGGAGCAGAAGGCTTACGTCGGTGCGGCGTGTGATGACCATGAGCACCTCCGTTTCCTGCTTCGTAAACCATCCTTTTCCGTCCAGCACCGTTACTCCCCTGTGCAGCTCATTTGCAATCTTGTCTGCAATCTCGGCATATTTGTGGGACAGTATGAACACCTGGACCGACTGACGGCTGCCAGACAGATAAAGGTCGAGGACGGTACTGTTGATGACGACCAGGATGAAACCGTAAACGACTGTGGTTATCTTTTCCGGCCAGGGCAGTAGCACGCCTTCTGCCGTATAGGAGGGTACGAGCAGCGAGGACAAAATAATCACCACGTCCATCAAAAGGATCATCCGGCCCGGAGACACATTGCGGTATTTGTTGACCACCAATGCGATAATGTCGGTTCCTCCGGTGCTTCCCCCTTGCGACATGGTCATGCCGATGCCGACGCCAACTACGATTCCGCCCATGATGGTACTCATCAGTTTACCGTTGTCGATTGCGAGTATCTGGGTAATCTCGGCAGGTATCAAGCCCTGAAAGACATTGAGCCCTACGGAAGCAAGGAGCACGGCATACACCGTCTTGCCGCCGAAGGACTTGCCCAGGGTCATCATACCTATTACCAGCAGGATGGCATTCACCACGAAATACGTAGTACCGATCTTGATGAAGCCCTTGGTGGCGTACTGCACTATTGATGCAGCACCGGAAACACCGCCGCCGACGAGGTTGTTGGGGATGAGGAAGAGGTTCCACCCAAGGACGTAAAGGAATATGCCGACGGTAATGATTGAATACTCCTTGAGGAAAGTCAAAACTTTTTTACTGTTCATTCTTCTTTTTCTTGTGAATTCCGGCCTTTATCTCCTCGAAGCCCTCGCCATATACGTTATGAGTGGGAGAAACAGACATAAATGCCTTTGGATCAATATTTTTAATAACTTTCGACAGAAGCGGGAACTCCTTCTGACTGATAAGGATCAGAAGCACATTTTTATCTTGACCGGTGTACCAGCCCTGCGCCTTGAGAATCGTCACTCCCCTCTCCATGTCGTTAGCAATAAAATTGGCTATCTGCTCATATTTGTTGGAGAAAACCATGAGCTGGTAGGAAGACTTCTTACCGCCCACGACCATGTCTATCATGAGGGTGAAGGTCACGATTTCCACAAGTCCGTAGCATGCGTCCGCGAATATCTTGTCGGGCAGCAGGAGCAGCAGGGCGACTATCGCAAAGTCGGATACGAAGAACACGGTGCTGAGCGACACAGGCCAATACTTGTTGACCATGACGGCAATGATGTCGGTACCTCCCGTACTGCCGCCGTAGCGTATGGTAAGGCCAAGGCCGATGGCCTCGAGCACTCCGGCGAAAATGGGGATGAGCAGGGTCTCCCGAATATAAAAGAACTGACCCTGAACGGAATGCAGTTCGGGCACACCGGAGAGTATCTGCATCGCCAGAGTGGAAACGGCGATGCAATAGATGGTCTTGAAACCAAAGCCGATGCCCATCAGCAGCGTTGCCACGATTATCAGCAACGCATTGATGGCGACATAGGAATACTGCGCCTGGATAAGCCCGCCCGTAGCATATTGAATGACGGTGCAAAGGCCCATCATACCGCCAGCGGACATCCCGTTGGGAATCATGAAACACTCCCACGACATGGCGAAGATGAAGCACGCCATGGTAAGGATCAAGTATTCCCAGATAGTAACGAGGACCTTGTGCTTCATTTGACTACGATATTGACGATTCGTCCGGGCACCACTATAACCTTGACAATCTTTTGTTCTCCGACATATTTGGGAGTAAGTTCAGCACTGCGCACCGCGGCCTCAACCTCGGCGGGAGAAGCACTGCGGGGCATATCGATGGTAAAGCGCATCTTGCCGTTGAACTGAACCGGATAGGTTATGTTGTCTTCTGCCGCGTATGCAGCGATGAACTCGGGGAACGACGCGTCGGCAACGGATCCGGAATGTCCCAGGCGTTCCCAGAGTTCCTCCGCCATGTGCGGTGCGAAAGGACTGAGCAGAATCACGAGAGGCTCCAGAATTGCCCGCTTGCTGCATCCGAGAGCGGTCAGGTCGCTGACGGCGATCATGAATGCGCTTATGGTGGTATTGTAGGAGAAGTTCTCTATATCCTCCTGCTCTTTGCCGATTAGTTTGTGAAGCACCTTGAGTTCGTCCTTGCCGGGCTCCTCATCGGTCACTAGCCACTCGTTGCGGTTGTAGAACAGGCGCCAGAACTTGCGCAGGAAGCGGTCCACTCCGTCGATGCCCTTGGTATCCCAGGGTTTGCTCTGCTCCACCGGGCCGAGGAACATTTCGTAGAGCCTGAGCGTATCGGCTCCGTAGGTATCGCAGATGAGGTCGGGGTTGACGACGTTGAACATGCTCTTGCTCATCTTTTCGATGGCCCAGCCGCAGCGGTATTCACCGTCTTCCAGAATGAACTCGGCATCGGCAAACTCGGGACGCCATGCGCGGAAGGCGTCAATATCGAGCCTGTCGGCGTGAACTATGTTGACATCGACATGGATTTCGGTGGTCTCGTATTTGTCTTTGAGGCCAAGGGACACGAACGTGTTGGTGCCGACTATGCGGTACACGAAGTTGGAACGGCCCTGGATCATGCCCTGGTTGACCAGCTTGCGGAAAGGTTCGTCCTCGCAGACATAACCGAGGTCATAGAGGAACTTGTTCCAAAAGCGTGAGTAGATAAGGTGTCCGGTGGCATGCTCTGTGCCGCCAACATAAAGATCGACGCTTCGCCAGTACTGATTGGCCTCCCGGCTCACGAGGGCCTCGGAGTTATGAGGGTCCATATAGCGGAGATAGTAGGCGCTGGAGCCTGCGAAGCCGGGCATGGTGGAAGTCTCCAGAGGATATCCGTTCCAGGTCCAGTCCTTTGCGCGCGAAAGAGGCGCCTCGCCCGTGGGCTTATACGAATCGATTTCGGGAAGGCGCAGCGGCAACTGGCTCTCGGGTATGGGACACGGTATGCCGTCTTTGTAATAGATGGGGAAAGGTTCGCCCCAGTAGCGCTGGCGCGAGAA